>JBFHXP010000034.1:0-23834 GCA_041598875.1 Desulfobulbales bacterium
AATGCAGAATCCCCTGAACTGGTCGGTGAAACGGTCAAGGGCCAGGCGTACGGAGGTGACTGCGCCAAAGGGTTCAAAGAGTTCCAGGATTTCCTGTTCAGTGGGGGGGGTGTTCAGGTTCCCGACATAAATGCTCGGCATTGGGTCGCCTCCTTTGGTTGTTCCAGGACTAGAGCAGGGAGAGTCCGTCAAGTGCTATGAATATACAGTTCCCGCGCTGACATCTTTATTCTTAGCACAACCAACGGATAATGCAATGAAATTTAAGAGGTTTTGTTGTTCGACAGTGGAAGTGACCGATGATTTCCCGCCGGGGATGAAAAAAGGTTCACCAAGGGGTGGTCATTTTGGGCCCGGACTGATTGAAGCCTTGACTGAGAGGGGGGCCAGGGGATAAAGAAATGCGAGGCCCATAAGATTTAAACAAGAGGATCAGGAACGGTGCTTCCGTCCTGGCCAAAGGAGAGGTATGTTTGACACCAAGATAAAGAACCACGTACCCATGCCAAAGGAAACTCCGGCCTGGAGTTGCGGCAACTGCGGCGCGGTTGCCCTCGATCCTGGGAATATCTGCAATCCTGCCGCAAAAATGAGAAAGATCGACTGGTGCGGGTCCACGGATCTGGAGCCGGCAAAAACCTGTCGAAACAGGGTCAACAACGATCGCTATAAGTGCGGGAAATGCGGCAAGGGAGCGATTAACAGCGCCCTTCTCTGCGAGCCGGAAAAAATGGAGATGCCCAGCGGCGGACCGCTCGATAAAACGCCAGTCTGATTGACAGGGGGCGTTTCATGGGATACCAGATAGCTGCCGACAGTGTGCTTGCGGTTCACGTTATTTTTGTTTTTTTTGTGGTCTGCGGGCTTTTAATCGTTGGGGCAGGATTTTTCCTGCGATGGCCCTGGGTGCGTAACTTCTGGTTTCGTTCCGCACATCTTCTTGCCATTGCCGTTGTGGTGGTCCAGGCATGGCTTGGCAGGCTCTGCCCGCTTACCGAATGGGAATCCGCGCTGCGGGAGCGGGCCGGTCAGGAGGGCTATCAGGGAAGTTTCGTTGGCCACTGGCTCGGTCGAGTACTCTACTACGAGTGCGACTCATGGGTCTTTGTGATCGCGTATACCATTTTCGGGGCGCTGGTGGCGGCAACATGGATCTGGGTGCCACCGGATAAACCCGGTTTTTTTTCAAGACGATAAAAGGGGAAGCCGTTTGCAGGATATCCGGAAGATATATCTCGCCCATTGCGCCATCTCACCACTGTTTCCCCTGGCCGCGGAACGGGAAAAAGAGCTGTGCGAACTGCAGCGTGACCATGGGCTTCTCCTTGGCGCACGGTATGTTCAGATACTGGAAGGCCTGCGTGTCGCGGCCGCCGCGCTGCTCAAAACCGCACCAGCCAACCTCTCCTTTCAGCGGAATACCACCGAGGGGATATGTCTGCTTGCCAATGGCTATCCCTTTGCCGAAGGGGACCGCATCATCAGTTATATCCATGAATATCCTGCCAATCATTACCCCTGGATCCTCCAGCAAGGACGCGGGGTCTCCGTTGACCTGCTGCCGGACAGGAATGTCGGCCGCTCCGCTTGCCCCGGCGGTCCCTGCGGCTGGGACATGAATGATCTCGAGAAAATGGTCACGGGAAAAACCCGGGTGGTGGCGGTGAGTCATGTCCAGTTTGCCAGCGGTTTTGCCGCTGATCTTTGCGAACTGGGGAAATTCTGCCGCGACCGCGGTATTGATCTCATCGTTGACGCGGCCCAGTCCATGGGGTGTCTGCCACTCTACCCTGAAGAGTGGGGGGTGGCGGCAGTGGCGACCTCCGGCTGGAAATGGTTGATGGGGCCGGTGGGCACCGGATTACTCTATACCTCCCGGGAATTTCGCGACAAGCTCAAGCCGGTCATGGTCGGGGCGGAGACCATGATCCAGGGCCAGGAGTATCTGGACCACCGCTGGCAGCCCCATGCAACAGCCAAGCGTTTTGAGTACAGTACCGCCCCGATCTCACTGGCCGGGGCCCTGGAGGTGTGCCAGCGGGAATGCCATCTCAGCGTGGGGATTGAGGGGATCCGGGACGCGGTTTTCCAGCGGACCGAGCTGCTCGCTGAGCGGCTTGACCGGGAGTTTTTTTCTCCGGTTCTCTTTGAGCCGTGCCACCGTTCTGGAATCCTGGCGGTAAAATATCCCGGGGACGTTGAGGCCCTTGCCCGGAATCTTCTTGACCATGGGGTCGTCACCTCGCCCCGGGCCGGGTATCTTCGCCTGGCGCCTCATTATTATCTTGCCGAAGAAGAAATCCTCCGGGCCGCTGATATTCTCAATTCAGCCGGGCGCGGCTAGGTTTTTCAGGAGCAGACGGACGAGACTGATGCCGGAGGGGTGATCCTGCCCACGCCGTGGCGGCTCTTACCCTTGCCGAACAGCACGGTGAGCAGGATCAACACCAGAAGAAACAGGGAAAGAATGATCAGGAACAGGCCGTCATGTTTCATGGGCAACCTTTTTCCCGTTACTGTTCGGGAAGCCCTGAGATCTCGAAACGGTGTTCAACCTTTAATTCCTCGACCCTGGTCACAATCTCCTGGTAGGTGACAATTCCCTTGTCCACCAGAAGATCAATCAGGGCCTGGTTGGTGTAAATCTGCATCTGCAGCGCGTCTGCAAGGGTCACTTCCTGGATTTCAAACTCCTCGCTCATGGTCTCTCATTCCTTTTGGTTAAGATGGCTGTTTGTGAAACTGGTTGCTCCTGTGGCAACGGGTTTTCATGGATTTTACCGCGGATAAAAAAACATGAATTGCCGGAAAGTGCAACAGCCGGTCTGTGCCCTTGAATTCGCGGGACGTGGCTTTTTTGTTGACAGCGCGACCCGGGTGGAACAGAATTCTTGCAAAGACGGCACCGGTTCAAACAAATCCGGGAAAGAATGCTTTATTCCTTCGTAAACGGGACCTGCTCCCAAAACCAGAGAGAATCATGAAGCTATTAGCCATCAGTGACCTTTCGATCGTGATTGTCGAGCCTTCAATGACCACGGCGCGTTTTATTGAGGATCAGTTAAAAAAACTCGAGGTCAGAAATAGTGAGTTCTGCACCAATGGCGCCGAGGCCCTGGCCTTCATGCGCAGGTATCCGCCCGATCTGGTGGCCAGTTCGATGTACCTGCCGGACATGACCGCAACCGAGTTGATAGGAGTCATGCGATCGGATCCCGCACTGGAGGATATCTGCTTCATGCTGATATCCACCGAAACGTCTTTTGCCAAGCTCGATCCCATCCGGCAGGCGGGCATTGTCGCAATACTGCCCAAGCCTTTTACTTCCGAGGACATGCGCAAGGCGCTGGTTGGAACCACCCGATTCATTGATACCGGTTCGGCGGTGGGTGAACAGGTGGATTTCACTGTTCTCAGGGTGCTGGTAGTTGATGACAGCCTCATGGCCCGCAAACATATCAGCCGAGTTCTGACAAACATGGGGATTTCGCGCATCACCGAGGCGGAAGACGGCATCGAGGCAGTTGAAATACTGGAGCGGCAGACCTTTGACCTGGTGTTCACCGACTACAATATGCCAAAGATGGATGGAGACAAGCTGATTCGCTATATCCGCACGCAAAGCAACCAGCCGTATCTCCCGATCCTCATGGTCACCAGCGAGCAGAATGAAAGTCGTCTGGCAGCGGTGCAGCAGGCAGGGGTGTCAGGTATCTGCGACAAGCCTTTTGATACTGATACGGTTCTGGAGATGATCCTGCGGATCAGCCAATAATTTCTATTCCTGAGCGTCACCAGTGGCCACCTGCCGGTGATCCGGGGCCGCCGGTGCTCGATTCCTCCGCCGCCTGGCGTGAATACCCTTGCGGGCAGGTTGACGGAGGATGCCCCGCGGGCAAAACTTCCAGATGCCCTGAAAAAATCTTCACTCGAATAGGCATGTTTTCCAGTTTTTCTTCCAGCGCGCGGTTCGGCGGCAAGAGGCGTATCCATGGTACCATATAGACGGACAAAGATCGTTGCAACTGTCGGGCCTGCCTGCGCCGATGAGGCGTGCTTTTCCGAGCTTCTCGGCGCGGGTGTTGATGTCTGCCGGCTGAATTTTTCCCATGGTAATCATGGGGAAAAGAAACTCTGGATTGAACGGATCAGGGAGCACTCCCGCCGGCTTGATAAAAACACCGCAATTCTGGGGGATCTTCAGGGGCCGAAGATCCGGACCGGGGTCATGGCTGACGGTGGGGTCATGATCGAGCGGGGCGCGATGGTGACCGTGACAACCAGGGACCTCATCGGCACCGCGGAGATGATTCCAACCAGCTACTCCGCCCTGCCCCGGGAGGTTGTTCCCGGAGACCGGATCCTGATGGTTGACGGTTTTCTCGAGCTGGAGGTGCAGCGGGTGATTTCCGACGCGGACGTCCTGTGCCGGGTGGTGACCGGGGGGTTGCTCGGCGACCATAAGGGCATCAACCTGCCTGGGGTCAAGATTGCAACCCCGGCCATCACCGAAAGGGATCTGGAAGATCTGGATTTCTGTATCGAGGAAGGGCTTGATTATGTTGCTCTCTCCTTTGTGAGAAGCGCGGCCGAGATTGACGAGATCAAGAAGATCCTCTACAGCAGGAGGTCGGGCCTTCGGGTGATCGCCAAGATCGAGCGGCCCGAGGCGGTGGAAAATTTTGATTCCATCCTTGCTGCGGCCGACGGGATCATGATTGCCCGTGGGGATCTTGGCGTTGAAATGCGGCCGGAAAAGGTTCCTCTTATCCAGAAAGGAATTATCCGGAAATGTAATCTGGCCGGCAAGCCGGTCATCACCGCAACCCAGATGCTGGAGAGCATGATCGAGAGCCCCCGGCCCACCAGGGCGGAAACATCGGACATCGCCAACGCGATTCTCGACGGAACCGATGCGGTGATGCTTTCGGGAGAAACCGCGATCGGCCGGTATCCGGTAAACGCGGTTACCGTCATTCATCAGGTGGCCCTGGATGTTGAGAAAGACGCCTCCATGCGGGATAAGGCCCGGATTCTGTTTGAAACCGGGGGACTGCGGCTCCAGCCCGAGGCCATCGGCCGCGCCGCATGCCGGACCGCGGAAGAGGTCGATGCCGTGGCTATTCTTGCCTTTACCCAGACAGGCAGCACCGCGGCCCTTGTTGCCAAGTTCCGCCCACCCGTGCCCATCTACGCGGTCACACCGTCCGCCTCGGTGCAACGGCGGATGGCCCTTTATTCGGGGGTAAGCTCCTTTCTGGTCGCCATTGCCGGCAATACCGAGGAGCAGATCTGCACCGTTGAAAAAACCGTGCTGGAACACGGCGCACTTCAAAAAGGAGACATGGTTGTGATTACCATGGGCAGCCCGGTGTCAGCACCGGGCACCACCAACCTCATGAAGGTTCACCGGTTGGGGACACAAGGGTTTTATGAGGTGTATTGAACCGCGAAGATGGCCGTGAATCCGAGGTTTCTATTTGGGACTATAAGATTGATAACTGGCATGGAATGAGGTTTTATTTGGGGTTTTTCAAAATCAAATCGAAAAGATCCTTGGTTTCGTTAATAAATTCACTATAGAGATCGACAAGTACATTATCCGTATTAAGTAAATTCACATTAGCTTCGTACAAGCCACCCTTTCGGGGCTCCTTCCCAAAGTCTGGAAGTAAAATCCTATAACCAAAATCCAACTGCTTTGCAAAACAAGCACATTCTGCCATGTTATTTAGAACCTTCCTTATATCTTTTTCTAACGAGCGACTATTTTTCTTTCCGACGATTTCAGAAAGAACAAATTCAAAATCAAAGGTGTTCTGTCGTGATCCTCTCTGCTGTCCTTTTATGTGATCAACAATCCTGTAATTTCGTAATGCAAGAACAATTCGTTGCCTCGTGAATTGATCATCAATTTTTATAGCAATTTTTGTAAGATAATCTAAAAGGTTATCACTCTTCAAAAATTTTCTCATCTGTTGATGTTTGCCATCTGAAATGGTCAGAGAAATCCCCATATCTTGACGGGTAAAATAAATAGAATAATGGGGATTTTTACAAACATTGCCCCCCGCATCCTTCCCAAGACCGTAATAATCCCATAAATTTTCCTTCGGTCGCTTTCCCCTAACAAGTCCCTTGTTAAATTCTTTTATTTTTTTGTCCAGGTTTTTCAAAAATAACGGAAACTGTTTGTTAATAATTTCTTCATTAAACTCATTATCAATAATTTCGTTTAATCCCATGATTTCTCCCACAATTATTAGAAACCTGTAAAATTCTTTGACAACTGGATTTTGGGGAGCAACGCGCGTGAGCACAATCCCAATATCTTCCCAGGTTTTATGTATATGCAAATTATCAAAAATGTTTGTTATGTCGTCACGTTTTAATTTAAATCCTTTTTCGCTGGAAAGATGGCGATAAATTTGATGTTCGTTTTGAGGGGCATTACCAATTTTTGATTCAATTAAGACAACAAAATGTTTTGAGTGAATCCATCCGTCAGGTCGACATTCATGTAAAAGTTCATAAAGTGTCGGTAGGTTGGGATATTCGTAAAATTTCCCCCCAATCGTAACTGCACTTTCTTTGGCCTCAGTCTTTTCTAACTGCCTCTGATAAGAACGTATTTTAGACAACTGGTTTTTTCGTTCATCATTTGTTAGGTTTTCAAAATAATCAATGTCATTCTTAAACTTATCCAACTTGTTGTAAAAAGATTCTGCCCCGAAAGGACTTCCTCCAATTGTAAGAATTATTTTTCTTTTCGTTCTCCTTATTTTTTTCAATTCGTCAGCCTTTAGGTTTTGGATTCCAAAGCTAACATCTTGTGGGGCAATTTCATGGCTATTCATCCCCAACAACATTGTCAGAACTGTGCAAAATTTGACTGGTTCAGCATCCTTCAGTTGCGCCAGAGTAACAAGGAAAGCACGTGTAAGGTTATCTTCAAGGCGTTTTTGCCCTTCAATATCATCGCTGTCACCTTTTTGATAGGAGTAGAATAAATTTAGATGTGGATCCACAGATCATTCCTTATTGTTATTAGTTTTTTCATGCGCCTGCCCAAAAGGCCTGAAATATCTGATCTGTCAATACAGCATCACCAAGTTCGATTATTTAAATATTCCACTCGAATCAAATGGCATAATCGAGATAGTCATTCTTTTCTTGCCATGGTGAGGTGGTGATAAGAAATCGCTTTTCCGGTTGCGCTAAAAAAACCGGGTGGCCGAATACTCCACCCGGCGATTTCTGACGCATTATCCGCTTATTACTCAAATTTCCGACTTGCGAGCTAAATTTCAACAAAAAATAAAACATTTCCGCCCGCAAGTTTTCGCGCTGAGCGGAAAGATTTTACAGCGTCATTTTTCATGCTTTTTATGAGGGCTATTGCTGCACGATCCAGTTGACGTTGAACCACAGAACACACATTTGTTTGCTCCACTGCCATGTTGATGTTTTTTGAAGGGGCTATTGCTGCAAGAGCCATAGGAAGATGATCCGCAAAAAACACACTTCTTTTCATCCATTCCGGTATGTTCATGTTTTTTGTGTGGACTGCTGCTACATGAACCAAAAGAACTTGACCCGCAAAACTTACATTTTGACATGAATTGTTCTCCTTTCCTATGGTTGAGTATGGTCTATCCGTCCCAAACGGAAGACCTCAGAATAAGTCCTCAGATGTCTCGCAATTTCGTTTTCGTCTCTTTTGGTTGGTTCATCCAGTCAGTTTATGTGTACACATGCTAGCGGGGATTTATTTCCCGCGTCATTTTTCTGTTTAAGAATTGTGCCGTACCCAAGACACACGATCTGTGATTCGGTCTTCTTAATTTCACGCGGTGCTCCTTTCCGAAAATGGCAGTTCTTTGTCCGAGTCTTTTTCGGAAAGAAATTTCTCCAGATAACCGAACTATTTCGTATACTGACGGGCCTCGTCCATTTCCGGTTTCAGAGTTTGCAGTTGGAGATCCCTAACTTCAAAACTATCAGCAATTAGTTTCTTAATTTTATCTTTGTGGGCGGAATACAGCAGTGGGTCGGCAATATCCACTGAAAACCAGTCGATCCATCTGTCTTTTTTTATGTCTAAACCGGGGATTTCAGGTAATTGATACTGGTTTCTGGGAGATAAGAGTAATGGCAGGTATAACCAACTCTTTTTCTTTTGAATAATCGGTATTACACCTAAGAATTTTGTGCCGGTTTTTTTCCCCTTTGCGTAAAGAGAGATTCCACCGGTTTGCGTATATAGAAATATAACATCTTCTTTATCTTTGAACATGTCTCTTAAATCTTTATGTATTTCCTCAATCAAAGCAAAAAAAGCGGGGGGCGTCCTTTCACACAGAGCCGTATCTGATTTGAGCATATTCATGTATCCATCAAACCCATCAAAAGTGGTTCTTTTACCACTGCTGGAAGATTGTTTCGCCTCAACGTCATCATCAACTGAGGTCATAGAGGCGAATTCCATCGAACCCTCCATGATATCGATAAAATCATTTCCAAGACGGTCTCTAATCAGATTCAAGACTTCAAGAATATTTAAAGCCCTGGCTTTCAGGTATGGGTCTTTCTGGCAATATGCCCAACAAACTTGTTCCCACTCTTCATTTGTAAATTCATGGCTCTCATCCGGTACTGAAATATCATCAACACCTAAGGTATTGGCAAAAACCCTGTTCCATGATCTGAAGTCGTAACTCTTGCTGATCAGGCGAAAAATCAAGGGATAGGAAATCTGGATTCCAAGAAGGGCAAACAAGCAAAAATCAAACAATTCACCCTCATTATCAGTCTCACTTATCGTTCTAATTTTTTTAAGAAGAGAAAATGAATTAACATATCTTTTAATACTTCTGGGGTTACTGCCAACAGTTAACTTAACTGATTGAACGTAGTTTCTCTCTTGGGCGGATTTGATGGTCAACCCGAGAGACTCCAGTTTGGTTTTTAGCAGGTTATCGATATCATACGCGCCTAAAGGCATAGAAAAAGGAACTTGAATTATCTTGTCAAAAAACGATCTGAACTCCCTTTCGTTCTGGTCTGTTTTTTTGCCGAATTTATTTTCCAGGCCCTTGATTACAACATCATAATCAATTGCCAGAATGAAAACGCAGTTATCAATATCAAATATGTTTTTGAGTGCCTCTAGTATTTCAACGGCAACAGGAGGATCAATCCTGTCCAGATCATCTACAAAAAAAACGACCTTCTTGAGCGGATTTTTTTCATCTTTGATTATTAAATTAATGATCTCCTGGATTTCTTGTTTTAACTCGGCAATCTCAGACATCAAAGACTTGGACGTGGCAAAATCGATATCATTGCCTGTTGCTTTTTTTACCGCGACTTGAGCGGCGAACTTCCCTATAATTTTAAGGCCATCAGTGACTTTTTTATTAATATCGGAAACCTTCTGATCAGTACCCCAGTAATTTTTCTCTTTGCAGGTCTTAACTAAATTTTCAAGCAGGCCTTTTAATACAGCGGGTGTGGTCTCTTTTGGTTCTTTGAACATAGAATATTCCCAGGTATTTACCCAGGAAGTCGCGACACTTCCCTCATCAAGAAATTCCTTTACCAAAAACATCAAACTTGTTTTCCCCGTTCCCCATTCTCCCTGCATGCCAATTGTGAGTGGAGTAGCGCTATCTAAGATAAACGCGGACAAGGCTTTTGCATAACCACCTATACCCAACAGGTTGTCATTATTGTTCGTGATTGGTTTATCGGTTATAGATGTAGTCCCCACTCAAGGCCTCCATGGATAGTTCTTTAAACAAAAACTTAGCGTATGAGAACATTTGAAGAAATTGTTTAGATCCTCAGGACATTCTCTTAAAGCCATCATGACCTCGCGAGTTTTATGGCGCGTTGAATCTTGTCCAACCTGTCAACTTCACGTCAACGTCCTTTTTCAAATAAGAAATGAAAATAACAAGATTCAATCAATCAAGTAGTTAATCGCGTAATAATTGTCAAGATAATTAACTTTGTGATGTCGCGAAAACCGCTTTTATTAGTGGGTTACCTCGATAGTTAAAAATAAAATTACACTGGTGAACCAGAAAACTTGAATGATGTTTCAGGTAACTCTAAAATGCCTTCATTCCATATCGCAGAACGTCAACCTTTGTTTCGAGAGGTTTTTTCATGCCCCAGAAAAGGGACCAATACAGCAGTCACGGTCAGAAGTTGATAAGCCTTTTTGCCAGGCTCTTGTTTTCCAGAGAGAGTCATTCCCTTATCGAACTTGCAATGATGCTTCATTGCTCCAAACAGACGGTCATGAGAAATGTGGAAGATATCCGTCGGGCGTATGGTGTTGATATAGAGGAGTGGATTGAGGGAAGAAAAAAATACTACAGGATAAGCAAGATCCCCAGCCGCAATCTTGCAGTGGGTCTCACGGAGAATGAGGTGAACGCGCTCTTTATGTGTCGGGCCTTTACTGAACAGTTGTTGGGCAACGAGATGTATGAGGAGGCAACCAGGGCGGTGGAAAAATCACTGGTGCTCTATCCCCGGGACAAGGGAACGGCACGGCATCATTTCGGCACATTCAAGCCCGGCAGCATTGATTATACCCCGCACCGTGAATCGATCCAGAACCTTATCACGGCGATGGATCTAAAAAAAATATGCCGGATTTCCTATAAGGCGATTTTATCGGATAAGACCAAGACGTTTTATATCTCCCCAATAAAAATTTTTTCGCGCCATGACACCATGTATGTTCATGCAAAGCTTGCCAGGGCGCCAAAGGAAAAATATCTCGCGCCTGATTTTGATCCACTCCTTGCCGTTCACCGGATCAAGAAAGTCGAACTGACGGAACGGAGTTTTACCTATCCGGAAAGTTTTGATTTTGAAAAGTCATATAATAAGACCTTTGGCATAATCAGGGAAAAAAGCTTTAAGGCCGAGGTTGAGTTTATCGGCTATGCCGCGAAATATGTTGCCGAGCGGATGTGGAGCCCGGACCAGAAAATCACCCAGAAGGGAAAGGGCGGGATTGTGCTTTCGTTTACCGCCTCTTCCAGGGCGGAGCTTGTGAGCTGGATACTTTCCTGGCGTGAAGAGGCTAAACTACTGAAACCGGCAAAGTTGGTTGAGGAAATACAAGCGGCTATAGAAAAAATGGGGGAGGTGTATTCTTCGGAAAATCTTACAGGTTCTTCGTAGGGCAACTATGTTGATCCTGATTTCCGCTTTTGAGGTTTTATGAGCTTATAGAGGGGTGATGGTGTAGTTGGGGTTGAGGGGTCGAAAACAAACATCCCCAGACAAGACTTCCTGATTCGAAATTCCTTGTTCGACATTCGAAATTCTTTTTTTCAAAATTCCCTCTATTGCCTGACCAGGACCTTTGATACCGCTTTCTCTTCCACCAGCAGAGGCATGAGTCGCGGGGCCAGCCCCTTCAGGACCTGGACCGGTAGGGCGCTGGTAAAGCCGTACCCGGCCGCGTCCTGTCCGGCAACATAGGCGGTGATGGTGCCGAAGAACCGGTCCCCCAGGAAAAATACGAATACCGCGGTCCGGTTGATTACCTTGGATTGGATAAGGCGGCCGCCGGAGCCGTAGATTTCGTGGCGGTTGTCGCCGGTACCGGTTTTGCCTCCCAGTGCGGTTTTGGTCCCGTCCGGCAGATTGAAGGCGCTGCTCACCCGTCTTGCCGTCCCTTCCATTACCACGTCAGTCAGCGCCTCCCGGACCACGGCGGCAACCTCGGGTTGCAGTACCTGCTCCCCTTCCTGGGGTTGGTGCCGTTGCAGGGTTTCATAGGGTGTGCCAGCGGCAAAATGAAGTTCCTGCACCCGGATGTTTGGATACCACTTGCCGTTGTTGAGGACAATACCCATCAGGGTGGCCAGTGAGATGGGCCGGTCCGCCGAGCTGCCGATGGCCGTGGCATATGAGGGAACCAGAGAGTCAAAGGGGTATTTAAGCTGCTTCCAGGCGGCGTGGATTTCATGAAAGGCCTCCACTTCGAGCAGACTGCGGATTCTGCTGTCCTGCTTGTTTTTCCGGGAAGTTTTGAAGAGCCAGCTGTATACCTCCTGGCGTTCCGTCGCGCTTGCCGCCATGATTTCTCCCCTGCCGGCGGCTGGATTCTGGCGCATATAGCCGACCAGCCACAGTTCGAGCGGATGGATACGGGCGATGTACCCTCTATCAATCAGGGAAAAAGATTGGGTCGCATACTCCTTGTAGAGTCGCTGCACCGTTTTTTCCGAGAGTACCGGGTTGGAGAAATACCCCCGCAAGAAGGCGGCAAAGGTTTTCTGGTCAGCCTCGGGCCGTATGTAACGGTACACCGCGGCAAGTCTGGTTGGGGTGGCATGAACCCCCTGGAGAAGAAGGGCAAAGGCCTCATCGGAACTCTTGCCCCGGTATTTACGGAAAAACCGCTGCAGAAAGAGGGTGCCTTCCTGGTCGGCAAACCGGGCCAGGTACTCCTGGCGCCGCGGGTCGGTGACATCGGACATCAGTTCGGCTACTCCGGGAATCTGAAACTTGTAATAGTTGACAATATCCCGCATCATCCGTATGAAAACCAGATTGATGGAGTTGCGCAGGGATTCCTGGACGCTGTAGACGCCGTTGTTGTGCTTGCGATCAAAGTTGACAAAGGTATGCTCGCCGCTGCCGGTGTAAAATCGTTCATCGGGATTGGCGGAGTATTGCCGCTGCATGGCCGCGTTGAGCATTTTCGTCAGGTCCCGGTCGGTATTTCCGGCCAGATAATTTACCGACCAGCGGGTCAGGTGGTCGGAGGGCGGAATATCGAGCGCCAGCAGTTTAGACTGGGCCATTGACGAGTACTGTTCATGCAGGGCGGCGATGATCTGCAGGTAGGTGATCATGGTCCGCAGTTTGGCCGAAGAACCAAGTTCGAGCTTGATCCCGGAGTTGATGTTCAACGGCTGGTCGAAATTATCAGCCTGGACCCTGAGCAGATTGGCCCCATCCACATGCTCGTACAGGGTAAAGCTGTAGATCACCTTGGCCGGATCACCCTTGTCGAGGAGAAAAGGGGCGCGCAGTCCCGCCGCCTCGGCATGGACCGGGTCGCGCAGTTGTTTGAAATATGCGGTTGTCTCCTTCTGGACGCGCTGGTCAATGGTGCTTTTCACCGTCAGGTCAAGGTGATTTAATTGATAAAACTGATCCAGGCCCAGGAGGGAGAGGAGGTCGGTTCGCACCGCGTTGACCGCCTTTCGCTCCACAAAAGAGGTCTTTTCCGGGAGTTCGGCCCGCTCCCGGAGATTGAGCGCATGCTGCAGGGCCGCGTCCCGCTCCCACCCCTTGATGATTCCGGCCTCGGCCATGATCCGGATATAGCTGTTGGTCTTGCTTTCCAGTGCCAGCCGGTCTTCTGACAGATAATAAGAGGGTCTGCGCTGCGACACAAAAAGACTTACTGCCTGTTTTAAGGCGCGCGACCATGCCGGAAGCTTGGGGTCGTCAATTCCCGATGGCCTGGCTGACAAGGTGCGGGTCCACTGGGTCAACTCGGCGCCATACCAGGCGAACAGGCCATCGCCAAGGCCGGTAACCTCGCCGTGTCCGGGAATCGCCCCCAGTGGCATTGAATTGATATAGTCGAGAACGATGCGGCGGCGGGATTCAGAGGTTTTTTCGCCATTCAGGTAGGCGCGAAGGCTTGCTGAAACCATCTGCCTGAACTTTTCCTGCATCGAACTGGTCTGGCCATTGGGTGAGTGGCGGAATTTTTCGATCTGGGTGGCAAGGGTACTGCCTCCCGGCACATGATGGCCGGGAATGATCAGCCCCAGGCCCTTGTCAATGAGCGCCAGTGCCAGCCGGTCCCACTCCACCGCCGGATTGCGAAAGGGAAACTGCGGGTCGAGCAGTTCCCGATTTTCTATAAAAAGCAGGGTCCTGACGGCAACATCGGGGATGACATCGAAATTTGAGTAGACCCGCTCAGGATAGAACGAGTCAAAAAGAACCTGATCGCGGCGATCGAAAATCTGCAGCCCGGCCTGGGTTTTTTCCGGATAAATGGTGAAGAACCCAAGGTCGGTAACCTTGAGAAGTTCGGGAGAGAAGCGGGCCTGGGCAGCCACCTCATATCCGGATTTATTCAGCCGTTCG
Source organism: Desulfobulbales bacterium (assembly GCA_041598875.1). GTDB lineage: Bacteria > Desulfobacterota > Desulfobulbia > Desulfobulbales > BM004 > JAKITW01. The sequence continues at coordinate 14,146 of JBFHXP010000034.1, forward strand.
ACAAAATTAGGCAGCCCGGTGTAGCCGGCCCGTTCATCATACGGGCCGCTTACCGGAAAGCGAATCGCCGGGCTGGGGCCGGGGTCGACACTGTAGCTGCATGCCGTTGCTATTCTGGTGAGGTACCGGGCCTGCAGCCTTGATGTGCGCAGTTCGTAGCCTATGGTGAAAATAACGGTGACCAGCAGTATCAGGACAAGGCCGACGGTGCCCAGCAGAGTCCCCCTTTTGTGCAGGGGGCTTGATTTGCCCTGTCCCTGTCTTTTCCCCGCTTTTGATCGGCGGGAAAAGCGGGGTCCGGCCTGTTCCTCCGGTTTTTCCTCTGTCTGGATGTTCATCATGTGATCGCAACGGCTCAGTATCAACAGGCCATAGGCTGCCTGGAGCTTAAGTTTGATGTGACGGTTACGCCCGGCAACCTGGGTGCCAACTATACACTTTCTTTTTTTTCATCGCTAGCCGGGATTTTTGATTTATGGTGAGTTTCCGAGGGTGTCGGGTGATACGGAGACCGACCTCCTGAGATCATCCGAAATGTTTTTCAGCGATTTTTTTCAGGTGTTCGAATATCCTCTGTCAGTGGTTGGTCTGGCGGGTCAAGCTGCCAGCGATTATCTTCCTGCTCTTGAAGTTTATACTAAAATTACCGCTTTATACTTGAACATAGATATAAATGTGTATAAATAGATATAAATAAGTATAAAAGGTTATATATGGACCCGATCAAAAATCCTTTCTCACCTGGCGCCGGCTCGCCACCCCCTGAATTAGTGGGGCGTGACCCGATTCTCGAACAGTCCCGCGTTCTCCTCGGCCGGATCAAGGTCGGGCGGTCGGAAAAGAGTTTGTTGCTCACCGGTCTTCGCGGAGTGGGTAAAACTGTACTGCTTAATGAAATTGAGAGATTGGCAGAGTCGGACGGATATCGAACGATCTCCATTGAAGCGCATGAGGATAAGCAGCTTGGCCCCCTCGTCGCGCCCCATCTGCGAACTCTTCTTTTCGAACTGAATCGGCTGACAGGGGTTGGTGATAAAGCCAGGCGGGCGCTGGCTGTACTGCGCGGTTTTATCGGCTCTCTCAATGTGAGTTACGGTGAATTCACTTTCGGACTTGATATAGATCCTGAGGTGGGGACCGCCGATAGCGGTGATTTGGAAATTGACCTGCCTAATCTCTTTGTCGCGGTTGCCGAGGCTGCCGAGGAAAGAAAATGTGCAGTCGCTGTTTTGATCGATGAAATCCAGTACCTCAGTCAGAAAGAACTCGGAGCCTTGATTATGGCCATGCACAAGGTTCAGCAACGCCAACTGCCATTGGTGCTCCTGGGGGCAGGACTCCCGATTCTGCCGGGTCTGGCCGGCGAATCCAAATCCTATGCCGAACGACTTTTCAGTTTTCCAGTTATTGACGCGCTCTCAGAAGAAGATACGGCAAAGGCATTGAGAGAACCGGCCTTGACAGAAGGAGTGGTCTTTGAGCCGGAAGCCCTGCGGGAGGTTTTCCGGCTCACCAGGGGATATCCATATTTTCTTCAGGAGTGGGGATACCAGGCCTGGAATCTTGCCCTGGCCAGTCCAATAACCCTGGCAGTAGTTGACAATGCCACGGTGACTGTTATTCCAAGGTTGGATATGAATTTTTTCCGGGTCCGTTTCGACAGGCTGACGCCCAGCGAAAAAAATTTTCTGCGCGCCGTTGCTGATTTGGGCCCGGGGGCACATCGTACCGGAGATATTGCGGACACCTTGGGTGTTAAAATTACCAGTCTCGGCCCGGTACGAGCCAAGTTGATTAGAAAAGGCATGATTTACAGCCCGGCGCACGGCGATATTGCCTTTACGGTTCCATTGTTCGACGAATTCATGTTGAGGGCCATGCCGAATTTTAAATAATGAGTTAAGGGCACTCGTGAACTTCCATATAGGTGATGCCTTCACAGAGCGGGATTAACTGTGCGTGACAAGTGTTACCATCTCACCGGAATTTTTGGATGATATGCACTTTGTATCAAAAGATAAAAATGTATACCCCATTCTGGGACACACATGACACCACTGATAGATTTCGACAGAGACGGCGACACGGATGTCTTGGACATTGCCATTCTTGACAAGATCGAGAAGGAGCGCAAGGCCCGGAAAAAGGATAACAAAAACAACAACTCAGGATGCTGTGTTTTTCTGCTTTGTGCGCTCTTCCCTGCGTTGCTGGCCTCGTGGGGGATTGTCGCGGTTTGTTTTTAGACCCTCTTAGACCCTCTGTCCTCAACATTTGGCAAAAAAGCAGACGTTGTGAGAATCTCGGATACACCCCTGAGGATTTCGATGCTGTAGAGGGTCTTATCCAGCTCCGCTGGGCTGGACCCTCTGTCCGGGAATGTCGTTCGCGAGGACTAAAAATAAGAGCGTTGTGCTTGTGATCTTTACGATTTCGCAGAAAAAAATGAAGCTTAATTACTTAAAGACATTGAATTATTAAAGTGAAATACCCGAACCAATCAATACAGGCTAAGGGAGGTGAATTCATGGATGACGATTTAAAAAAGAAAATCCTTTCTGAAATGGAATCCATAATTGGCAACCGTTGCTATACCTCCGCATGAATTTTCCTCAAGCTTGGGTGGCGCGCCTCTCAACCTGGTCTTTAAGCGTAAGGAATTAATAATGGTAGCGAAGCTGAGCAATTAACACTGCATTATTTTCAGCTTTATAAATGAGACGGTGCTCATCGGTGATTCGACGAGACCAATAACTGGAAAGACCATGTTTTAGGGGTTCAGGTTTACCTATACCCTCGTATGGCATGCGTTGAATTTCACGAATAAGAAGGTTGATGCGTTTTACTATTTTTTTGTCAGTCCGTTGCCAGTAAAGGTAGTCATCCCAAGCATTTTCGGAAAATATAAGCTTCAATCCAAAAGCTCCTTTTCAGACCCTTTGCCAGCTTCAAGTTCAGCGACTGACTCTAAAAGTCTCCGAGCATTTTTGGGACTTCTTAATAAATAAGCCGTCTCTTCAAGAGCTTCAAAGTCTTCAAGAGACATCATAACAACGGGTTGAGCGGTCTTGCGGGTTATGATAACTGGAGAATGGTCGTCACAAACTTTTTTCATTGTTTGGGCAAGGTTACTCCGAGCCGAGGTGTATGTGATAGTATCCATAATATTCCTCCTTTGTGGACATGTACATTTTACTGTACCATAAAGCAAAACGCATAACAAGTCTGACCCGAAAAACACACAACGTTCGTGCCGGGGGGGGCGCTGAAATTTGATGGTCTCGTACAAAGCCGTCATACCCCCTCCGCGCAGGCGGGTATCCAGTCAGTGCTTACCTATTTTAAATTCCTGGATAGAGTCTTTGTTATCTCCCGCCTAGTGTCCCGTTCGGTTAATTCCGTCTTGTAATTAGTGGTTCTCGCGGCCCCTCGCGGTGTTGCGCAAAACGAGACATAGCGCTGCTATGCCCTGTTTCGCGCGCCTGGCGAGGAACCACGATACCTCACTAATTGACTGCCACAATTAATCGAACGGGACACTAGCGTGGGAACGACAGAATACGCCTTTTCAGACTTTTTACGGATGCATCAAATTTAGCCAAATGAAATGCGTTTCGTACTGTGTGAGCCTCCTGTACATGCCACAGAAAACCCCAAAAAGTGCGAGGGGGGCGATTTTTTGCAGGTATAAAAAACAGTGGGGGGATGTTTTCCTGCTTCGGCGTGGGGGATAGGGTGGGGGAAGAGAAAATGGGCAATAAAAAAAGGACCTAAGCTAAAAGCCTAAGTCCTTGTTTTATTTTTGGTAGCGGGGGCCGGATTTGAACCGACGACCTTCGGGTTATGAGCCCGACGAGCTACCGGACTGCTCCACCCCGCGACTCGAAGCTGCGTATTATACTCGACCCGGCGGGAAAGTCAAGGGCAGAGAAGAAATTTGTCGGGAAGAAATTATTCCTGTTCCGGGTTCAGTCCAAGAAGTTTTTGGTAGATATCGGCCGGGAAACGGGTGATTTTGCCATCTCGATTTATCACCGCGTGTTCGGTGCCGCCTTTGGCAAGAAGGTGTTCCGGGGTGATGCCGTCATTGGTCCGGTAGAGGCGGTGCCAGAAACGGCAGCGCACCGGAGAGAACTCGGCCAGGGAGGATTCGATCAGGATGAGATCATCATAGCGGGCCGGGGCCTTGTAGCGCGAGTAGCAGGAGATCACCGGCAGGACAAAGCCCCGCTCCTCAAGCTCCCGGTAGGAGCAGGCCATATCGCGCATGAACTCGGTGCGGCCGATCTCGTAATAGCGCATGTAATTGCCGTAGTAGACCACCCCGCCGGCATCGGTGTCGCCATAGAGCACCCGGCAGGTGGTGCGGTGGATCGGAGGTTTCATCTCGATCTTCATTGAACTGGTTTTTCATCCTTGTTGAATAAATTGACTGGCAGGCAGGCAATAGGCACAGAGGCACAAAGGCAGAAGGCACAAAGGCAGAAGGCACAAAGTGACAGAGGGGCAAAGTGACAAAGTGACAAGGGTAGAGTTTATAAAAAACTTATCTCCTATATCCTCTCTCTCTTTTCACTCCCTCACTTCTCCCGCCTCCCTCCTCACTTCTCCCTCCAGCCTTTCGCTCCAGAAATTTTTCCATGAAATCCCGGCCGGATTCAAGCAGGGTTTCAGATTCTTCCCCATGTCTCTCGGTATAACGCACCCCGCTGTCGGGGCGTTTGTTTCTCGAATCGTACACGGCTATGGGCACCGGATAATCGACATGGGTCTTGAGGATAATCGGGGTGTAATGGTCCATGGCCACGGCCAGGCGAAACTCTGCTTCTGAAGCGATCATGCCATCGAGGATGGGGCTGACGATCTTTGCGTCAAAATCCTCAATCGCCTGGATCTTTTCGCGGAGCAACCCCTGGTGTCCGGCCTCGTCCGGGGCCTCGACATGGACAAAGACCAGGTCCTTTTCAGCCAGGGCGGCCAGCGCCGCATCCGCCTTGCCCTTGTAATTGGTGTCGAGATAACCGGTGGCTCCGGGCACATTGATGATTGTGAGCCCGCCATAGACGCCGATGCCCTTGAGCAGGTCAACCGCTGATATGAGACTGCCGCTGATTCCGTACTGATCTGGAATCGAGGTCATTTCCGGTGACCGTCCCTCGCCCCAGATCCAGATGCCATTGGCCTCATTGAGCCCCTTGGCCCGCCGCTGCGTGTTTACCGGATGATCGGCTAGTATCTCCCTGGCCCGTGACATAACGGCGGCGAGCTCGGGGAAATCCTGATAGGCCTTCCAGTGGTCGCTTACGTCTTTGTCAATATGGTCATGGGGCGGCACGGTGTTGAGGCCCTGGAGGTTGCCGCGATAGACCAGGAGGTGGCGGTAGCTGACTCCGGGGTGAAAGGTGAGCAGATCAGACCCCAGTTCCCGCTCCAGATCATTAATGATCCGGGCCGCCTCGCTGGTGGAGATATGGCCGGCGCTGTAGTCGGCCATGATCATCCCGCTGTTTTCTTCCCTCAGGGTGACCAGGTTGCAGCGGCAGGCGATTTCATCGGTGCCGAGCGCAACTCCCATGCTTGCCGCCTCCAGGGGGGCGCGGCCGGTATAGCACTCTTCCGGCCGGTATCCCAGCAGCGAGAGATTGGCCACGTCGCTGCCCGGAGGATAGCCCGGTGGTATGGTTCTCAGACGGAAGAGTTCACCGTGGCCGGCAATGTAGTCCATGGCCGGGGTGGCGGCTGTTTCCAGCAGGGTGAGGCCGTCAAGGGCGGGAACCGGCAGGTCGCCCATTCCGTCGCCGACAAGGATGACATATTTCATCGGTTATTCCGGGTCTGAGGATGTCTCGGTGAGGATACGGATCTTCACCGTTGGTTTGGTACAGATGTCAAGGGCATCAATTATCGCCAGGGCGGCCCGCACATCGGCCTCGCCTGCCTCATGGGTTCTGATAACCAGGGGGACCGCGCCTTTCAGGCGCTGGCCCTTCTGGATGACCGATTCGATGCTGATCCGGTGGTCCCCGAGAATGCCGGAAATTTTTGAAAGAACCCCGGGCTTGTCCTCAACGGTCATCCGGAAATAATAGGGGCAGCAGAGTTTTTCGATGGGAGTGATCGCCTTGGCTGAAATCCGGTCCGGCTTGTACCCCAGGTTGGGCATCCGGTTGACCGCTCCGGTGATAATGTCGCGGGCAATATCTACCACATCGGCGGCCACCGCACTGCCGGTGGGCATCATGCCGGCGCCCAGCCCGTAAAAGAGAATATTGCCGACCATGTCGCCGGTCAGGTGAAAGGCGTTGTATGCCCCTGATATGCTGGCCAGCAGATGGTCTTCCGGCACCATGGTCGGATGGACCCGGGCCTCGACATGATCACCATGATTGTGGCTGATCGCCAGAAGTTTGATCCGGTAGCCGAACTCGCGGGCAAAATTGATATCAATGGGCTCGATGCGCGAGATACCCTCGGTAACAATATCGTCCGGGGTGACCGGCATGCCGTAGGCCATGGCCATCAGGATCGCAAGTTTATGGGCGGTGTCGATGCCCTCGACGTCATAGGTGGGGTCCGCCTCGGCAAAGCCCTTGGCCTGGGCATCCTTGAGGACCTCGGCAAACGGGGTTCCGTGGTCGGTCATATTGGAGAGGATATAGTTGGCAGTGCCGTTCATGATCCCCATGATCGAGAGAATCCGGTTGGCGACCAGTCCTTCGCGCAAGCCTTTTATGACCGGTACGCCGCCGCCGACGCTTGCCTCGAATCCCACCTGGACGCTGGCCGCTGCTGCGGCGGTGAAGATTTCACCGCCGTGCTGGGACAGTAGCGCCTTGTTGGCGGTTATCACATGCTTGCCACAGGCGATTGCCTTTAAAATAAAACTCTTTGCCGGTTCGATGCCGCCGATCAGTTCCACCACGATATGGATGTCCGGATCGTTGAAAAGGTCGTCGGCGTTTTTGGTAAGGGTTACCCGGCCGTTGTCCGCGATATGTTCCGGCAGGGAACTGGTGCGGATATCCGCGACCCTGGTCAGGCGGATGGGGGCGCCGACCCTTTTTTCCAGGCGTTCCGCCTGTTCGTAAAGCACCTGGGCCAGACCGCTGCCCACTGTGCCGAAACCGATAAGTCCTACATTTACGCCCGGGGTCTTCATGTATCTTCAACTCCTGAAAGATGTTTGGCTGTTCCGTGCAAAGTCCGGAAACAGGGATTTTTAAGGATCAAAAAAATACCTGTTTTGCATCTGCTTGTCAAAAAATAAGGTTTTTCCGGGTTGGGGGATGGTGGCCATGGGCAGATATTTTGTTGGCATCCCTTCATTATATGGATTATAGTGGCGTCGATTACAGAAAAATGAATGTGGCTTCATTTGCCTTGTCTTTTTAATAGTAGTAATATCATTAGGATAGGATGCGTTTTTTTTAATTATGAAATTCAGAAAAAGGAGATGGTCATGAACATCTTGGTTTTTGGACCCAATGGCAGCGGCAAGGGCACTCAGGGTGCCATTGTGCAGAAGAAGTATAATCTGCCCCACATCGAGTCGGGCGCCATATTCCGGAAAAACATCGGCGGCGGCACCAAGCTGGGCATGCAGGCCAAGGAGTATATCGATCGTGGTGATCTGGTGCCCGATGGAATTACCATCCCCATGATTCTCGATCGTCTCCAGGAGGCTGATTGCGCCAAGGGGTGGATCCTTGACGGTTTCCCCCGCAACAAGGTCCAGGCCGAGACCCTGGCCAAGGCCCTGACCGACGCCGGCATGAAGCTTGATTATGTGATCGAGATCGTTCTGCCCCGTGATGTGGCCAAGTTGCGGATTACCGGCCGCAGGCTCTGCGTGAACGACAATAACCATCCCAATCACATTGCCTTTGAGGCGATCAAGCCGGTGGAAAAAGATGGCAAGATCGTCTGCCGGGTTTGCGGCGGCGAGCTTAAAACCCGGGCCGATGATCAGGATGATGCCGCCATCGACAAGCGCCATGACATCTACTATGACGACAAGACCGGAACCATGGCCGCGGTGAATGTCTTCAAGGCCCTCAAGGGTCACAAGGTCATTTCAGTGGATGGCCGGGCTTCCATCGGTGAAGTTTCCGAAGCGATCATGAAGGAATTCGTCTGAGAGCAGGCGAATTGAATGTGCAGTTAACGGGGAAGGGGGGAATGCTCTCCTTCCCCGTTTTTATTGGTATAATCCCCTGGTAATCCGTTTCGGGCATACTGCGGAAAATGGGTGTTTCGCCTTTCCCTTGACGGTGGTTTCAGGGCGCGATATAGTGCCGGATGGTTGTCTGGGCGGGGTTCATTTTTTGAATTTCAGTCTTTTTTCTCCTTATATTATGGAGTTAAAAGATGCCTCTCTATGATTTTATCTGCCGGGCCTGCGGCTCCGGCTCCGGATCCGGAGGAGGGTGTGCCGGGTGCACGAGTTCCACCTGTTCAAGTTGTTGATTCTGGCCGGTTCTGGCTTCTGGCCGGCAAAGTGAAAGCCGTGCCGGCAGCTGGCAGGGCTTGAGGAAATAAAGCGTAAGGATGAGATGATGCGGAAGAATATCAAAATAGGAACCAGAGGCAGTCTGCTGGCCGTTACTCAGTCCACCTGGACCAAAAAGCAGATCGAGGCCCACCATCCGGGTGTGAGCGTCGAACTGGTCAAGATCATTACCAAGGGTGACAAGATTCTTGATGTCCCCCTGGCCAAGGTCGGCGGCAAGGGACTTTTTGTCAAGGAGATCGAGGAGGCCCTGCTCCGGAAGGAGGTCGATCTTGCGGTTCACAGCATGAAGGATGTGCCGGCCGAACTCCCGGAGCCCCTCCATCTTGGTATTATTCCCAGGCGCGAAGATGCCCGCGACGCCTTTATCGCTAACAGGTATGCCTCGATGGCCGAGTTGCCCCAGGGGGCCACGGTGGGAACCAGCAGCCTCCGCCGCCGCTGCCAGCTTATCGCGATGCGGCCCGATCTGGTTATAGAGAATCTGCGCGGCAACCTCGATACCAGGCTCCGGAAGCTTGACGAGGGACAGTATGATGCGATTATTCTCGCTGCCGCCGGGCTCAACCGTCTCGGGATGAGTGAACGGGCCACTGGCCATTTTTCACCGGAAGAGATGCTGCCCGCCGTGGGACAGGGCTCTCTTGGTATTGAACTGCGCAAGGATGACGCCGAACTCCTTGCCGGTCTATCCTTTCTCAACCATGAGGATACCGCTGTCACCGTCAGGGCGGAACGCGCCTTTCTCCACCGGCTGGAGGGTGGCTGTCAGGTGCCCATCGGCGCCTTCTGTACAAAAGAGGTCAGGAACGGATCTCCGATGCTCCGTCTCACCGGGCTAGTTGCCTCCGAGGATGGCACCCGGGTGATAAAAAAGAGCCAAAGCGGTGGCTGGGATCAGGCCGAAGCCCTTGGCATCGAGCTGGCCGAGGAGATCCTCGCTGCTGGCGGCAAGGAGATTCTTGCCGAGGTGTATAACGCTTCAGGGGAGAATTGCTGAGGTGGGATGCGAGAACTGCATAACAGGAGAGCCGGCAGCTTCCGAGTCAAAAAAACCGATGGTCTATCTGGTTGGCGCCGGTCCCGGTGATCCCGGGCTTATAACCGTTCGCGGCAGAGAGCTTCTCGGTCGGGCCGAGGTGGTAATCTATGACTATCTGGCGAGCAGGAGACTGCTTCA
>JBFHXP010000035.1:0-23333 GCA_041598875.1 Desulfobulbales bacterium
GGATTCGTGTTGTCATCTCTCCCCTCCTCCCCTGAAAATTGACTTCTTCCGCGCTCATTTCCAACTGAAATTTTTCCCTTCAGCCTGAGCGCGAAGATAAGACCGGCAACACACCCCAAAAAACCTGACAGAGCATTTCTTATTATAAAAGCCCATAAGAGTGTCAACAAAAAAAGAGGCTTCCATGGGGGAGGCGAAAATTAATGGACAGGCAAACCCGGGCAGAAACGGTGGGGTCTACTTTTTACCATACTTACGTATTGATGTATTGATTTCCCGCTGTCTGAGTGTTGATGTCTACATTTACAAATATTCCCAGGCAGATATAAGTCACAGTATCTGCCCGGACTGCATGCGGACACATTATGCTGATGAATTTGAAGACGAGTGACCTGCCCAATACTGCCCACCGGGAAGTCCTTTGCACACAGTGGCGGAAATCGATATGGGAGGACAATTCAGCCTTGGTTCCCGGGAAAAACCTGATTATAAACCAATGCAGGCACGTCAGATCCTTGCCGCGCCCCATGGTTTTGTCTGGCGCCTGAATCTGCCGGGCACCATATCGATATCTGGTTCCGATGATGACACGGGTGGCATTTTTCCTTGACTCCCCCCTCCATCCTGTTCTACAACGTACCCATTGAGCAGGGGGTGGAAGAAGCAGTGGAACGGCAGGGAACACGCACCCTGCTGCCACCTGTCGGCGAACCCTCCCCCAGATACCAGACAACCACCTGGGGGACACCAGCGCCGCATCCTCCCCGGGCCTTTCTCTTTGCCGGATCAGACATGACACAACCGGATTCATCGACCGAAAATCGACAGATGAGCAGTCTCTTTGAGCGCTACCTTACGGTATGGGTCGGGATATCGATCATCGGAGGCATTCTCCTGGGCAAGGCAGCTCCCAATCTGGCAAAAACGCTCGATGCCATGTCGATCTCCGTCAACGGGGCGCCCGTTGTCTCCATACCTATTGCCATCTGCCTCTTCTTCATGATGTACCCGATCATGGTGAAAATAGATTTCGGAGAGGTTGTCAAGGCAGGGAAAAGCGGCAGACCTGTTTTCCTGACCCTGTTTATCAACTGGGCTGTCAAGCCGTTCACCATGTACGGCATTGCCCTTTTATTTCTTGGCGTTCTGTTCAATACACTCATAGGCCCCGAGGCTACGGACCTGGTAAAAATGCCATTTGGCCTGGACCTGCCAGTTGGCGCCGGGTATGGGGCGGGAACAGTGGTTTTGTCCGAAGGGGTGAAAATGCTGGAAATACCCTTATGGCGAAGTTACCTGGCCGGCTGCATCCTCCTGGGCATTGCCCCCTGCACGGCCATGGTCCTGGTCTGGGGGTATCTGGCAAGGGGAAACGATGGATTGACCCTGGTAATGGTTGCCATTAACTCCCTGACCATGCTTGTGCTCTACGGTGTCCTGGGTGGTTTCCTCCTCGGGGTCGGCAGGCTTCCGGTCCCCTGGCAGGCCCTGGCGCTCTCCATCTCCATTTATGTGGCTCTGCCGCTGGTCGCCGGCTACATCTCAAGGAGATGGATTATCAAGACAAAGGGGATGGAGTGGTTTCAGAAAAAATTCCTCCACGTTCTCACCCCATTGACCATTATCGCCCTGCTGACGACCCTGGTGCTCCTGTTCAGCTTCAAGGGAGACGTTATACTCCGCAACCCGTTTACCATCCTCTGGATTGCCATTCCCCTCTTCATCCAGACGGTCCTCATTTTCGCCCTCGGGTACGGGGCGGCGAAAATGCTCAGACTCCCCTATCAGGACGCCGCCCCGGCGGCAATGATCGGCGCATCCAATCATTTTGAGGTTGCAATCGCCACCTCAACAATGCTGTTCGGCCTCTCGTCCGGCGCGGCCCTGGCAACTGTTGTCGGCGTGCTGATCGAGGTGCCAGTCATGCTGATGCTGGTGAAGTTCTGCCTCAGGACCCGCGATTATTTCCCCACAAAAACACCTCAACCCTGACGGACACTATAGAAACAAATTATGTAATTCAGTCACGGATTCAAGGTCTAAGGCAATGTTCCCGGGCTGTTTGGGCGAGCTCATTTCCGGACCACTCGGCAAGATGGTCGTAGACATCCTCGATCTCGTCCAGAAGCAGCTGCAGGGTAAGATCTATCTTATCGTGAATACGCTGATGATACCGAACAAGATCAGACCTGCCGAGAAGGGTCTTTTTCAGGGTGTCGACCGTGTGCTCCAGGACCTGGCTCAACTCTAGAAGTTCTACTCCCTCCAGGGAGCGCTGCCGGGCCAGGTAATTGGCATAGCAGAGGATGTGGCGCCGATCACCGTTTAGAAAAACGACCTCCAGCATCTCATAGATAAGATTGGCCCTGATGGTAAGCGTTTCCCGTTCCAGGCCCGTATAATGCGGGAACCGCCGTGAATTGGCCGGATCAAGAAGAAAGAGAACATGCTCTTCCACCACCGCGGCCTTGACCTCGGTCATCACCTCATAGATTTTCAGACCGGGCCGCTCTTCACTGACTTTGTTGGCCATGGCCAGGTTACGCTCCTCCCACAGCGAGGGGTTGCTCTTCATGTTTTCGATCAGAAAGAGCATCCGCCTGGTAACATGATAACGGGGGGTCGGCTCCCATCCCAGTAAGGCGTGGGTAAACGAGGCATTGATATTCATCCGCCGGTCGAGATACTTGAGCATCCAGGTCTGTTCAAACGGCGCGTCTCCAGTGATTTTACCTGCAAATTCCAGTGCCTTTACCCCTAGATATGCGAGCCAGATCGGAATTGGCTGCAGGGAAAGAGAGTGTCCGTAGTAATAGCGTGAGCCGATGGAAAAAAGATCCTTCTGCGCCACACAGCCGTTGGGACTGGCGGCCAACACGTCGAGCTGCCCGAGATCTTCGTGCTGCTCCATGATCCCCTTGAACAGCCGGTTCAGATCGTAGACATGAAGATACGGGAGCGCGGTCTCTCCCCGGCCCGGCATCAGTCTCGCCTTCCATGATCCGGAAAGCCAATTTTTCAGGAGAATGTAGAGGGGGCCATACTCGCACCAGTCGCTGAAAATCGCCGCCAGACGGACAATGGTGCACGGAACCTTGCCTGAATGGGCGCGGACAAGCTCTTCCGCGGCGATTTTACTGCGGGCATAGGGGATGGTGGCGTCCAGAGGGCTCTTTTCGTTGATAATGACATCGGGATCAGAAAAATCAGTAACTGTAAGCGAACTGGAGAAGATGAACCGTTTTGGCGAAATTTTTTCTGACAACTCAAGAAGATACCGAGTCCCATCCACATTGGTACGCTGGTATTCCGCGCTGTCATCATTGGTAAAATCATAGTACCCGGCAAAATGGAAGATGAAATCAACCCCACCCTGGGCGGCAATATCATCGACAACCTGGGAAAGTTTTTCCCGCTTGCCGATATCGCAGCGGATCCACTGAATATGGGAATGGGCCTCCACTCCCGCATCACGCTGGCTGCGCCGGGCCAGGGCATAGATAATGCAATGCTCTTTCATGAAGCCGACAAAATGGCTGCCGACAAACCCGGAGGCGCCGGTAACGAGAATCGCGCTCTTTTGCGGGATGCTGCCCATGGAATCAATCCCTCCCTTTTGTTAAATCCCAGGATAAATCAACTCTATCCACCGGTCTCCCTTGAAAAGACCGTTGCCCCAGGTTGCCTCAAGATCTGCCAGGGGCTTGGCAGAAATAGCCTCCTGCACGCTTTTCCCTTCTGCCTTGAGCTTCCCCAGTCGCTCATGGGCAATCACCAGCATCTGCCGGTAGCGGCCCAGTTGCGCCTTGTCCCCCATGGGGCCATGACCGGCAATGATTTTCGTCTGGTCATCGGCCAGCAGCAGGACTTGGTCCACGGCCCGGATCATCCCCTTGAGGGTGCCGCCGTGGGCAACGTCAATAAAAGGATAAAAACCGTTGAAAAAAATGTCGCCGGCGTGGATAACGTTGGCCGCGGCAAAAAAGATAAAACTGTCACCATCGGTATGGGCATTGGGAACATGAATGGCGTGGACCGTTTCACCGTTTAAGTGGAAACGTATATCCCCGGCAAAGGTGACCACCGGCAGGCCTTCCCGTTCAATACCCGGCCGCCGGGTATTGAATGCCTCGATAAAGGATCCTTCCTTCAACCGCTCACGCACTTTATCATGAGAGAAGATCAGGGTCCCACCCTGACCGAGCTTTTCGTTACCGCCGGTGTGGTCGCCATGGTAATGGGTATTGATCAAGAACCGGGGGTGGTCACCGCCAACCGATTTGATTGCCTCAACGATTTTTTCCGTCAAGGGCGCGAACTGGTCATCGATCAGAAATGTCCCGTCTTCACCGATAAACAGGCCGATATTACCGCCTTCGCCGGCAATCATGTATATCTTCGAGGTGACCGGAACCGGGGTTATTTCTGTGTCCGCAGCATGCCCGGTGGCATCCGACAAGACGAATCCCGCAAGCAAAACACCCAACAGTACACTATTTTTCCCCATCATTCTGCCCTCCCATGGTGAACGTTCAACCGAGCTGCCTGCTCTTAATCCAGCGGAAGGCGATCATCGCCCCCATCCTGACCGTGACTCCTCTTATCCTTCTCTATTCTTCTGATTTTCCTCACGATCGGAATGAGAAAAATCACACATGCGACCAGGAAGATGACACTGCCGATGAATGTCAAGAGGTCACGGTTTTTCACACTTGAGGCGATGAAAAACAGGGCGCCCAATACAAAAAGGACCCACCCTGTTATCTGGTGCCGGAAACTCTGTTCCTTGCGGTTCTGTCGGATATCCTTCATCTTTTTCGATCACTGTCGCCTCATGAGGGTGCACCCAAAAACCGGGGGGTGGAGGATAGCCCCGCCCCACATGTAAAATGAGCCATTTCCACCTGCGGTTGTCAAGAGGTATGTCGGGCCCGCTTCCGCCCCCCCCACCCGGAGGCACCACGGACAACAATGTCAAATCTGACAGAAATTCGCGTCAGTTGGATCGCTTTTCCTTGACGCTGGGGCCCAAGAACATTAAAACTCCACTCCCATGAAAGATATACCTTTTCGCCTTCCGGCAGATACGCAGCTCATCCGTGACGTCCCAGCATCGTGCCCGCTGGGATGCCGGGCCGTCACCGGCCCCTTGAAGCGCCAATACCTGCATGATATCAACATCTTTCGCGGGGTTGCGATCATCTTTATCGTGATCAGCCACAGCATCACCGCAGGCCGCTGGTCGATCACCACGCCCCTTGACCATTTCCTCGAATCACTGCTCCGCAACGGCACTGTTTTTTTCGTCTTTATCTCTGGTTTTCTTTTTCACCACATCTACGGCGAGACCTTCCGGTTCAAAAAATTCCTCCTTGCCAGGACAAAGAACGTCCTGATCCCATACGTATTCCTTTCCCTGGCACCCATCGCCCTGATTATTTATTCCGGTGACCGTCAGGGGCATATACCCGCATTTTTCTACGATTCCGGCTGGTCCACCCTTCTTCTTTTCCTGGCCACCGGATGCACCCTGGCGCCATACTGGTACATCCCCATGGCAGGGCTCCTCTATCTCATGGCGCCGCTGATTATCGCGCTCTCAAAGAAACCATACTTCCCATGGGTGATCATTGCCCTGATCGCGGTGTCAGCCGTAATCCATCGACCGCCCGCCAACATAAACCCCTTTCATTCGCTCCTCTATTTTCTGCCGATCTACATGCTGGGCATACTGTTTTCCATGCACCGTCAGGCCCTTATCGCCTGGCTTGACACGAGAATTCTTCTGCTTTTGGCTGGAGTGGTTTTTTTTGCACTCCTCCAGATCACCATGTTTGACAATTCCGGCAATTTTCACAAAAAGATGCTGGAGATAACCGTGATCGACGTCCTGCTGCTGCAGAAACTCTGTTTCACCGGCCTGATCATCGCCATATTGAACCGCCTTGCCTCCTGGAAGTTCAGGCTGCTTGCCATTGCCGCGGACTACAGCTTTCCCATTTATTTCATCCATTCCCTGCTGCTCGACCTGATCATCCGCTTCGGCGGGCTCTCCTTTAACGGCAACCTGTTTACCGCGCTTCTCCTGGCAACCGTGCTGATGATTCTTTCCGTGGCCATCGCCTCCCTGGCCAAACGAGTCCTGGGCAACGCCAGCCGTTACTTTGTCGGCCGATGACCCGTTTTTTCACGGGGTTATTCTGTTGAAAAGATGAAAGTTCGGGTCTTTGAGGAGGGTCTGGCCTATCATCACCCGGTTTTTGAGGGAGATCTTCCGGGTGACCAGATAAAAGCCAATCCGCTGCAGGTCATGACACCGAGCCCGCCAGGCTGGATGGGAAGCACAAAGGATGAAAGCAGATATGGTATGAAGTTTCTCACAAGGCCTTGCCTGTGCGATGCAAGGCGATCATACTCCGACGGACCGGAGGGATGTCAACCGGCTTCTCCAGACCGTGCATTTCCCGCGGACAGCCAAGGATAGCGGGAAAGAACGCTCTCCGGAAAGCATTTTCTATCTCTAGTGCGCGAGAGCCACAAATTACAAGACACAATTAACCGAACGGGACACTAACCGATGCGACGGACAGGGTCCCGGCCATTTTCCCGCAGGGTAAACTGGTTGAGCATCTCAAGGAGTTCCCTGGCCTGGGAATCAAGGTCATCTGACGAGGCAGCGCTTTCTTCGGCATTGGCGGTGTTGTGCTCAGTCACCTGATTGATCTGCTCCAGACCCTGGTTGACCTCGGCAATCTGCAGGGCCTGATCCTTGGAGGCGGCGGCGATCTCGGTCATCAGGGCCGAGACCTTGGACACGCTCTCAACTATATCCTCCAATGCCTTGGCAGTGGCTGCGGCAATGTGCGCGCCCTTATCGGTTTTCTGCACCGATCCTTCGATCAGCAGCGCGGTCTCCTGCGCAGCCTTGGCGCTGCGGGCAGCCAGATTCCGCACCTCTTCTGCAACTACCGCAAATCCCTTGCCGTGAACTCCGGCCCGTGCCGCCTCAACAGCGGCATTCAAGGCAAGAAGATTGGTCTGAAAGGCGATCTCATCGATTACCTTGATAATCTTCGAGATACTCCCCCCCGCCTCTTTGATCTCTTCCATGGCATGGACCATGGAGAGCATCTGTTCACTCCCTTTGGCGGCAGACTGTTTCGCCTCATCAGTCAGCCGGTTGGCAAGTACCGAATTATCGGCATTCTCCCTGGTGTGCGCCCCCATCTGGGTCATGGAACTGCCAATTTCCTGAAGGGCGCTCGCCTGGCGCACCGCGTTCTGGGAAAGGGTCTGTCCCATTTTTGAAATGTTCTTCGCCCCTTCGGCTATCCGGCGGGCAGCGGCATTGACCTGCCACATCATCCGGTTGAGGGAATCCCCCACTGTTTTCAGGGATCCCCTGACAATATCGTTCTCGTCGCGGGGAACAATTTCAAAGGTGAGGTCGCCATTGCTCAACATCCGCAGAGCACCGACGATTTCACTTTGAAGACTTTCGGCAAACCCGTCCAGGGTCCGGGCCATATGCCCGATCTCGTCCTGCTGATCTATACCGAGCGGCCTCACCGCGTGACCTGCGGCCATTTCCTTCAACATCCTGTTCACTCCATCCATGGGACGGCGGACCGCGCGGCCGAGCAAGAGGTAGACGCTTATAATCGCCGCTGCCAGGGAGAACAGGCCATTGGCAATCCCGACCAGGATGGAACTGCTCCGGGTTGCAGCCATATCCGCGACAAGGTTTTGCCGGGCTTCGCCAAGATCACCCGTGTCATATCGCACATAAAGTGCGCCGGCGACATCACCCAACCCTGCCTCAAAATGGCAGCGGATACAGTCGGGTTCCATCAGGTGAATCCGGGCCAGCAGTATGGAGTCTTTTTCTTCCTTCATGAACATCTCCGATTTGGCCGCCATTGCCCCCTGAAAGATCTCTTCCGCAAGTTTTTTCTTCAAAAGATCCTTGTTATTGGAAAACATGATCAGACCTTCCCTGTCGGTAAGGCCGATCTCCCGAACCCCTTTGATTTCACCGAGTTCGTCGAGCATTACCTTGAAGACCTCCATCTCGCCGCGTTCAAGCGATCCCCGGGCCGCGGTCTCCAGACTCATGAACACGTTTTGAGCGCGCCCTTTACCAACCTCAACCAGCGCCTGCAGGGTTTTCTCACCGGACTCACGGAAATTGGAGACGGTGTGGCGGGTGGACAACCAGACATTGAGCCCAAAGGCCACGGCAAGGATAATAGAGAGAAGCCCCCCGACCTTGTACTGCAATCCCATGCGCATGAAAGTATCCCCTCTGTAATACCGGATTAACCTGTTTGATGATGTTTCTCGTTCAGCCTGAAAAACGGGAAATCGGGGTTGTTGGCGAACTCGGGTCTCGCGCAGCCGACACATGGGGCAAGGGCCCGCACGCACCAGTTGGTGCCGCCATTCCACATCCTGAGCGAACAGTCGGATTTCGTGACAACACCCTGACAGCCCAGCTTGAAAAGACATCCATGGTCCCCGAGGTTGACGGCAAAGTCCTTGGCCTGGTACTGGGCAAAATAGGGGCAGGTGTCATGGAGCAGTCGGCCATAGGTGCGGATTGGCCGCAATTGCTCGTCCAGGGGAGGGATGCCGACCTTCAGGGTATAGGCGAGATTGCCCACCAGCCAACCGGGATGACAGGGACAGCCCGGTAGGTTGATCACCGGGACGGCCACACCGCGTCCGCCAAGGGCAGCGGAGACCGATCTGGCTCCGGTCAGGTTGGGCGGGGCAGCGGGGATGCCGCCAAAGGCCGCACAGGTCCCGATGCTGACCACCGCCTTGGCCTTTTGCGCCGCCCGGACGAGCAGATCGACAAAGTGTTCATCACCAATCACGCAACTCTCGGGCATGCCCACCGGCACAGCTCCCTCAACCACCAGAATATAGCCACCGGCGGCAATGGCCTTGTTTACGGCCTGCAGGGCCGGGTCGCCAGTTGCGGCTGACAGGGCCTGGTGATAGTAGAGAGAGAGATAACGGGTAAGAAGATCTTCAGGGGTGGGGCTCTCGGAATTGAGCAGACTCACCGAA
The DNA here is from genome assembly GCA_041598875.1 of Desulfobulbales bacterium. Taxonomy (GTDB): domain Bacteria; phylum Desulfobacterota; class Desulfobulbia; order Desulfobulbales; family BM004; genus JAKITW01. Next base: position 9,076 of record JBFHXP010000035.1, read on the forward strand.
CACCCGGAACAGGCCTGGCCGTGAAGCCACAGCACTCCGGCGCGCCCGGTGGCCAACTCTTCAAGGGCCTCGGCAATAGAGGGTGTCAGACCAGGGGCCAGCCCCATGCCGGCAATGAGAATGGCCGCGTCTTTTATAAACGTTCTTCGATCAAGCTTCATACCCCTCCTTTCAGCCGCCAGAACGACAGACGGATCGATTTCGTTATCACGCTCAATGCACCGCACAGGCGATGCAGGGATCAAAAGAACGGACGATTCGCGCCACCTCGAGACCCTTGGAATCTTCAGGTAACCGGGTACCGATCAGGGCCTGTTCCACCGGGCCAGGTATCCCCGCGTCATCCCTGGGCGAAAAGTTCCAGGTACTTGGAACCACGCACTGGTACCGGGCGATTTTATTGTTTTCGATCGTCACCCAATGGCCAAGGGCGCCGCGCGGCGCCTCCATAAGTCCCTGGCCGCTGCCGCTGGCCCTGGCCACGTAAGGGGCAACACTCGGCCTGCCGGGCTCAAGGGCGTTGAGCCATTTCTCCATCCGGCCGGCAAGCAGGGACGCCTCCAGGACCCGGGCCGCATGACGGCCGAGAACGCTGGGCAGGTTTTCCATGGTTAATCCGGAAAGGGAAAGCAGGGAATTCACCCCCTTCTGCACCTCGGGATTGCCGGCGTGGTAAGAGACGATCATCCGGGCCAGGGGCCCGACCTCCATGGCCTGTCCACCATAACGGGGGGCCTTGAGCCAGGAATAGGCGTCCGCCTTGCCGGTCTGCGGCTTGATCTCCCCCTGACTCGGATGAAGGGGGCTGCGATCCGCATAGTGGCTGGCGGCAACGGCCTCGGTAATTCTGCCGGCGTCAAGGGGCTCGTAACGCCCGCTGATCACCGTGCCGGCCCCAAGCCAGGTGGCGTTACCCTCATCAAACACGCCATAGGAGAGATAGTTTCCAACACCACGCCCGATGGCGGCATACTCCGGGAAAAGGGCGGCGGCGGCCAGCACATCCTTGAGATAGACCTCGTCAATAAAACGACGGACCGTGACAAGCCGCATCCGGAAATCCTCCACGGTCTCCGGATCCACCCCGCAGGTAACGCCACCGGGAACAATGGTCATGACATGGGGAATTTTGCCACCGAAAAGGGCGGCCATCTTATGCGCTTCCTTGCGGATGTGAAGCGCCTCGAGATAGTGGGATAACGCGCTGAGGTTCCAGGGGTTGCCCGTTGGATAGGGGCCATCAAGTTTGGGGAGAAAAGGGGCGGCCGGCAGAATCTTGTTTGACCGCACCTCCTGGCCCACCCAGGACTTCAGCTCCAGCAGTATCGGGTCATTACCGTCATAGGCAAGGATATCCTCAACATTGACAAAGTCGAGGGCGGCAAGGTGATAAAAGTGGAGGATATGGCTTTGCAGGTAATTGGCGCCCAGAATCAGGTTGCGCAGAAGCACCCCGTTGGCGGCCGGGACCAGGCCGATGGCGGACTCGATGTTCTTGACCGAGGCCACCGCGTGACTGACCGGGCAGACCCCGCAGATGCGCTGGGTGATAACCGGGGCATCAAGGGGATCCCGTCCCACCAGCATTGCCTCGAAACCGCGGAACATCTCGCCCTTGCTCCACGCCTCGACCACTTCACCGTTGTCCACACTGGTATCGATGCGGAGATGACCCTCGATCCTGGTGATGGGATCAAGTATTATCTTTTTACCCATGAATATCCCCCATGTAAAGATCCAACCCCTTCAGGGGCCGGCTTTGGTCGCCCCTTGAACGGGCCGCTTTGCCGCCGCACCCGGGCGAGCACACTTCCAGGCACCGAGACACAAGGCACAAGGCGTTTAAAAAATAAATTTGACAGCTCTCTTATCGCGGGAACGGGAATGATCATCTGCCGATTGCTGATAAAAAGGATGTGGCTGAAGGGATGGGGGTACGGGATCGATTTCTAGAGACCATAGGGCGGACCGGATACATACCAGACAGCTTAGGGTTCAGATAAACGAACACAGGGTGCCACCCCTGACCTTAGGCAACACTTCTCTCGCCAGCGTAATCAGATAAAAAAATAGAATATTTCCAACTAGTAAGTCAACAAGAAAATAGGTACCATCCCCTGGCCCAAGAGGAAATGCGGTAAATTGTCGCACTGGAGAGCAAGGCGGAAAACCAATACACACAGTCAGGTGCCAGATAGCTGTTTCCACCCGTGCGGCCCGCCGCATGGGGCCCCACCATGCTCTGCCAGTCTCAAGGCCACGCGGAAGAAAGCATCCGCGCAAATTTCCCGGGATCGATTTTTTCCTTTTCCACCGATACCACCTTTACTTCCGGCCGGCTTTTCCCGGAAGGCCACTGGTCATGCATCTTCTGCAGGGCCTTCCGCCCCAGTCCCATGTCCCGGAGATGATCCTGGACCCTGAAATAGATAATCCTGTCATTCTCAAACAAGACAAAGCCAAAACCAAACTCCTTCTTCTGGTCGGCGCGGAGCACATTCCTGACCACAAGGCTGAAGCGGGTCAGGGTGAGGCGTGAGATATCCAGGGAGTTTCTGCTGATAATTTCCTCCACCAGCATCCGTTCGAATTCATTGAGATCACTCATCAGGTCGGCGCCGTTTTGCCCGGTGAATTGTTCTGCCGAAATTTCGCCGACATCCAGGCCAAGCTGCTGCTCACAGAATCGCTGAAAACGCGAACCAAAGGTACAGGCGCTGATTGACCAGGTTATTCTGAAAAAGGCGGACCATGACCAGTGCCGGAACTGATTCATCCAGCCCCGGTTGTCCGGATGGTCGCTGGTTGCCTCGAGATCGAGATCCAGATAGACGTTCTCCATCAACTGGATTATCTGGTTGCAGACGTAAAACCCCTTGCGGACCGTGCCGGCGTTTCCCGGCATCCAGAAATTGATGTCCGGCTTCAATGCAACCCCGTCCATCAACTCATCCCACTCCGGGAACATCTGCCCGTCGAGAAACTCGAGATCCGGATCCCTTTTTATCGCATCAATGATTTCATTCAACTCCTGGCCGAGCCGGGTGAAGTGTTGGGTGATGGCCGGAGATTGCGGGTGCCAGAACTGTTTCAGGGCTATGAATATCTCTTCCATATGCGCGGTCTGACCGATTGATGAAACAGGACTGAAGGAATCCTTGCCCACATGGTACCCAAGCTCCCGATAGACCTCGAACTGCTGCTCGTCAAACCACTGGTCAGCGGTGGTCTGGTGCGGGAAGTCCGGGTTCTTTGTTTTGTATTCAAAGAGGTGCTGGGTTTCATCGCCGCTCAGTGATGCTTTGCAGTAAAGCAGATACCCCCACTCCTCTTCGAGATCATCGGTCCGGGGATACCGGACAAGCCCCACGGCACAGTGATTGCGGGACAGGCCCGATTCCTTGCCGGGAATAATATCGGAGATATCAATATCAATCTGGATACCGAAGTCAATTCGGGCCAGGCGGATGATATAGGACAGGGCCTGGAAACTCATTTTGCAATCCGCCTCGGCATCGCCGACAATTATGTACTTGCAGCGGCGCCGCAGCAGCTCGTACACGCCGATATTGTCAAACTGACCTCCATCGGAGAGGTTGATGAAATCGTCGGTCAATGAGTAGTCGCCGAGACACTCCTTAAGGACCGGCAGACATCCCGGCGACCTCCGGTGATTCCGCTCGCAGAAATCCCGGGTCGGACGGAGGGCCCAATAGCCCAGACGGATATTAAACAGGCCCATCAGCAGGCGGAAAACAGGCATATTATTGTTGGCCATGCCGATATTGAAGGCAGCCCCGGAAATGGCCATGGCAGTGCCGAGGTCTACATGGGTGTCCCTGCTTTCATATGTCGCGGTATCCATGTAGCCGGTGGTCCCGGACCCGCACCACTGCCGGCTGAAAATAAAATTCTCCCCAACCCGGAAAACGCAGTGATCGCTTTCCAGTGAGCTTTTCTGATCCGGCGGAAGCTTCTTGGTGAGGTTCAAGTTGGTGTTCAGGATGTGATACGGTCTGATTTTTTTCAGGGCATGGAGTTTCAGGTCGTCACAGTGCTGTATCCGGTCAAACGGCTTTTTATTCTGCCCGGCGTGCTGGATCAGGTATGCCCTGCTCAGGCGATCGCGGTAGAAGCTGTGCAGTGAAACTTTATTGATATTGATAAACCGTGCCACCGCCATCCAGAACAGAACCGTGCCCGCCAGAGCTGACAGCAGATAGATCCAGTCGTGATGCCGCAAGGAACTTCCGACAATTCCGGTCAGATAGAGAAGAAAAAACGGGGCCAGACTGAACAGGGCCAGGGAGAGTATCAGTTTGCCCCAGGGTTTTTTCTGGTTCTCATAATCCTTTTTCTCGTCGGGCATGAAAAACGGGGCGAGAAAGGACAACAGGGAGACAAAACCGTAGTTCGGGCTGATACCGGCATACCCCCAATAGACGACACCAAGGCAGAAGAGGTTGACAAGCTGTAACCCGAGCGAGATAAAAAGCAGATAACTGAGGGTCCGGCTTGACGTGAAACGCGCGGCAAAGGTTTCTGAAAACTGCGCCCGGTAAAGGACCAGGACATTGACAACCAGCATGACACCAAAAAGAAGCGCCGGCAGGGCAAAAAGTGGAACCAGGGTCTTTACCAGCTGTTTTTTCGCCGCCACTCTCGCCCGCTCCAGGGCGATCAGTGAATCTTTATAGTGTGGGTGGGCCTTCAGTATCTGCAGTTTTTCCCTGTAGGAAAGAACCGTTAACTCGGCGCCTGATTTCAGGACAAAGTACTTCTCCGCCTGTTTACTGGCGTTATGCGCATCCAGTGCCCGGGTAAATGCCCCGGGGCTGAAAAGAACATTCTCGAAAAGGGAGCCTCTCTCCGGCTTGGTGGCGTCAAAGACCAGGCTGTCCGGCGCCTTGAGCATAACGGCGAGGACTATGCCGGCAAGCAGGATATAGGGCAGGATCAGGCAAAAATTTAATACCATGCCGCGGAGAATCACCATGGCCGGCAATACGTACCGGATGATCATGTTGCCGCCGGCTGTCAGGTAATTTGAAAAGTACCGAAGATGTCTGACAGGTTCCTTTTCCATGCCCGGCCTGAATTTGTCCGGATGGGGATTCTCCTTTTTTTCGTTTTCTCCCTGTTGATCCTGGCGGACGGCAAATGGAAATTCAACATCAAAGAGGTCTTTGTCGGAAACGCCGGGAACCGTTGAATTGAGCAGGGAGGTCAGGCAACTGCCGATATACCCGCCACCGGAGACGGTTGAGAGATAATCAACCCTTTTCATGATCCCGGCCCGGTAGAGGGCCTGCATGAATCCAAGGTTGAAGGTGGCGCTTCTGATGCCGCCGCCGGACAGGGCCAGGCCCACGAGTTCATGTTCCGTGCCAGGCCTGGGCAACTCGCCGGAAGAAGTCGACACCCCTCGGGCACTGTTTATGATCTCCAGTTCGGAACGGAAGATCCTGTAGCTGTCATCTTCAAATTTCTGCTGATAACACCCGGCCCGCGACTCTTCTTTTTCCTGCCGGCGCACCTCACTGGTAAATTTTTTTTGCGTGGCCATGTGATTCCTCCTGACTCCATGAAGATGGATGTCACTTGTAACAACAGGCATACCAGAAAAGCCCGTTACCCGGAATGGGTAGACAGATTCCCCGTCACATCATACCATTGAGCGCACAATCAACGACTATCGACTGAGGGTCGACAGGTTTGAGGCACACAGGCGCAGAGGCAGAAGGCACAAAGAGGGACAGGGAACGCCTGATGTGATTCGAAATTTTAAAGACTTTGCCACTCTGTTCCTTTGCTACCTTGCCACGAGACTAAGAAAAAAGGCGGCTAAAACTTCATCTTCTTAAGGGTCTCCGCCTCAAGACCAAACCCCTGCTGCAAGCGCTCCAGATCAAGCAGAAAGAGAAGCCAGGAAGCAGGGCCGCCGTTACTGCTGAAACCATAGGCAACCTCTATCCCCTCGGCGCCCATGGAATTGTTTTTATCCGGTCGAAAGAGGACCAGAACCCTGAAGGCGGACTCCCCGTCACCTTGAAAGGTAATCCCTGAATAACTTGATCCTACCAGATTTTCAACTAATTCCGGATCATCGGCAACATGGGCGGCAATCACCTTTTTATCACTGTCCAGAAGCGCCACCCCCTTTATCCCGTGGAACCGGGGGTTCTGCACCGAAAAGTAACTCCGCAGCAGGGCGGTAAGCAGTTCCGTATTCCCTGCGGCCAGAGGCCGGGAAAGAGATGCGGCCAGGGAACGGGCATCGCTGCTGACCCGGGTCTGGAAGATTGTCTGTTGCTGATCAAGCAGCCTGAGCCCCTCGGAAAACCTCGGCACGGCAAAAAGTGCCCCGATCACCAGAATGACGAGCAGGGCAAAAACCGGCAGCAGGCTGTTTCTGATCCGCCGGTACTTCTCCTCAAGCTGTCTGACCCCGGTCACATCCCGGCTCAGGAAGATAAAACCGCCCACATTGTGATGGCTGTCATACAGCACTGTGGTGCTGGTAGAGACAAATCGTTCCCCCTCAACCGGGTGTTTTACGGCATGAACCTGTTCATGGAGGCAACGCCCGGCAAGAACATCCCCGGAAAAACGGAGATATTCCTCATGCTCGGCAAAGAGATCGGCCAGGGGGCACCCCCTGACCTCGCGCCAGGTCAGGCCAAGGAGTTTCTCCGCAGCCCGGTTCCAGGCCATGATCTCCATCTGCCTGCTGGTCATGATCACCGCATCGGGAAGCTGGTCAGTGAACTCCTTCAGACCATGGATTACATGGGTCGTTTCATCAAGTCTCCTGGCCAGGCCCGCGGCAACATGCGGCGCGACCTCCGGGTATTTTTTTAAAAATTCAGGGATATCATCACTGGCGATGCAGACCAGGGTGCTCAGGGTTGCGGCCTTTACCGTGGCCGTGCGCCCCGAACCAAGCAGATAGGACATTTCACCGACCAGGGTCCCGGGCTCGTTCACCTCGGTGATAATCCGGTCAAACTTATAGACCTCCAGACTCCCGGTGATCAGGATATACATATCCTGGGAGGGATCGCCCTCCTCAAACAGAGCCTCACCAGGCTGATACTCCCTGATATATCTCTCCAGAGCGGTATTTTTTATAAAATCAAGCATGGATTGCTCTGCCATGGGTGCTCCTATTCCGCATTCTTCAGGGCGCTGTGGACCGCCAGACCGATCTCTTCCGAGATCCGGGCCATGGCCCCGCTTATTGCCCGGGCGACAGCACCAGGTGTCCGGCTTTCACACCTCTCGACCGCCGCGAACCGCTTCTGAAAAAGTACCCGCCTGGCCGGATCAGGCTCACGCTCAACAAGCAGGGTCACCGAGACCGCAACCCGGCCGGTCCAGTTATCGACACCGTCCTGTTCCATGAACTCGAGCACCTCCCCTTCCAGGACATGGGTGGCGCCGATCCCGCTCTCGGGATTGATCACCGCCTGGAAAAGGCCGCCCTCGCGGAGATCCCGGCCGAGAAAATAGGTCACCATGTCCGCGGGCGTGCTCCGCCATCGGTTATAGAAATAGGAATTGCGGGAAAAGTCCCGCTCCCGGTAGACCATCCGGTCGCTCCTGAATTCAGGGGCCGCGGAAAACCGTTTCATCTTGAGCACCACCGGCAGCGGGGGATGCGCCGCCTGCATCGGAGAGGGGTACTCCAGGGTGTAATACTCAAGACGCGCGCTCTGCCGGTTGGCGGGCACACACCCGGAGACAATCAAAAAAAACACGAGCAACCAGGCATATTTCATAACCACTCGTCTCTGCATCGGATACTCCAAAGTGTTCTGGGTCACGGTTCGATTTTCTCCTGCTCATAAGGCAGTCGACGTGGCGGCGGCTGCGAGAATATGATATCCGAGGGCTGTTCAGCCACCCGTTCGAGCAGGCGATTAAGATTGGTGCTTGCCCGCTCCACCTCTTGAGCAATGGCTATCAACTGGCGGTTAAGCGAAGTCATCCCCTCTCCGGTTTGATCGAGTACCCCGCCCGCGGAGGTAAGCAGGGTGGCGGCATTGTCGGAAACATCCTGCATGCCGTGGATGGTCTTTTCCACCTCATTCAGGATTTTCTGCCACCGGTCCGGGTCAAGATCCCGTTTCAGGCCGCCAAGGGTCTCCTTGATCTCCCTGGAGATGCCGGGCAGGTCAAACTCATCCACCTGGGCCAGGGAAGAGCGGAGCTGTCGGGAAATACCGGCAATATCGGCATCCAGCACAGATTCATCAACATGTTCGAGCACACTCTTGATCCGCTGGGAAATACCGCCCAGATCCATGGTGTTCATCGCCTTGACAATATCGTCAATGCCGCGCATCAGCTCCTTTATATCCGATGGCCTTGATGCGACAACCGGATAGGCGGTGGGAAATTTCAGTTCAGGAGAGATGAACTCCATATCCTCCTTGCGGCGATCGAGTTCAATGAACATGGCGCCGGTGATGCCGACAACCTTGAGCTGGGCGAACATGTCTGTTTCCGGCTTAAGGCCCGCCGACTCGACCTTCAGCACCACCTCTATCAGCCGCGAATCCGGAGCCACGGCGATCTTCACCACCCGGCCGATGGCGACCCCCCGGTATTTGACCGGCGAATCGACATTGAGCCCCTGAACCGTCTCGTCAAAATAAACGGCATAGAACTTGCCTTTTTCAAAGACCCTGCTCATGCCCAGCCAGATGATCGCCACCAGGGCTATACCAATGCCGCCGGCCATGAAGAGCCCTACAAAGAATTTTGTCTTCCGGTTTCCCATTATACCTTCCTTGACTCATTATTCAGGATCGTCCCCAGGCCGCGCTCAGGACAGGATCAGACCCTTGTCAACGGGCTCGGCCTCGCGGTTAAAAAACTGCCGCACATAGGGATTGCGGCTCTTCTCCTTGAGATCTTTCGGCGGACCTTCGCCAATGATTCCCTTGCTCCTCTTATCGAGCATGATCACCCGGTCGGCAACGGTGAAGATGCTGTCCAGCTCATGGGTAACGATCACCATGGTCGTTCCCAGGGTTTTATTGAGGTGGAGGATCATCTGATCGAGCTCGGCCGAGGTTATGGGGTCGAGCCCGGCCGACGGCTCGTCAAAAAAGAGGATCTCCGGGTTGAGCGCCATGGCCCGGGCCAGGCCGGCCCGTTTCTTCATCCCCCCGGACAGTTCGGACGGCAGATGATTTTCGTACCCGGAAAGGCTGACCAGGGCAAGTTTCATCCTGACCAGGGTGGAGATCATCGTCTCGGGCAGATCGGTGTATTCCCGCAGCGGCAGGGCCACGTTCTCCGCCAGGTTCATGGAGCCGAACAGGGCGCCGCTCTGAAAAAGCACCCCGCATTCACGGAGCACCTCTGTGAGATTTTCTTCACTTCCGGTGATCGTATGGCCATTGATAATGATATCACCTGACATCGGCGAATAGAGGCCGATGAGATGCTTAAGAAGAGTGGACTTGCCTCAGCCGCTGCCGCCGAGGATGACAAAAATCTCTCCCCGGTTGACCTCGAAGCTGATCCGGTTGAGAAGAATGGTTTCACCGTACCCCATGGTCATCTCGCGAACCTCTATGACCTTGTCGTGGTGTATTGTCTTCTTTTCTTCCATGTGGTTCCGGTGTATCAGGGGACAAGGGTTCAAGGGTTGAAAAAAAAGGTTCAAGTGTTCAAGAATAAAAGGTTCAAGTGTTCAAGGATAAGAGGTTCAAGTGTTCAAGGGTGCAGGCTGGCAGGCTATAAAGATCTCAAACCTCGGTTCTCAACCCCTCTGCCATTCTGCCACTCTGCCACTTTGCCACTTTGCCACTCTGCCACTTTGCCACTTTGCCACTCTGCCACTTTGCCACTTTGCCACTTTGCCACTTTGCCACTTTGCCACTTTGCCACTTTGCCACTCACTCCCAGTAACGCAGAATAACAACCAGGAGTGAATCGCTCAAGATTATTAAAAAAATACCAGTGACCACCGCCGAGGTTGTTGCCCGGCCCACTCCCTCTGCACCACCTTCCACCTGGAACCCTCGCAGGCAGCCGGTCCAGGCAATAAGAATCGCAAAAACCGCGCTTTTGCCAAATCCCCAGAAGACATCAAACAGATCCAGGGTGTTGATGGTCTGGTTTATGTAGCCGTTGATGGTCAGATCAAGCATCGAGACCCCCACCAGCAGGCCGCCGAGAATGGCAAAGACATCGGAAAAAAGGGTAAGAAAGGGAACCACCAGAAGGGCGGCGATCAGCCGGGGCATGACCAGAAACAGGTGAGGATCAAGCCCCATGGTATGCAGGGCGTCAATCTCCTCGGAAATCTTCATCGAACCGATTTCCGCGGCAAAGGCGGATCCGGAACGGCCGGCGACAATGATCGCGGTCATGATCGGACCAAGTTCCCGGGTCATGGAAAGACCGACCAGGGAGGCAACATAGATATTTGCCCCGAACTGCTGAAGCTGAACCGATGACATAAAGGCCATGATAAGCCCAAGGAGAAAACTGATCAGGGCGACAATCGGCAGGGCGTCGACCCCGACCTTGCGCATATTCTCAACCATATCCCCCATTCGCAACGACCCGGGCCGGCGCAGAATTTTAAGGGAGGAAAAACAGGTGTCACCAAGAAAGGAAAGTACATACGACGCGTCATTTAAGCCCAGCAGGACACGGTGGCCGAGTCGGGAAAAAAGGTCAACCCGCCGCCGCGGCGCCACCCTTTCCTCCACCCCCAGGGTGTTAAAGCGATGCAGGGAGAGGAGCGAGGCGATGGAGTCGCTGACCCCGGCCAGTTCAAACAGACCCCGCCAGGAGGCCATATCCTTCTTGAGCCCCACCAGAAGCGCCACCCCGAAATCATCCATGAATTCAACATGGCCGAGATCAACAACAAGCCTGCCCGGCTTTTCCCGGACAAGAAAGCGGTCAAGTTCCGGGGAAAGACGGGTCACCGCGCTGACATCAAGGCGGCCGGCAAGACTGATGATCAGGGCGCCGGAATCGTCGCGGCGGGTAATGTACCCGCCTGGAACCACCGGCGGCGCAAGTGGTGGGTTCAGCATAGAGTGCAATGTACCGCTTTTTCAGAAAAAAGAAAGGCGGAAGCTCGCGCGGTCCGCCTTTCTTCGTCATCTTTACGAGATCTTGACTTTTTCTACCGTGTATCCGTCCGGAAAGTCCTTTTGTTCCGACAAGTACACCTATCCGTTTTCAATTCGGAAACAGACAATTTTTCAAAAGATCAAGGAGATCAAGGAAGTATGCGCAGGCGTACTAGAGTACGTCGAGCACATACTTCCACGGAGCGACACCGAGATTTTTAAAAAGTGGCGTTTCCGGATGAAAACTACCTCATACCGCTGCCAGAGCCTGCTCAAGATCCTCCCGGATATCATCGATGTTTTCCAGGCCCACCGAGAGCCGGACAAAGTCAGGGCTCACCCCGGCCGCGTTCTGTTCCTCGGCCGTGAGTTGGGAGTGGGTGGTGGAGGCAGGATGAATGGCCAGGCTTTTCGCATCACCGATATTGGCAAGGTGGCTGAACAGCTTGAGCGAATTGATAAATTTCCGGCCCGCGTCCAGACCGCCCTTGATCCCAAAACCCACCAGGGCGCCAAAACCGTTGTTGAGATACTTCTTGGCCAGTTCATGGGTGGGGTGATCCCCCATGCCGGGATAGAGGACCCATTCGACCATGGGGTGGTTTTTCAGATATACGGCGACGGCCAGGGCATTGTCGCAGTGCCGCTCCATGCGCAGATGCAGGGTCTCGATCCCCTGAAGGATAAAAAAACTGTTCATCGGCGAAATGCAGGCACCGGTATCGCGAAGCAGGATGGTCCTGGCCCGGATCACATAGGCGGCACGTCCCACCGCCTGGCTCCAGACCACGCCCCCATAGGATGGGTCCGGTTCGGTCATCATCGGGAATTTGCCCGAGGCTTTCCAGTCGAAATTGCCGCTGTCCACGATCACCCCGCCGATGGAGTTGCCATGGCCGCCACAGAACTTGGTAAGGGAATGAATGGAGATATCCACCCCATGCTCAAAGGGCCGGCAGAGATAGGGGGTGGGCACGGTATTATCAATGATCAGCGGCACCCCGGCCCGGTGGGCAACCTGGGAAATCGCCTGGAGATCCGGGGTATCGAGACGGGGATTGCCGATGGTCTCAATAAAGACGCATTTGGTCTTTTCGGTGATCGCCGCGGCAAAATTCTCCGGTCTGGACGCGTCAACAAAGCGGGTGGTAATCCCATACTGGGGCAGGGTGTGAAGCAGCAGGTTATAGGTGCCGCCATAGAGAGACGAGGAGGAGACCACCTCATCGCCGCTGCGGCAGATATTCATGATCGCATAGGAAACCGCGGCAGACCCGGAACTGACCGCAAGCGCCCCCACCCCGCCTTCCAGATGCATCATCCTTTTTTCAAGCACATCAGTGGTGGGGTTCATTATCCGGGTATAGATATTGCCCGTGGCCTCGGGGGCGAAATCTTCGGGCCGCAATCCCTCCTGTTCCAAATTGAGCCGGGGCGCCCATACCTCCGGTTTGAGTGAAAACAGGGATGCGGCATCCTCGGTATCGGCAAACACATAGCTTGTGGTCTGGTAGATGGGAACCGCCCGGCTTCGCGTTGCGGGGTCGGGAATCTGCCCGGCGTGCAGGGCAAGGGTTTCAGGTCTCCATTTCATAATTTTCCTCCATTTTTTTTCAGGCAGAAGAGATGGGGCACACGGTCATTGATACCACTTGATACGACAGCGATAAAAAAAACGCAAGCAGAACTCTTGACTGCTCTAAAATTTTTAAATCACGGGAATAAAACAGATCAGGACAATAACCGAAACTACCACAATGTAACACCACAGACCATCTTGACACAAGACGGTTTGTCCTTATACTCTACAGACAGGAATATCGTCAAAGTCCGGCGTGGTATCAAGAGAAAAAAGCCAGAGCAGGAGGGTCATCATGCTGAACACCGAACAACTGAAATCAGACAGAAGACTGGTCAACTCCATTGACTGGACCATGACCCCGGACAAGGCCATTGAGATGTATCTGGAATGGGGAACCGGCTGGGTTCGCGGCAATGACTTTGTTCACAGCCACAGCGAGGAATCTGTCTACTTCGTCCTGTACGACTGGGAAAAACCGTCCCAGGCGACCCTGATTCGGCGGAACATGAGAAGCGCCGAGGAGATCGCCAAGGTTACGGTTCCAGAAGACCTCTTCAAGGAGGCCTGCGATGAGGACGGCTACCAGCCGGGGGTAGGGGTGCATCCCGTGAACCGGAAACTGAAAGAGTGGCTCTGCCAGGCTATTGGTGCGTCGCCGACCAATCTCCAGATCCATTAGTTTTCATCCGGAAACGCCACTTTTAAAAAATCTCTGTGTCGATCCGCAGATGTATGTGCTCGCCGTACTCCAGTACGCCTCCGCATACTTCTTTGATCTCCTTGATCTTTTTCAAAATTGTCTGTTTCCGGCTTGAAAACTGACAGGCATACCCATCCGGAACAGGGGACTTTCCAGTTGCACACCAATCAATAGATGGCGTCGCACACAGTCGCCAGCTCCCGCAAAAAACCCGTGTTCCTGCCTGGGACACGGGTTTTTTATTGCCCGCCGCCCGGAGGTATGGTCTTTTGCCTGTGATGATATGGGATGCCGCTGTGCCCGTCATTCTCTGAAACACACTACTCTTTGCCAGAAAAATGCCGACCATCACACCTCACAGAGCAATTCCGGAACAGGAGTTTTCCTTCACCTTTTCCAGGAGCAGCGGGCCTGGCGGCCAGAATGTCAACAAGGTCAACACCCGGGTGACCCTGATCTTCAACCTGGTCGATTCGCCGAGCCTTTCCCCCGAGGAAAAGGAACGCATCACGGAAAAACTTGCCACCCGGATCAACAGGCAGGGACAGTTACGGATAACCAGCTACCGCCACCGGACCCAGGGCGCCAACCGTGAGGCGGCAATCAACCGTTTTTTCGAACTGGTCGGCGAGGCGCTCACCGTAAGAAAATCGAGAAAAAAAACCACGGTATCAAAAGGGGCAAAAGAGCGCCGGCTGAATACCAAGAAAAAAAGGGGTCTTCTCAAAAAAAATCGCAGAATCCTCTCCGACTGAACCTGCAATGATTCTTTTTATCCTTTACGCCCAGCTCGAAAAACGCTTTACCGGCCCCCTTCCATTTCGCCTTCTCCGGCAGGAATCGGGCAACTGGCATCTTGTGGACCGCGGCA
>JBFHXP010000036.1:0-22926 GCA_041598875.1 Desulfobulbales bacterium
CCGGCCGGCACCAGCGGTGAACTGAAAGACCTCATCAAAGAGGTCAATACCCTGATCAAAACCTTTGCCGACAATGTTGACCGCATGAAACGGATGTCTTTCCAGGTTCATGATAATGCATCGCATCTCAACTCCATTGCAGGCGATACCTCAAGTGCCCTGGACAACCAGAACGACATGGCCGCCCAGATTGCCGCGGTCGCAGTGGAGATGTCTGATTCATCGCACCATGTTGCCGTCAATTCCGGAGAGGCCAGAAAACAGGCCCAGCAGGTGGCGGAACAGCTCATCAAGGGCGAGAGCGTTATTCAGGAGATGCTTGTTCTTTCCGAATCCATTTCCAGCGCCCTTGTCACCGCCAGCACCCAGATAAACAGCCTTGTCAATGATTCAGAAAAAATAAACGACATTATCGCAACCATAAACAGTATCGCCAAGCAGACAAACATGCTTGCCCTTAACGCGACAATCGAGGCGGCGCGGGCTGGCCAGCACGGCAAGGGGTTTGCCGTTGTCGCCAGCGAAGTCAAACAGCTGGCCGGGCAGACCGCCAAGGCAACACTGGATATTGCCGGGCTTCTGGAGAGTGTCCAGGAAAGGATAAGCCTTTCGGTCAAGGATATTCAAAGTTGCGGCGAACAGTCAGACCTGGAGGGAAAAAAGAGTGTGGAGGTAATCAGTCATATCGCGGAAATAAAGGACTCGATTACCGAATTGAAAAACCAGATATCGGCAATTGCCGCAGCCACTGAAGAACAGGAAAAAAGTGTGCTGACCGTGGCCTGCACCATTGAAACGATTTCCGGCATCACCCAGGACACCTTTAAGAAAATGAATAGCATCGTGAGCCAGGGGGAACAACTGGTCGGGGCCGCTGAAAATCTGCTTGAAAGTATCAGCGTGTATGATGAGAAGAGAACCGGGCCCGGATTACAGGAGAACGGCTCCGGCTCCGCAACCCGCCGGATTCCGCCCCCAGCGTAGTGTTCCGGGCGGCGGTGGGGTCTGGCCCTGCCAGATTCTCCATCGGGATTGTAGCCCATGGCCTCCTGGAAGAGGGGGGATTGCCGCAGAGCCCTTGCCCTGTTTCAGGAACTCCCCGTCTTGACCAAGCAGGGCGTTCAGCAGTTGGCCCTGGACCTGGCCCGAGCCCGGATTGAGGGTCCATCCCCTCCCGAGACGGCAGAATTCAGAACTGATCGTGTTTTCCCTTGATTTTTGCGGAATCAGGCGTGGTGTGCGGCCAGGATGCCGACCGGAGGTCTACACCCGTGGCTTGCGGCGATGTTTGACCGGCAGGATGCCCATCTGCTCACGGTACTTGGCAATGGTCCGGCGGGCGACCTTGATGTTTTCCTTGCCAAAGGTCTGGGCAATGGAGTTGTCGGTAAGGGGTTTTGCCGGATCCTCGTTTTTGATCAGGGTGCGGATTTTGTCCCTGATCGATTCAGAGGCCACCGCATCACCGCCAACCTGGGAGAGGCCGGTGGTGAAGAAGTATTTCAGTTCGAATATCCCCAGAGGGGTGTGGACATACTTGTTGGTGGTCACCCGGCTGACCGTTGACTCGTGCATCCCGATATCCTCGGCCACGTCCTTGAGTACCAGGGGCTTGAGATGGGTCACCCCTTTTTCAAAGAACTGGTTCTGGAACTTGAGAAGACTTTCCATTACCTTGTAGATGGTCCGCTGCCGTTGCTGGATGCTTTTAATGAGCCAGACCGCATCTTTGAGCTTGTCTTTGATGTAGCCCTTTGTTTCCGCGGTGACCCCGTTGTCGTTGTCGAGAATATCCTTGTAGGCGGAAGAGACCTGGAGCTGGGGCAGCCCCTCGTCGTTGAGGACTATCACGTATTCGTTATCGATCTTGTGGATAAAGACATCAGGGACGATATAGTGGGTCTCTTCATCGGAAAATGGCCGGCCGGGGAAGGGATCGAGCCGGGTGATGATCTCGACCGCGGAAAGCACATTCTTGACCGACCTGTCGGTGGCCCGGGCAATGGCCGCATAGTTTTTGATCTCAAGCAGGGAGATGTGGTCGCGGATGATCATTTCGGGAAGAGGATCGGCGAGCTGGAGCCTTTTCAGCTGCAGGAGCAATGACTCCTTGACATCGCGGGCCGCTACCCCGGCCGGATCCATTTCCTGGATTATGGCGAGCACGTGTTCGGCCTCCTCGGCGCTGCAGCCGATTTCCTGGATAACATCCTCAATCGATGCCTCGAGAAAACCGTGCCGGTTCAGGTTGCCGATGATGAAATGGCCGATTTTTTCCTGTTCTTCGCCAAGTTCGGCGTGGGAGAGCTGCCACTGGAGATGGGATTGGAGATTTGGTTTTTTGGCGAGAAAATCGAGACGCGAGACCCGATTGGGATCCTGGGTCTCCCGGGAAAAGGAGAAGCTCGCCTCGTAGTGGTTGGCGTAATCCTCCTCCCAGTTGGTATCCTCCATGGGGGCGCGGGTCTCAATGGAGATTTCCCTGGTTTTCTCAGAGGAGACGGTTTCGGTGTCTTCCCTGGGACCGTCACCGGACATGGACACGTCCCCCTCAAGTGAAGGGATTTCCTCGAGGAGCGGATTCTGTTCGATCTCCTGACGCAGGGTGTCGGCCAGTTCCAACCGGGAGAGCTGGAGCAGCTTGATAGCCTGCTGCAACTGCGGGGTCATCAGCAGTTGCTGTGTCAGTTTGATCTGTTGTCTGAGTGCCAGTACCATAAGTATTTCTTCAGGTATACCCTATGAGGTCATCGTGAAATATCAATTTTCCCTTCACCCCTGAGACTATGAAACCACTGGATTTTCATTACCCCTATTTCTTTACTCGATCTTGAATTTTACTACATGCTGAAATTTTCGCCCAGATACATTTTTTTCGCGCTCTCGTCCTCGACTATCAGCCGGGCCGGGCCATGGATAAGAATTTTTCCGTTATTGATAATGTAGGCCTTGTCGCATACCGAGAGGGTCTCGCGTACATTGTGGTCTGATATCAACACCCCGAGCCCCTTTTTTTTGAGATCAACGATAATCTGCTGGAGGTCGGCCACTGAAAGGGGATCAATGCCGGCGAACGGCTCGTCCAGAAGGATGAATTCGGGCTCAGTGGCCAGGCAGCGCATGATTTCAAGCCGGCGCCTTTCGCCGCCGGAAAGGGTGTGGGCCTTGTTGTCGGCCAGGTAGCCTATTTTGAGGTCCTGAAGCAGGCGTTGGATCCGCTGGTCGATTTCCGCGGCGGAAAGCCCAAGGGGTTCGAGGACGATACGCACGTTTTCGGTTACTGTCAGTTTCTTGAATATCGAGGTCTCCTGGGCAAGATAGGAGATCCCCTGGCGGGCCCGCATATGTATGGGGAGCCTGGTAATGTCCCTGCCATCAAGCGTGACAGTGCCGCTGTCCGGCCGGATAAAGCCGGCGATGGTGTAAAAGGAGGTTGTCTTGCCCGCACCGTTCGGGCCGAGAAGGCCGACCACGGTTCCCTTTTCCACGCTGAGACTGACCCCGTCAACCACCCTGCGTTTACGGTACTGCTTGACGATATCTTTTGTTTCCAGGACAGACATGCTTTTCTCGTTGCCACCGGGGGCTATTTTTTCCGAGCGCTGTCGCTTTCGGGGTAGATGGTCGCGGTGACCCGGGAACTGGTCTCTTTCTCGCCGCTGTCGACAACGGATCGGCCTTCGTCGAGAAAGAGCACGATCCGGTCACCGGTGACCACGTTTTTTCCCTGCCAGGCCTTGGCCTCGCCAGTGAGAACGACCTTGCTTTCATAGGCGAAAAAATCAAGTGCCTCGCTGGTCGCGGTCAGCTCCTGCTTGATGATCTTAACAGTGCCTTCCGCCCGAAGTTTTTCGATTTTCCGGGCAGCGTCGCCTGTGCCACCTTTGGCTGCGGCCAGGTAAATGACGGTCATTTTTTCGGCATTGATGGTGATTTCTCCCTGGTTCGCCACCACGTTGCCGGTGAAGATGACCGTGTTGTCATGCTGCCGGGATTCCATCCGGTCGGCCTCGATGGTGATCGGGGCGTTTGGGTTGGTGATTTCTCTCTCCTGGGCGGTCCCGATGCCAGGGATCACGAGTAGAAGAGGCAGGAGCTTAAGCGCGATTCGTGAAAAAAGAGGATGCATGGAGTGTTCCGGTTCCATCGGGTTTCTCATTGTTCCCTGTGCGTTATCGGTGGGCTTGCAGGGGATCTTTTGCTCTGTAGAGCATACTGAGAGTTTCCCCGATTGTAAAGGGTTCTTGCTCCGGCGGGGGAGGGTGAATCAGAGATGCCGCGCTGATAAAGATTTCTTTACATGGCCGATGGGTATCATTAGAATGGCCGTTGTTTCGTTGCCCTCCAGGGCGTGGCGCATGAATAAAAAAAGAAGGAATTTTTTTATGAAGAAAAGCATAGAAAAGGCCAAGGTCCTGATTGAGTCCCTGCCTTACATCCGGGAATTCTATAACAAGACCGTTGTCATAAAGTACGGCGGCCATGCCATGGTCGACGAGGAGCTGAAGAAGAGTTTTGCCCTTGATATCATATTGATGAAATATATCGGCATCAATCCGGTGATCATCCATGGCGGCGGTCCCCAGATCAACCGGGTTCTGGACAGGATGCAGATAACCCCCAGTTTTGTTCAGGGAATGCGGGTGACCGACGGCGAGACCATGGATGTTGTCGAAATGGTTCTGGTCGGCAAGGTCAACAAGGAGATTGTCGGGCTTATCAACCAGCACGGAGGCAGGGCCGTTGGCCTTTCCGGCAGGGACGGCGACCTGATCCGGGCCCGGAAGATGACCATTAAGAAAAGCCAGGCCGCGGACGCCCCGCCGGAGATTATAGATCTTGGCCGGGTGGGCGAGGTGGTCCGGGTTGATTCGCAGATACTGCGGACCCTGGACACCGAAGACTTCATCCCGGTGATTGCCCCGGTCGGTGTCGGCGAGGACGGTGCCTCCTACAATATAAATGCCGATCTGGTCGCCGGCGCGGTGGCGGGTGAACTCAAGGCGGAAAAGCTTGTTCTGCTCACCGATGTCGCCGGGGTTCTGGACCGCGATGGAAAGCTTATCCCCTCCCTGTCCAGCGCCGATGCGCTTAAACTGATTGCATCGGGTGATATCGGCGGCGGCATGATTCCCAAGGTCCGGTGCGGGCTTGCCGCCCTGGATCAGGGCGTCGGCAAGGCACATATCATTGACGGTCGGGTGGAACACGCCCTGCTGCTGGAACTCTTCACCGATCAGGGCGTTGGCACGGAGATTGTTCGATGAGCGCCAATCAGGAGTGGATCGAACGGGGAAACAGGGTCTTTGTCGCCAACTACAGTCGATTCCCCGCGGTGATAGTCTCCGGGGCCGGGTGCCGGCTTACCGATGCCGATGGCCGGGAGTTCCTTGATTTCCTTTCCGGTATCGCGGTCTGCGCCCTGGGACATTGTCATCCGGAAGTAACCCGGGCGATCTGTGAGCAGGCCGGGCGGCTGGTCCATGTCTCCAATCTCTTTTACACCATTCCCCAGACCGAGCTGGCCGAGCTTTTTGTTGCCAACACCTTTGCCGAGCGGGTCTTTTTTGCCAACAGCGGCGCCGAGGCCAACGAGGCTGCGATCAAGCTTGCCCGGATACACAGCAGTCCGGGGCGATATGAAGTTATTTCGCTGGCCGGCTCTTTTCACGGGCGGACTCTGGCCACGGTTGCCGCCACCGGCCAGCCCAAATTTCACCAGGGGTTCGAGCCGCTTCCCGCGGGATTTATCCATGCCCCTTTTGGCGACCCCCAGGCCCTGGAGGCATTGATCAGCGAAAAAACCTGCGCCATTCTCTGCGAGCCCTTGCAGGGCGAAAGCGGGGTCCGGCCCCTTTCGCGGCAGTACCTCGCGGCACTTCGTGAACTCTGCGACCGCCACAACCTCCTGCTCATCTTTGACGAAGTCCAGACCGGGATGGGGCGGACCGGAACCCTCTTTGCCCATGAGCAACTCGGGGTGGTTCCGGATATCATGACCAGCGCAAAGGCCCTTGCCAACGGTCTGCCGCTGGGCGCCATGCTTACCCGGGAAAAAATTGCCTCGGCACTTGTTCCCGGGACCCATGCCTCGACATTTGGTGGCAATCCAGTGGCTGCGGCCGCGGCTGTCGCCACCCTTAAAATCATGCTTGCCCCGGGGTTTCTTGACGAGGTGCTGGCCAAGGGGGAATACCTGGCCGCTCAGCTCGAAGATCTCGTTGGCAGGTATCCGGCTCTTGCCTGCGGCACCCGGGGGATGGGCCTGCTCAGGGCCCTGGAGTTGACTGCGGCCGGCAGAGAACATGGCCCGGCACTGGTTAACGCGATGTTTGATCAGGGGGTGCTTATCAATTTCGCCGGCAATGCGGTGCTCCGTTTTGTCCCGCCCCTGGTGGTCAGCCGTGGGGAAATTGACGCCCTTGTCACTGCCCTGGATCAGGTCATGAGCCATATCTGAGACGCGGGCGACGCAAGCCCCCCTGTGCCGGAAATCCTCATGGTTCCGCCCGGTGGTTGTGATGCGGGGGAGGGTCCGGCTTGTCCGGCCCGGAATGGGGAAAATAAATTTGCAAAAAATGACATTTTTTGTATGAATGTAAGATTCGGCTCAATTAGTCCGCCTCTTCACGGTGAGGTTGCCGGCGGACGGGGATTGAGCCTTCATCATTTTATACGGCACGATTATGGCAAAACATCTCTTGAATCTGTGGAACTGTACCACAGAGGAACTGAATGGCTATATCCAGCGGGCGGTCAAGCTGAAAGAGGAATCAAAAAACGGGGTACGGCATACCCAGTTGACCGGGTATACGGTGGCCCTGGTGTTTGAAAAACCCTCTACCCGGACCCGGGTATCCTTTGAGGCTGCCATGTACGGCATGGGCGGCAAGGTTATCTTTATGGCCGACAAGGACACCCAGCTGGCGAGAAGCGAGCCCCTTCGTGACATGGCCCGGGTAATGTCCCGTTATGTCGACGGCCTGGTCGTCCGCACCTATGGACAGGAAGTGGTTGAGGAACTGGCCCGGTTCTCGACCATTCCGGTGATCAACGCCTTGACCGACCTCCATCATCCCTGCCAGGTAATGAGTGATATCATGACCGTGATCGAGGAAAAGGGTGATATGGGCGCAGTGCATGTTGCCTGGGTAGGAGATGGCAACAACATGGCCAATTCCTGGATCCAGGCGGCCGGACGCCTGGGCTTTGCCTTGACCCTGGCCTGCCCCGAGGGATATGATCCCGATCCCTCAATTCTCGCTGCTGCCAGAAAAGAGGCGGTGCGCCCCATTGAACTGGTCCGTGATCCGGTGGCGGCGGTGCGCGGCGCCGATGTGATCAATACCGATGTATGGGCGAGCATGGGCCAGGAAAAGGAACAGGATGTCCGGGTCGGTATTTTTGCCCCCTATCAGGTCAACGGTAAACTGCTCGCCCAGGCGAAAAGCGATGCCATAGTCCTGCACTGTCTGCCTGCCCATCGCGGGGAAGAAATCTCCGAGGAGGTGCTTGAAGGCCCGCAGTGCGTGGCATTTGATCAGGCCGAGAACAAGATGCACATCCACAAGGCGATCCTGGAGAAGCACCTTCTCCACCAGGTTTGATTGTGCGGTTATTCCGCGGATTTTTTTGTTTTTTTGAAATACTCATGTAGCCGCGCGGCAGCCGGTGAGTAAAATAAGCCCGGCGCGGCAGCCGGTGAATAAAGAACACGGAGAAAAAGATGGCAGTAAATAAAATAGTGCTTGCCTATTCAGGCGGCCTGGATACCTCGGTGATCCTCAAGTGGCTGGAGGAAGAGTACCGCTGCCCGGTAGTGGCCTTTGCCGCCGATCTTGGACAGCGCGAGGACTGGGACGCGGTCCGGAAAAAAGGCATGGCCACCGGCGCCGAGAAGGTGGTGATCAGCGATTTGCGCGAAGAATTCGCCCGGGATTTTATTTTCCCCGCCTTTCGCGCCAATGCCATCTATGAGGGGTCCTATCTCCTCGGGACCTCGCTGGCCCGCCCGCTCATCGCTCGGGAGCAGGTGCGGATCGCCGAGGCGGAAGGGGCCGATGCGGTGAGCCATGGCGCCACCGGCAAGGGCAATGATCAGGTCCGTTTCGAGCTTACCTATATGGCCCTGAACCCGAAACTTGCAATCATCGCCCCCTGGCGGATCTGGGACCTCAATTCCCGGACAAAGCTTGTGGCCTATGCCAAGGCCCGGGGGATTCCCGTGCCGGTTACCAAGGAAAAGCCCTACAGCTCGGATGAGAATCTGCTCCATATCAGCTTTGAGGGCGGCATTCTCGAGGATCCCTGGAACGAGCCTGAGGAGTCGATGTTCGAGTTGACCTGTTCCCCGGAAAAGGCGCCGGATACCCCGACCTATATTGAGATTGATTTTGAAAAGGGCAGCCCGGTGGCGGTTGACGGAGAAAATCTCTCGCCCGCAGCCCTTCTTGCCCGATTGAACCGGCTGGGCGGTGAAAACGGCATCGGCCGGCTCGACATGGTCGAGAACCGGTTCGTGGGCATGAAGTCCCGCGGTGTTTACGAGACCCCCGGCGGCACCATTATCCGCGCCGCCCATCGCGACCTGGAGACGATCACCATGGACCGCGAGGTCCTGCGGATCCGCGACAGCCTGGTGGCCCGCTACTCGGAGTTGATCTACAACGGTTTCTGGTTCTCGCCGGAGATGCGGCTGCTCCAGAAAACCATGGATGGCGCCCAGGAAACAGTGAGCGGCCGCGTTCGGGTCAAGCTTTACAAGGGCAACTGCATTCCGGTGGGCCGGAGGTCGGAAAACTCCCTGTACAGCGAGGCCTTTGCCACCTTTGAAGAGGACGAGGTCTACAACCAGGCCGATGCCGGCGGGTTCATACGCCTGAACGCCCTGCGGCTCAGGATTCAGGCCCTGAAGAAATAAAAGGACCAGGAAAGCTCATGAAGGAGATCAGGGAACAGGGCACGGCGCAGGCCGGGGCGCAGAAGCCGTGGGGCGGTCGTTTCACGGAAAAAACCGCGCACTCGGTGGAGGCGTTTACCGCATCGATCCACTATGACTGCCGCCTTTTTCGTCACGATATTACCGGAAGCAGGGCCCATGCCAGAATGCTTGCCCGGCAGGGACTGATCAGCGACAGCGAGCGGGACCAGATCCTGACCGGTCTCGACCAGATTGAAGCGGAGATCCTTTCCGGTGTATTCGAGTTCCGCCCTGAGCTTGAAGATATTCACATGAATATCGAAAAGGCCCTGGTGGAAAAGATCGGCGCGCCAGGGGAAAAACTGCACACCGCGCGGAGCCGCAACGATCAGGTGGCACTCGACATGCGTCTCTACCTGCGCGAAGAGGCGGACCGGTTCATTGATCTTCTTGTCTCGCTCCAGGAATCTTTTGTAAAACTCGCCCGCCGCTATCTCGGCCTGGTGATGCCCGGATATACGCACCTCCAGCGGGCCCAGCCCCTTCTTGTCAGCCACCACCTTCTTGCCTATTATGAGATGTTCGGCCGCGACCGCGAGCGGATCGAGGACTGCCGGAAGCGGATCAATCTCATGCCCCTTGGGTCAGCTGCCCTGGCCGGAACCGGGTTGCCCATCGACCGGGAGTTTGTCGCCCGGGAGCTTGGTTTTTCCGGGGTTACCGCCAACAGCATGGATACCGTGGCTGATCGTGATTTTGTTGTTGAGTTCGCCTCGGTCAGCGCCCTGATCCATATTCATCTCTCCCGGCTTGCCGAGGAGTTGGTGCTCTGGTCCAGCGAGGAGTTTTCCTTTGTCGATATTGCCGACCGGTTCTGTACCGGCAGCAGCATCATGCCCCAGAAGAAGAACCCCGACATCCCGGAGCTGATCCGGGGCAAAAGCGGCAGGGTGGTGGGGAACCTGATGTCCCTTCTGACCATGCTCAAGGGGCTGCCGATGACCTATAACCGGGATATGCAGGAGGACAAGGAGGCAATCTTCGACACCGTTGATACCGTTGGCGCATCGCTTCAGATCAGCGCCGAGATGCTTGGCGGGCTCACCTTTAACAGCGAGATTCTCGCCCGGGCAACCTCATACGGGCACATGACCGCCACTGACCTTGCTGATTATCTGGTGGTAAAAAACATGCCCTTCCGTGTCGCCCACGGGGTGGTCGGCAGGATTGTCGCTCACTGCGTGGCCCGGAAAAGAGAACTGGCTGATCTCAGTCTTGATGAGCTGCGCGAGTTTTCCGAGTTGATTGAGGCGGATATCTTTACCGTGCTTTCAGTCCAGGGGTCGGTGGACAGCCGTCTTTCCATCGGCGGAACCGCAACCGCCCGGGTAACCGAGGCCCTGAACCGGGCCGAGGCCGCCCTGGGCATTTCCAGCGGCAGAGGGTGATCCGGGATGCGTTTTTCGCGGATAGCGTTTGTTTTCCTGGCCATTCTGCCTGCCCTGCTCGGATGCGGCCGCAAGACAATGCCCGTGCCACCCCAGGGTACCCTTCCGGCGCCGATTACCGATCTTGCCTATGTGCTCGAGGGTGGCGGGGTCACCCTCTCCTGGTCGTACCCGACCCGGATGGAGAATGGAGAGAAATTATCAGGAGGGGTTGACAGCTTTGAGATAATCAGGGCCGTGGTCCCGGAAGAGGAATCCTGCCCCGGATGCCCGCTTCCCTTTGCCAAGCCCCGGCGAATCCAGGAAACATCCTGGTCGGTGGAAGAGGGCCGGGTCCGTTTCCATGAATCCCTGGACCGCCCCGGTTCTCGTTATTATTATAAGGTTCGTTCCCGGCGCGCCCGCGCCTGGCGGAGCAGCGGCGATTCCAATGTGATTTTTTTCGAACTGTTCCCAGCGGGTGAATCCGGGAATCCGGCACCCAGCAAGTGAATGACTAACCAAGAGAGAATAACCCGATATGAACCATTTTTTGTACAGTGAAAATCTGCTCCATTGCGAGTCCGTGCCGATTCCGGCAATCGCCGAGGCGGTGGGAACCCCGTTTTATCTCTACAGCGGGGCAACCCTGACCCACCATTTCGAGGCCTTTGACGGGAGTTTCACCGGTGTTCCCCATCTGACCTGCTTTGCGGTCAAATCGTGCTCCAACATGTCGATTCTCCGTCTTTTTGCCCGCCTTGGCGGCGGGGCGGACATTGTCTCCGGGGGCGAACTTTTCCGTTGTCTCAAGGCGGGCATCGATCCCAAGCGGATTATTTATTCCGGAGTGGGCAAGACCAAGGAAGAGCTGCGGTACGGCCTGGTCTCCGGCATTCTCCTGTTTAATGTCGAGTCGGCCCAGGAGCTTGAACTGCTCCAGGAGACCGCTGCCGAGCTTGACATGGTCGCCCCGGTTTCCTTTCGGATCAATCCGGATGTAGACCCCAAAACCCACGCCTATATCTCCACCGGCCTGGCCAAAAACAAGTTCGGCATTCCCATTGACGATGCGGTCAACGTCTATCTCAAGGCCACATCCCTGCCCAACCTGCAGGTGCTTGGAGTGAGCTGCCACATCGGTTCCCAGTTGACCGAGGTCTCCCCTTTCATCGAATCCCTGAAAAAGGTCAAGGCCTTTCTCGGACGGCTTGCCGAGCATGATATCTCCATCCGATATCTGGATCTTGGCGGCGGTCTCGGGGTCCGTTATCAGGACGAGGATCCCCCGCATCCGCGGGAGTACGCCGAGGCCATAAAACACGAATTTGCCGGTCTTGACTGTACCTTGATCCTGGAGCCGGGACGGGTTATAGTGGGCAATGCCGGTATCCTGGTTACCAAGGTGCTTTACACCAAGAGGACCGGGAGCAAGAATTTTGTTATTGTTGATGCGGCGATGAACGATCTGGCCCGGCCGAGCCTCTATGACGCCTTCCATGAAATCATTCCGGTGGATCAGCACCTGGCCGCTGCCAGGGGTGGGTATGAGACTGCTGATGTGGTGGGCCCGATATGCGAGACCGGGGATTTTCTTGCCCGTGGCCGCCAGTTGCCGGTATTTGAAAAGGGGGATCTGGTCGCGGTGATGAGCAGCGGCGCCTATGGATTTTCCATGTCGTCAAACTATAATTCCCGGCCCCGTGCCGCCGAGATCCTGGTTCAGGATGATGAGTTCCATGTCATACGTAACCGGGAGACCTATGAAACCTTGATCCAGGGTGAAAAGATCCCTGATTTTCTCAAATGAACCCCGAGACCCCGATTGCCTTTACCAAGATGAGCGGGACTGGCAATGATTTTATTATCATTGACCACCGCGACGGATTTCTCGATGGAATCGACATTCCGGCGTTTGTCAGAACCGTTTGCCGCCGCAGTTTCTCGGTGGGCGCCGACGGGGTTATCCTGATAGAAGAGGCTGACAATGCCGATTTCCGGTGGCAGTTTTTTAACGCCGACGGCAGTCGCGCCGAGATGTGCGGCAATGGCGCGCGCTGCGCGGCCCGTTTCGCCTTTGACCGGAAAATCGCCCCGGCATCCATGTCTTTTATGACCGACGCCGGAATGATCTCCGCCGAAATTCTCGGCGCAAACGTCAAGATCCGGTTGACCCCGCCGGCTGATATCCGCCTGGGGATGAAGGTTGGTCTGGGCGGTGAAGAGGTGGAGGTCCATTTCATCAATACCGGGGTGCCCCATGTTGTTTATTTTGTAGAGGATGGCAGGGATGTCCCGGTGGCCGAGTGGGGCCGTCTGATCCGTTATCATCGGGATTTTCAGCCGGCGGGAACCAATGTCAACTTTGTCCGGAGGCTGGGCGGGAACTCCCTTCTGGTCCGGACCTATGAGCGCGGAGTGGAGGCGGAGACCATGGCCTGCGGCACCGGGGCGGTGGCCTCGGCGATTATCAGCGCCCTGAAGGCGGGGGTTGAGCCGCCGGTGACGGTGACCACCTCGGGTGGCGCCCGGCTTGTTATCCATTTTTCACTTTCCGGAGGATCCCTTGCCAGAGGAGACGGGATTTTTCTGGAAGGCCCGGCCCGGACCATTTATCATGGGCAACTGCAGAGCGGCGCCCTGGAAACCGATGGCTGACCCGTTGTGCTGAGAAGAAAATACCGGGCGGGTAATTCCGCCCTTGTTACGGTTAATTGAACAGGAGCAGGAGGGAAGAGGTTATGACAAAGTTTCGCGGCGCATTTGTGGCCATAGTGACCCCGTTTATCAATGGCAAGGTAGATGAGCAGGGGTTGCGGGATCTCATTGAATTCCAGATCGCGGGCGGGACCCATGGAATTGTTCCCTGCGGCACCACCGGCGAGTCTGCCACCATGGACCATGACGAACATCACCGGGTGGTGGAGTTGACCATTGAGGCGGTAAACGGCCGGGTGCCGGTGCTCGCCGGTACCGGGTCCAACAGTACCGCGGAGTCGATAGAGCTTACCCGGCACGCCAAGGAGGCGGGCGCGGACGGTGCCCTGATGATCACTCCCTACTATAACCGGCCTTCGCAGGAGGGGCTGTACCAGCACTTCAAGGCGGTGGCCGAGGCGGTTGATCTGCCGATCATCCTCTATAACGTGCCCAGCCGGACCGGGGTGAACATGCTGCCCGAGACGGTGGCCCGCTGTGCGGCCATTGATAATATTGTTGGCATCAAGGAGGCCACCGGCAGCCTTAACCAGATCAGCGAGGTGATCAGGCTCTGTCCCGAGGATTTCGCCCTCATGTCGGGCGATGATTTTACCGCCATGGCCACTGTCGCGGTGGGAGGCACCGGTGTTATTTCGGTAACCTCCAATGTGGCGCCGGCAGACATGGCGCAGATGATGGAGGCGGTTTTAAACGGGGAGTATCCCCGGGCGCGCGAGCTGCACTACAAGCTTTTCCCCCTGATGCAGGCGATGTTTTTTGATTCCAATCCAGTTCCGGCCAAAACCGCCCTTGCGAGAATGGGCAAGATTACCTCGGGTGAGCCGCGGATGCCGCTCTACCCGATGAATGATGGTACCCGGGCCAGGCTGGAAGAGGTTCTTTCCGCTTACGGGCTTATTTAGTGAGGAGTATGACCATGACCAAGGTACTTATCGCCGGGGCAGCCGGTCGCATGGGCCGGCGGATCGGCTATATGGTGCAGCAGCATCCCGGCCTGGAACTGGCTGGCGGATTTGAGCAGAAATCAAACCCCGAAATGGGGCGAGATCTGGGCGAGGTCGGAGGCTACGACAAGGTGGGCGTGCCGATCACCGCCGGGCTTGAATCGGTGATTGACAAGGGTGAGGTGATTATTGATTTCACCTTTCACGAGGCGACCATGGAGATGGCCAGGATCGCCGCCCGGCATAAAAAGGCAATGGTTATCGGCACCACCGGCCTTTCCGCCGACAACCTGGCCGAGCTCAAGGAACTCTCCGCCGCGTTTCCCTGCGTCCAGGCCCCCAACATGGCGGTGGGAGTTAATGTCCTTTTCAAGATCGTCGCCAAGGTGGCATCCATCCTTGGCAATGATTACGATATGGAGATAGTCGAGGCCCACCACCGGATGAAAAAAGACGCCCCCAGCGGCACGGCCCTCAAGCTGGCCGAGCTGGCGGCAGAGGCGGTTAACCGCAATCTCGATGAAGTGGGGGTCTATGCCCGGCACGGGATTATCGGTGCCCGCACCGATAAGGAGATCGGCATCCAGACCATCCGGGCCGGGGATATCGTGGGCGAGCATACCGTCTATTTCGCCGGTGCCGGCGAACGGCTTGAGATCACCCACAAGGCGCACAGCCGTGATAATTTCGCCCGGGGAGCCGCCATGGCCGCGGCATGGGTTGTCAATCAGGACAACGGTATGTACACGATGTTTGATGTTCTCGGGCTGAAGGATCTGTAAGAAAGGGAGTACTGATAAAGTGACCTAATGTTCAAGTGTTCCAACGTTCCAATGTTCAACCGATTGACCCCTTGAACACTGGAACCCTTTACTTTGAAACACTGGAACGCTCCACCGTTGGAACCCTGGAACGTTTCCCCTTTGAACCCTGGCACGCTTCACCCTTGAACACTTGAACACTGGAACACTGGAACCCTTCTTTTAACCCTTAACCCCAGGAATTTTTTACCCATGATTACCATTGAAAAAGCAGACCGTTTAAAGCAGTTGCCCCCCTATCTCTTTGCCGAGCTGGACCGGAAAAAGGCTGAGGCGCGGGCCAAGGGCGTTGATGTTATTGATCTTGGCGTTGGCGATCCCGACATGCCGACCCCTCAGAATATTATCGATTCCCTGACCAATGCCGCACAGCAGGGAAAATATCATCGCTACCCGAGCTATACAGGGATGAACAGCTTCCGGGAGGCGGTAAGCCGCTGGTATAAAAAACGGGCCGGTGTTGACCTCGATCCGCTCAAGGAGGTCGTGTCGCTGATCGGCTCCAAGGAAGGCATCGCCCATCTGCCGCTGGCCTTTGTCAATCCCGGTGACGTGGTTCTGGTTCCCAGCCCGGCCTATCCGGTCTACGCAATTGCCACCATGTTTGCCGGCGGCACACCCTATGAGATGCCGCTGGTTAAGGAAAACGCCTTTCTCCCCGATCTTGGCGCGATCCCCGCGGATATCCTTGCCAGGACCAAGCTGATGTTTCTCAACTACCCCAATAACCCCACCGGCGCCGTTGCCACGGTGGAGTTTTTTAATGAGGTGGTTGCCTTTGCCCGCAAACACAATATCATCGTCTGCCACGACTACGCCTATTCGGAGATGTCCTTTGACGGCTATGTCCCGCCATCTTTCCTTGAAGCGCCGGGGGCCATGGAAGTGGGAGTCGAGTTCCATTCCCTGTCCAAGACCTACAACATGACCGGCTGGCGGATCGGCTTTGCCGTGGGTAACGCGGCGGTCATCGGCGGCCTGGGCCAGATCAAGAGCAATATCGACTCCGGTATCTTTGAGGCGATCCAGATAGCGGGCATCGAGGCCCTTGAAGGTGATCAGGGTTGCCTGGAAGAGATGCGCGCCATATATACCGAGCGCCGTGACGTGCTGGTCTCCGGCCTGAACAGGCTGGGGCTTGTCGCCTCTTCACCCAGGGCGACCTTCTACGTGTGGATTGAAACCCCCAAGGGGCACGATTCCGCATCCTTTGCCGCCCTTCTTCTGGCCAAGGCCGGGATTGTGGCCACTCCAGGCAATGGATTCGGTGCTCCTGGCGAGGGATATGTGCGGATGACCCTTACCCTGCCCAAGGAACGGTTGCAGGAAGCGGTTGACCGTATTGCGGCCATCGGCATCGGCTGAAAACTCGGGCCTGGCAAGTGGCGAAAGAAAAATATTCACCGTCACGGATTAAGGAAGAAATGTGCAGGCCACGGTTTACATAGGGCTGGGCGCCAATCTGGGAGACGGGATCAACGCCCTCTGCCAGGCATGGCAACGGCTGGGAGAGATCGGCGGGATTGAGATAAAAGATATTTCCCACCCGTTCAGCACCATGCCCGTGGATATGGAGAGCGCGAGCCGTTTTATAAACGCCGCCGGGTCGCTGGTGACCACTCTCGGGCCTGGGGAACTTCTCCGGGAGTTGCTTCAGGTGGAGGCGGAGTGGGGCCGGGTCCGCCGGGGCGCGGGCCATGAAGACCGCCCCCTGGATCTGGATATCCTTTTTTATGATAGGTTGGTCTGTGAAAAAAAGGGGCTTTGCCTGCCTCATCCCCGCTGCGCGGACAGGCTTTTTGTCCTGGAGCCGTTGGTGGAAATCGCCCCGGAGCTGATCCATCCGGTACTGAATCAGACCGTATCCAGGCTTCGTGACGCCCTCCTGGCCACGGACGCGGGCCGGGCCGAACAGCAGGCGATGCGGCGGCTGGAGTGGCTACCGGGTTCAGGGAACTCAACTCAGCCTTAACCGTGGCGCGCGACGAATAAAAATGGAATCAGGAAAGTAGAATTGACGCCTTTACGCCTCATCATCCTTGCTGTTCTGCTCTATATATTTTACCGTTTACTTGTTGGCGGGAAAAAAAACACCCCCGCGGAAAAGGGTGCCGGCACCGGGCAGATTCAGGATGTCCTGGTGGAAGATCCGGTCTGCCATACCTACGTGCCCAAGGCCCAGGCAATCCAGCTTCATCACAACAGTACCATGTATTATTTCTGCAGCCAGAAATGCTGTAAAACATTCCTCTCAGAGAAAGGATCGGAAAAATGAAGTTTTTTATCGACACAGCCAATACCGATGAGATTGCCAAGGCCGCGGCCCTGGGCGTGCTTGACGGAGTGACCACCAACCCCTCGCTGATTGCCAGGGAAAAGAAACCCTTTGAAGAGCTCCTGCTTGAGATCTGCAATCTGGTCGATGGCCCGGTCAGCGCCGAGGTGGTCAGCCTCGATGCCGTTGGTATGCTCGAAGAGGGACGCAAACTGGCGGCGCTTCACGAGAATATCGTGATCAAGGTACCGATGACCACCGAGGGACTCAAGGCGGCCAAGGCCTTTTCCGGAGAAGGGATCAGGACCAACGTGACCCTGGTTTTTTCCGCCTCCCAGGCCCTGCTTGCCGCCAAGGCAGGGGCCTCCTTTGTCAGCCCCTTTGTCGGCCGTCTCGATGACATCTCCCAGAACGGCATGGATCTGGTCAGCGATATCATGACCATCTATGATAATTACGGCTATGAAACCGAGGTCATTGTGGCGAGTATCCGCAATCCGATTCATGTGGTGGACGCCGCCCTGATCGGCGCGGATATCGCCACCATTCCCTTTAAGGTTATTGAGCAGCTTTCCGCCCACCCGTTGACCGATATCGGCATGGAGAAGTTTCTTGCCGACTGGGAAAAGCGGGCCAAGGCGTAAGGTCGGGCGTCTGCCCGGGGAGTGAATGATGCGGTTTTTACTGGGATGGCTGTTCTTGACAGTGCTGCTGATGACCCATGCCGGTCCGGCGGCGGCCAATTCCTATATCTATAGCTATGTCGATGAAAAGGGTGTTCTCCACCTGACAAACGCCCCGGTGGACGCCCGCTATAAACCGACCCGGTACCGGACCACCCCGCGCCCCACAGCCAGTGAGGTCTCCGGCAACTATGCGGCAATGATCAATACCGCGGCCAGGCGTTTCCAGATGGACCCGCATCTGATCAAGGCGGTTATCAAGGTTGAATCCGATTTCAAGAACCAGGCGGTGTCGCACAAGGGCGCCCAGGGCCTGATGCAGCTCATGCCGGGAACGGTCCGGGACATGGGGGTGAGATCGGTCTATGATCCCCACGACAATATCATGGGCGGCACCCGCTATCTCAAGATGCTCTACGAGCAGTTTAACGGCGATCTCGAGCTGGCCCTGGCCGCATATAACGCGGGGCCTGCCAGGGTCGCCGAGGCGGGAGGGATCCCCCGGATTCCCGAGACCGTCAACTATGTCAAGAAGGTGCTGCGCTATTATAAGATTTACAGCAGCAGCGGAACCTGAAAGGACAGGGTAAGAGTGCCGGGAAGGTGAGGGAAATCTTTCCTGGGGCAGGGCAGGGTTTTTCATGCCTCCACCCTTTTTACTTGAAATTATTGCAGGGTTACGCTATCAATCAGGCTCCTTTTTCAAAGTCGCAAAAAGGAGAATGCCGGAGTGGTGAAACTGGTAGACGCACTGGACTCAAAATCCAGCGGGGGCAACCCCGTGTCGGTTCGATTCCGACCTCCGGCACCATAGCTTAATCCGCAGAAATCCAAAGAAGTCTTGAACGCCCTGAGAAATCAGGGCTTTTTCTTTTTCTGTTGTCCTGCAACATCCGGCTTGATAGTGTGAAACCCAGAATGTTTGGGGGTGTCTTTGGGGGTAGGCTCAAGGGTGTCAGTGTGAGGTACCCCCCAAGACACTTCCAGAGGAAGCTCTTGCCCAAGAATATAGTGCCGTTGACTGGCCAACACCGCTTGAACTGAGATCCGGAAGCGATCAAGTTTGGCACTCTCCTGATGTCGGTTTTTCCGGTCTACTACATCGGCAGACAGCCAACGAGTTTATTGCCTGTTGCCCCTTACGGTGTTTCCATTGGTTCTTGCACCTGCTGAGTCCCCTTGCGGTAAGCGAACTTGGTCGTTCGCTGTGAAAAAAACATGTTAATTTCTTGACATGGTTAACCTGCATGTTAACATCGTGTGATGAGAGATGTAATTTTTTATGAAACGGCATCAGGAAAATGCCCTGTCGAGGAGTTTTTGGAATCATTGTCGCCAAAAGAGGCGCAAAAAGTAACTTGGGTTTTAAAGTTAATAGAGGAATTACCTACCGTTCCAACAAGTTACTTTAAGAAACTGGTCAATACTGAAGACATTTGGGAAGCAAAAATAGCGTTTGGAAATAAAATATTCAGAATTCTCGGCTTCTTCGATGGCTCAAGACTTATCGTGCTTAATCATGCATTCCAAAAGAAAACACAAAAGACTCCTCAAAAGGCTATAAAAATCGCTGAAGCAAGAAAACAGGATTATTTCAAGAGGAGGCATCAAAAATGAAAAATTTAAAAAAGTACATAACCAATAGAAAGTTCCGAGACCCTGAGTTTGCCAAAGATTATGAAAAGGGATATCAGGAATTTAAAATCGGAGTCATGTTAAAAGTTGCACGAGAAGAAGCAGGCCTCACCCAAGAAGAGCTTGCAGAAAAACTCAATACCAAAAAGTCGGCAATTTCAAGAATCGAAAACCATGCTGAAGATATTAAACTATCTACACTTGAAAAAATTGCCCAGGCTTTAGGTAAATCTCTTCGGGTTGAAGTAGCATAATATATCAAAGATCAGCGAACCATCGCACTAGCTCGGACGGGAATAACGCCTGCGGCTTTATCGGTTTCACGCAGCTGCCTGCCGGTTATAACAGGGGGCAGCCTTTTGTTTGGTCCCCTTTTTTATTGGAACGTATCAATTTCCGGCAACATCTGCGGCGCTCAGTTGGCGTGCCAGCATTGGTTTCCCATAAGCTGTTTACGGGTTGGTGAGATAAAAAGAAATCACGCAATCGAGATGAAACCCGGTAACTGAGTTCATTGCGTAGATCATTAATAAGCCATTATGAATTTTCCATTCATAATTGATAATGTTTTCAATGTGTATCGGGCCCGCTGTATCTCCTTCAATGGTGGTTAACTGTATCTCGCAGGCAGCAAATCTCTGCTGCTGATTATCGTGAACAACCTGTATTTGAAAGTAGCGCACCATGTCAAGAGGTTGACAGAAGATGCCGTTGTCCAGTGTGGCCAGCAACATACTGTTTTCGATTTTTACTTCCGGGCCTTTGGTGGTTGAAAACTCGTGACTTTTTCCAAAAAAATCAACCACCGTAAGCGTTTTGGAGGCTCTCTCATTCATCATGGTTTCCCTGTTTATAGCCCAATGCCTGGAGTGGCTCATGCTGTTTTTGTTTGATACCAGTAGAGGAAATCGAGGTTGAAAATAACCTGTTCACGTTGTCCTTCAAAACGCAGAAGATTTTCTGCAAGACTCAAGTGAAAATTTTTGTATGAAAAGGAGAGGTGTCGTTCCTTTTGGCCCTGGGACAAGTGCAGTTTCGCCTCACAGGTGTTTTCAGGTTCCTGGTCGCATACACTGTTGAGCCGGATGATAACACACGCGAACCTGTCCCAATGCCACCCCATGAGAGTTTGAGCGGTCTTTACCAGTAACAGCAGATTGTTGTGGTCCATGTGTACCTGGCTGTCGCCGGTAAAGATGGTTTCCTTGCCGTCCGCGGCAATTACGACAAGTTCCGGCAGGTGTGGCATTCTTTTATTCGCTCCTTTGGCAGGTTCAAGTGGTCATGGAATGATCCGGCCATGGCTGCGCCAGTTTTTTTCCACATTCCATGACGTGGTGGAATGGTTGTGCCGGGATCGTTTGCCGAGTCTTTTTTGTTTATAGCTTAACCGCTTGATCTGGTTCATAAGGTCAAAGCACAGCGTGCATCGCCGTTGAGCGCAGTCCATTTGGCAGTTTTCCGTGGTCTCGTAGAATCGATCATCAAAGAGATCAGAAGGTATCCAGCCGACATCACGAGCGAGATGGGCCTGATAGCCAGCCCCGAGGAAATCGATAATATTATACTGGGTATCGGTTTTATATAAATGTATGAAATTTTTCAGATTGTATTCTGGGGTTTGAAAACTCCGCGGTAACTTGATGACATCAATATATGGCAGAAGTTGTTTGAGGCGCCTGATCGTCACCCAGTTTGCCTTAAAGAAATATCGCGGGTCAGTGGCGATCTTTGTTTTCAGGCAGAAATCCTGATTATATGGCAGGCTTCTGGCCAGATACCAGCGATGTCCATGCTCTGCGCTTTCATCGGGGCAGTGATGCAGGCACCCTTCAAAAATGATAATTTTCTGACGAAATCCTGCATTGGCATTTCGTTTGAGTTGTTCCGGCATTCGGATAATATGCACCGCGGGGTTGTGGATCTCTACCCCCTCGCGTTGTTCTTCTGCCAGTTCTTCTTCTGTTATCCGATTTGACAGGCACGATCCCTGAATATGGAGATCTGGAAATCTGTCTTTCAGGCATTTTATGAGATCCAGGTTGGCGACAACCACACTGCGCACTCCGCGCGGATAAAAATCCCGGGCAAAATCATCAACAATAACTTTGTAGTTGTTGTGCAGCAGGTAGTTCAGCACCAGTGTTAAACGGAAACCACTGTTCTCGAGATTCCATTGCAGCATGTCCAATGTTATTCGTCGTGCATCATTCAGGCTCAGATCTGAGCGTAACTCCCTGCCGCTGGCGCATATCTGCGGATTGTAGTGGGGGAAGTGGATGTCATAGATGAAGTCTTTATACTGCTCCAGATTCTTTAAACCGTCAGATGCGAAATTCTGATCGCCATCTATGGTCTGAAGCGGAGAAAATCCAACCGTTAATTGTGTTTTTTTCATAGCGTTTTTGTGGTTGGTGATGCTGCTGTTGCTTCAGGATGGCGGTAACAAGCCTTTTTCGTGCTTGGGTTTACAGGCAAGGGTACGATCAAAGTCTACCAAATCCCTATACTGAATCCTGATCCGGGATGTCAAGTTTATAAAGTGGGAAGAGGCAAATGAAAATTGGGGAAATTGGGATCATGATCTGTCATGCAATAGGGCGGAACAAATTTTTCGCAGAGGGATAAAGATTGGGGGGAATATGCCGTGAATCTAAAGGGCCTTCCACAATACAGCGGGTTGCGATTTTTTCCCTTGACTCATTCTTTCATATTCACTTATAACCCATATGTTCAGTATTTCTCGGGGGAAAAAGCATCACAGGTTCCGTATTTAGGCATTATATAGATTCCGTATTTATTGTGCTATACAGAATCTGCCTATAGACGAACAAACCGATTCTGCTTAAAAATGTACTGTTATCTGACCAAATAAGACATGCACGAAACAACTGACGATACAGGAAATGGTTGCATATTGGTTTTTCTGGCACTTTTTTCTTTCGCTGCATTTTTATATTTATCATACACAACTTATATGTACTGTGGGTTTAATCCAAAAAAGAACCCAAAAGTAGAAGGTGTAATAATAAAGTCCTCAATTGAGCAATCAAACTGGGAAAGGAGGAGAGGTTACTCAATCGATGTTACCTATGAGTACCATGTTGATGGGAATAAATATTTATCAAACAGAGTTTGTTGTGGCTCATCAGCTAATGACTTCTCAAAAGAAATTATTCAAAAATATCCGGTAGGTTCTAAAGTATCAGTCTATTATAGGGCGAAGAAACCTAATATGTCTGTCATTGAACCAAGGATTGGTAGAAGTGGTGCTGTCATGACATTTGCATTTGGTTTTCTTTTTTTAGCCACTCTTCTTCTGAGTATATTTCAGGCAAAGAAACAATAGCCTGTTTGAGCCAAGTTTTATATGAAATAGAGTAAGAAATCAAACAGATAACCAATGCATCCACCAGACGCGAAGAGGCTGTTTTAATTACACTTTTTCACGGGGCGCGCTGGTGATGCAAAACGTTGAAGCTGTAGAAAAAGGTATTTTA
>JBFHXP010000037.1:0-22833 GCA_041598875.1 Desulfobulbales bacterium
GCCTGAACAACGAACATACCACTAACTGAAAGCTGACCGTCTGAAGACGGTGGTTTCAACCTTGACGCGAGACTAATAAACCTTCAGGGGCAAAGTCATGACATCATTCAAGCTGCAGTCAGTGCTGGACTACCGGAAGCTGCAAAAGGACAAGGCCCAGCAACTTCTCGCCGAGGCGATCAGAAAAGAGGCGTCCCTGGTGGCGCAGCTCGCCGCGTTGCGCGAGGAAATACGCGTGCTGCACCGCGACATGAAAGAGGATCAGGCGCACGGGGTTACCCCCCATGAACTGGAGCTTTACGAAAACCGGTGTACCCATAAGACAGAGTGCATCGTCCGGATCGAACGGACGATAGAGGTGGCGCGGGGAGAGATTGTCGCCCGCCGCCAGGCCCTGCTCAGTGCCTCCCAGGACAAAAAGGCCTTGGAAAAACTGAAAGAACGGAAGCTTGAGGAGGCGGAAAAAGAGATGAAAAAAAAGGAAAACGCGACCATTGATGAAATTGCGTTGCGATTTCACGGCTCTGGAGACAAGAGATGAAAAGTGGACAAAAAATAGGTACCGCGGCCCTTCTCGCCGCCCTCATTCTCTCCCCATATCACACTGCGAAAGCCGAACAGGCAGTTTCTGCGGAGGATGACTCTCTGACAATCACCTCGGTTGAAGAGCGCCGCATCCTCGTCACCCTCAAGGAGGAACGGAGTCGCCTCAGCCAGTGGGAAAAAAAACTTGCCGAACAGGAGATGAGTCTAAAGACTCTGGAAGGTGAAGTCGATAAGAAGTTAAACGAGCTCACTGCCCTGAAGGCTGAGCTTGAGGTGCTTCTTGGACAGAAGGGCGACGAAGAGGCAAACAACATTCAGGAACTCGGCAAGATGTACGAAAAGATGGACCCGGTCAAGGCTGCTCAACTATTAGCCACCCTTGACGACAAGGCAGCCATCGCCGTACTCTCGGCAATGAAAAAAAAGGCAGCCGCCAACATCTTGAACAATCTGGAACAGAAAAAGGCCGAACGACTCAGTGCGACCTTCTCCAGACTTGACCAGGAGTAACACCTTCAGGGCCTGCGGCATCCTTTCTTCCTGAGAATTCCACGCAAACAGAAAGGACAAGACTATGCAGATGCAACCTGTTGACTTGCTGGGACCACCCGCCCCGAGAAAAGGGGCGGGCGGAGCAGGCACGGGTAATGCGACCAGTCCTTTTCATGCCGTTCAGCAGCAGGCCATGAACAAAAAGGCCTTGCCACCGAAAGGGCAGGAAAAGGATGTGCTGCAGGCAACCGTCCCTCCCGATTCGCCCCGGGAGCCGTTAAAGGAATCTTCCCCCACTGGGAAAGATCCGGACGAAACAGCCGAAAACGCAGCCCAACCCACAGTCGCATTCCCGCAGAACGCGGGAGGTGAAGCACCCGGAGCGGAGTCCCGGGCCGCGCGCTCATCCGGAGAGACCGGAGTGATTGCCGCAGCCCTGGAAAACGTGACACCCGGCGCCGCGCACCCCCCACCCCCTTCAACCCCCTCCCTGGACAACGCGGCAGAGTCCACTTCAGGTTCGGCCCCGGAGCCTGGGATGATCGATTCACCTCTCGATCATTCGGCCCGGGAAGCGGCCCTGTCCCTGGCGAAGATCGACTTGCCTCCCGGCGAGCCGGCAGAGGAATCGGCCAAACCCCAGGCCAGGATCGATTCGCCTTCCGCCCAGACGGTCCAGGAACCGATCCAGCCCCAGGCCAGGACCAATTCGCCTCCGGGCCAGACGGTCCAGGAACCGGTCCAGCCCCAGGCGAAGACACCTGAAAAGGCGGAACCACCTTTTGCGGCGGCATCCGCTGATTCCACTCAGACAAAGGAGGTTTACGAAAAAATACCCCCGACCCCGGCCGCTACGGCAAAACAGGGCGCCAGGGAGATTCCCGCAGCGATACGGGCCGAAGTCTCCCCGGCTGAACAGCCGGCAAAACCCATTGCCGGT
Source organism: Desulfobulbales bacterium (assembly GCA_041598875.1). Classification (GTDB taxonomy): domain Bacteria; phylum Desulfobacterota; class Desulfobulbia; order Desulfobulbales; family BM004; genus JAKITW01. The sequence continues at coordinate 1,979 of JBFHXP010000037.1, forward strand.
TCCTTTCTGCAGATGGATCCATCCCAGAGGGAACATGCCCAGGCCGGTACCCAGGCAGCGGCCCTGTCTCAGGCTGAGAACATCAAGGGAAAGGATACCGCATCATCCACCAGCATGGGCAGGATGTTCTCCGAGATTATCGGAAACATCAAACCCCAGGAGTCACTCAGACAGGAAAACCCGGGCGCAGCGACCCGGGGACAGGAAACCCCATCGGTCTCCCTGCCCACCTTCGGTGCAACCGACAGGGTAACGCTGGAGGAGACGGTTTTCAGCGGAACCGGCGCTCGGGAAAGTGCCGGCACCAACCCCCTAGGCGCGATTTTCGGCCAGGGGCAATCAGGGGGAATCAATGGAACAATCGCCCCCCAGGGCAATGAAGGCCATTTTCAGCCTCTGATGCCCGCGACATCTTCCTCCACTCAAAGCCCTGACGCGGCCGCACTGGTTCGACTGCCCTCCGGCACTGCGGTTCCGGAATCACAGGTCTTGAATGGGATCATTGAAAACATGGCCGTCCGCATCGGGCCGCTGAAGGAGACCAACTCCATCACGATCCGGTTGCAGCCCGAAGAACTGGGGCGCCTCAAGATTGAACTGGAGGTGAACAAGGAAAGCGTCCGCGCCCACCTGATCGCCCAGAACCAGCACAGTCATGACATCCTCGAACGTAATCTTCCCAGGCTGCGGGAGGCCCTTGAACAGCAGGGCCTGAGACTGGACGACATCCAGGTTGACATTGAGTCCGGCCATAACGCCGGGTCACGGGGCTCCTTTGAAGAACACCGGGGGTCTGCCTTCCGTCACACCGCAAAGGGAGCATCACCGGCCAACACCCCGGAAAAAACAGCAACCGCAGCGACGACCAGACCTGCCTGGACCATGGGTCAGGGTGGTCTCAGCATGCACATTTAACACACCAGCGCCAGGAGGAAAGTCAAGAAAATGACAGCACTAAGTGCCACCACCCAGGCCCAGAGCCAACCGATCTCCGGAATCGCGGCCGCCACCGGCGGAAGCGCTCTCGGCAAGCAGGAGTTTCTTACCCTGCTGGTCGCGCAACTCCAGAACCAGGATCCGCTCAACCCGCAGGATCCCACAGAGTTCACCACCCAGCTGGCCCAGTTCAGCTCGCTGGAACAACTCTTTGACATCAACAAGAACCTGCTCACCCTGGCCGGCAGCCAGGATGACATGGAGCAGATGTCCGCCTTGAGTCTTCTTGGCAAAGACATTATTGCCAAAGGAGACAAGATTGACTTCAACGGCCAGCCCCTTGAAATCGGATATACGCTCGCAGACAATGCCAAGGAAGTAAAGATCCATATCCAGGACCAGTTCGGCCGCACCGTTGCCAATATTGATGCGACAGGGACCAGTGCGGGCAACCATTTTCTTGCCTGGAACGGAACAGACACCAATGGCCAGATCCTGCCGCCCGGCTCCTACCGCCTGTCGATCAGCGCCCTTCGCAGTGACGAGGTCGCGGTAACGGCATCCCCCCTGATCTCAAGCAGGGTGACCAGCGTCGATCTTGACGGCCCGGAAAAAATACTGGTGACTGGTGCCGGCAAATACACGCTCAGCCAGGTCAAGAGCGTGAGGAACTGACAAGACCATGAGCGATCAACTGATCATCTTTCCACAACCCATCCAGCCAGGTACTGGCGCGCCCTCTGCACGACCGGCCGGCAATAAGGCCGTCAACGGGGATGCCTTTGCCCGGGAACTGGATGCGCAACTCAAGACCGGCGGGCTGACATTTTCCCGGCACGCTGCCAGTCGCATGGAAAGCAGGGGAATCAGTTTCTCTGCCGAAGAAATGAACCGGCTTGCCACCGCGGTTGAGCAGGCGGGAGCCAAAGGGGCACGGGAGTCCCTGGTGCTCCTTGACAGCACCGCCCTCATCGTAAGCATAAAAAACAGCACCGTGGTTACCGTGGCGGACACCAACACCTTGAAGGGGAACGTGTTCACCAATATAGACAGCGCGGTAATCGCTTAACCGGACCGGTCCTCCCAGAGGAGGTCCGTGGGGCGCCGACCGATGGACGCGCCCCTCACCACAGGAGAAAAAAAATGGGTATTCAGAGTTCAATGTACAGCGGCATCAGCGGCCTTGCCACCAATGGTAACGCCATGAGCGTTATCGGCAACAATATCGCCAACTCCAACACCGTCGGCTTCAAGGCCGGCAGGACCGTCTTTTCCGACCTGCTCTCCAGCAGCGTTTCCGGGTCTGGCGGCACCTCACAGATCGGCCGCGGCGTCGGTCTTTCCAAGGTGGACAACCTGTTCAGCCAGGGCACCTTTGAATCCACCGAATCGAGCACTGACCTGGCCATTGAGGGCACCGGCTTTTTCATGCTCCGGCCGCCAAACGACCAGGAGATTCTCTACAGCCGGGCCGGCGCCTTCACCTTTGACTCGGTCGGCACCCTTGTCAATGCGGAAGGATACACCGTGCAGGGCTATTTTCTTGGCGCTAACGGAAATGTAACGGGCGATATCACCGATATCAAGGTGGAGACCCAGGGGTACACCCCGGCAACCGCCACCTCAGAGGTTACCCTTTCCACCAACCTCAACTCCAAATCCCCCATTGTCGGCCCCTTTGACATCACCGACCCGGTGAACACCTCCAACTACGCCACCTCGCTCCGGGTTTTTGATTCATTCGGAGCGACCCACCTGTTGACCAACTATTTTGTCAAAAGGAACCCCACTCCCGGCAATGAACGGACGTGGGATGTTTACACCGTGGCGGACAGCACCGAACTGAAGACCCCTGGCGTAAATCCCCTTACCCAGGTGGGCACCGGCGTCCTGGTCTTTAACAATGACGGCTCCCTCACCGCCCCGGTCACCATATCCACCACTGCCGGCGAACTTGACTGGGCCAATGACTCCGACCCGGCGGTCCAGGTGGCATTCAAGATGCAGACCACCCAGTTCGCCAGCGACTCAGTGGTCAACTCCCAGAGCCAGAACGGCTATGCCGCAGGCACCCTGGTCACCCTGGATATCGACAGCAACGGCATTATCTACGGAAAATACTCCAACGGCGAACCCCGGGCCCTGGCCCAGCTGGCCCTTTCGAGCTTCAATAACCCCGGCGGCCTGGAAAAACGCGGCAACAATATGTTCCGATCCAACAATGCCTCTGGACCTCCCATCGTTGGGACGGTCGGTTCCGGGGTGGGGAAACTCTTCACCAACTCCCTGGAACAGGCCAATGTCGACCTGGCCCAGGAATTCGTGCGGATGATCACCATCCAGCGCGGCTTCCAGGCAAACTCGAAAATCATCACCACCACCGATGAGATGATGGGCGACCTGATCAACCTGAAGCGGTAACAGAGTCAATATTATGACACAACATGGGGCCTTCCCTCCGGGGGAGGCCCTGTGTTTTTTTGACACGGATATCATTTTCCAGGACAGCTGAAGTAAAAAAGACGGGCAACCCGTCAACGCGGCTCACAGACAGCCACCCCGAAACATCGGTGAACGCCAGTGCTGGCCACCGGATCAGCCCCAGGACAAAAACACCTAACGTGCCTATAATACGGCAAATCAACAAACTCACCAGGTCAAATCAGGGCACCCGTGCCCCCCCAACCATCCCCACGGGAGGCACCGAAGACATCCCCCTTTTCACACGCCGGTCATCTCTGGCACACAACTTGCTATCATCATCTTCAACACATATCAGTATGACGAGTCAACCAAAACCGGAGGAGGTTTAGTCTGTGGATCTCTCCACCATAATCGGCATAATTGGCGCCTTTGGCCTTTTGCTTGCAGCCATGAGCACCGGGGGATCGGTTCTGCTGTTTGTCAATGCCCCCAGCGTTCTGATCGTCGTCGGCGGCACCATCGGCACAACCCTGATCAACTACCCGTTCAAGGATGTGTTCGGGGCCTTCGCAGTTTTAAAGAAGGCCTTCCATGTCAAGGAGGTTCCCTTCAACGATTCCATCGCCCAGATGGTCGAGTTCGCCAACAAGGCAAGAAAGGAAGGAATCCTCTCCCTGCAGTCGGTCATGGACAATATTGACGACCAGTTCCTGGTCAAGGGTTTGCAGATGGCGGTGGACGGACAGGAACCCGCCTCTCTCAAGGAGATGCTCTATCTGGAAATTGAGTACATCCAGGAACGCCACGAAAACGGTGCGGCCATCTTCCTTTCCATGGGCGCCTACGCCCCTGCCATGGGCATGATCGGCACCCTGGTGGGACTGGTCCAGATGCTCCAGACCATGAATGATCCATCCTCAATCGGCCCGGCAATGGCCGTCGCCCTGCTGACCACCCTCTACGGCTCGGTTATTGCCAATATCATGTGCATCCCGGTGGCCGGAAAACTCAAACTCCGCTCCCAGGCCGAGGTCCTGAGCAAGACCCTGATCACCGAAGGCATGGAATCAATTCTTGCGGGTGAAAACCCCCGGATCATGGAACAGAAGCTGCACACCTTCATCGCTCCGAAGCTGCGCGAATCGATATCAGGCAAAAAGTAGAGGAACACCACCCGATGGCACGAGAAAAGAAGAAGAAAGGTGGCGACGCACCCGGCGCCCCGGCATGGATGGTCACCTTCAGCGACATGGTGACCCTTCTGCTCTGCTTTTTTGTCCTTCTCCTCTCCATGGCCAACATGGACCAGGTAAAGTTTCTCAAGGTGGCCAACTCCATGCGAAGCGCCTTCGGGGTTGTGGGTGACCGGGACGCCCTTGATCTCAGCCCGGCGATTATTGAAACCGGTGTCACCAACGAAGACCTGGTGCAACGGGTCTACAAACGGATAGAGAGCCAGCTCAACCGGCTGACCCTCAACAAGGATGTGGAACTGGTAAAGGACCGCGGCGCGGTTGTTCTCAGAATCAACAGCGCCGTCCTCTTTGATGTGGGAGAGTCATCGCTTAAACCCCAGGCCTTTCCGGTACTGAAAAGGGTTGCCGAACTGGTCCGCCCCCTGCCCCTCCACCTTCGGGTTGAAGGGCATACCGACGATTCGGTCTTTGCGGGCAGGAGCATATCCAACTGGGATATCTCGATGTTCCGGTCCATCGCCGTGGTAAAATTTTTTGCCGAGAACCAACTCCTGCCCCTGGACCGGATGTCGGCAGCAGGATATGGCGACCAGCACCCGGTGGCGCCAAACGATACCCCGGAAAACAGGGCCTTGAACCGGAGAGTTGAATTCGTGCTGGAGAGCATCGGCGGCTACACCAAGGAACTGCCCTACCTCATTGACGCACGGGACCAACTACCATTCTAAAGCACACGGAGAAAACCAATGGCTGACAAGGAAAAAAAAGAAGACCAGGCTGACCAGGGGTCCAAGGGAAACAAGATGAAGCTGATCATCATCGCCGCGGCAGCGGTAATTCTGGTCATCGGAGTCGGGGTCGGCGCCTATTTCCTCGGTGCGGCAAGCAGCAAATCACAGGACATGCCGGCTGCCACCACTCCGGGAGAGCCTCCGGAAGCGGCTCCGACACCTACCCCGCCTCCCAGCGCCATTGCCCAGATCGCCCCCCAGGCCATGACCGGCGGCCCGGTCGGCCCGATGGTCGAGGTTGACAATTTCATCATTAATCTCCTGGACATGGACACCTCCCGATATCTGAAGGCCAAGATATCTCTTGAGGTAAGCACCCCGCAAACCGCTGAGGAGATCCAGGCCCGGATGTCGCAGATACGGGACGCCATTCTGCTCCTGGCCGGCAACAAAACCTACGCGGAACTCCGTGACCTCCAGGGAAAAATGCAGCTCCGGGCCGAGCTTCTCGGCCACATAAACGCGCTTCTTGAAACTGGCCAGGTGAAAAAGATTTATTTCACCGATTTCGTGATTCAATAGGGGGAAAATGGTGGAACGGATCCTGAGCAAAGAAGAGATAGCCGAACTCCTTTCGGCGGTAATGGACGGTCAGATTGAGACCGAACCGCCGCTGGACGCGGATGAAGATCACCGGGAAATTTCCCGACTCGATCTGGCTCAGTCCCACAGTATCGGACGGCTGCGCATAGGCAACCTGGACCTCATCCTCGACGCCTTTGCCCGCAACTCCGGCCTGTCGATCACCAACCGGCTGCAGCGGCCCGTTTCCATGCAACGGATATCCATCGAGCCGAAACAGTTCGACCCGTTTCTTTCCGGCCTGTCTAAAAACAGCGTCATCGGCATCATCAGGCTCGACCCGTTCAAGTACAGCGGCCTGTTTATCCTTGATCCAAACCTTGCTTTTTATCTGGTGGAGGCGATGCTCGGCGGCTCGATCTCCTCCTCGCCCCTGCTTCTCAAACGGCCGCTTACAGCCATTGAAATCAACATCTTAAGAAGCGTAATGAAAAACTCGTGCGCTGACCTGGAAAAGGCCTTCACCCCGATCACCGAGCTCGACTCATCGATTCTTCGCATTGAAACCGACCCACGGCTGGTGAATATCGTTTCCCCGGACACCGACGTGATGGTAATTACCTACGCGGTCAATGCCGACAACCTGGAGGGGGGCGCATTCACTCTGGTCATCCCCTATGCCTCCCTGGAATCACTGCGCGACAAGCTCAAGGAAGGAATTGTCGATATATCCTCCACCCGGACCGTCTCCTGGACCGACCAGCTGATACAGGCCCTGCCGGAACTGGAACTGGAGATTACCGCCCAGTCCGGTGAAATCGCCCTGCCGATCAACAAGATCCTCGACCTCAAGGTGGATGACGTGGTCTTTCTTGATTACGACCCCAATACCCCTCTGCGTATTCTCGTTGAACAGAAACCAAAATTCCGCGCCATGGCCGGCATCCACAAAGGCAAGAAGGCTGTGCGCATTACCAGCAAGATTGATCAATCATAGGGAGAACGACATGGCACCCGCAGACCAGAACACAGCCGCACGGCCCCAGCAGATTACCCGGGAAAACGGCGACAAGGGCAACCTCGAGTTTCTCTTTGACATCCCCCTCCAGGTTTCAGTGGAGGTCGGCCGGACCAAGATCCAGATCAAAGATCTGCTCCAGATGCGCGAAGGGTATGTTATCGAGCTTGAAAAGCTTGCCGGCGAACCGCTTGACCTTTACGTCAATTCCCGCTTGATCGCCCGGGGCGAGGCGGTCCTGGTAAATGACAAATTCGGTCTCCGCCTCACCGAGGTGGTAAGCCCTTCGGAACGAATCGAGAAACTGGGCTGAAAACTCATGAAAAGAACCCTGCTGACAACAGCCTTTCTCGCTGTCACCCCGACTCTGGCCGCGGCCGGCCAGGCCGAGCCAACGGCACTTTTTCCGGCAATCATGAAGGTCGTCGGCTCGATGGGCATCATCCTCGGCCTCATTCTCCTCTTCTACTATCTGAGCCGCAAGGGGGTGACCCTTTTCCCCGCCTCCCGATCCGGGGCGATCAAGGTCGTGGAAACCCGCTACCTGATGCCGAAAAAGGCGGTCTCCCTGGTCAGTGTCCGGGGACGCGAATTCCTGCTCGGAATCGGCACCGACCGGGTCGAACTGCTGACCCCGGTGAGCTGGAAATCCGACCAATCCCTCTCTTTTGACGAGAATTTAGAGAAAAGCATGAACCGGGAGACAGCCGGTCATCCCGAGAACCCGGGGGCGGAAACACCATGAACGGCCTGAGAAAAATCCACACATCTCCCTTGATTATACTTGCCGGCCTGTTCTTTTTCTTCCTGCCCGACCCGGTATCGGCCCAGGGATTACCGTCAATCACCATCGGCGTCGGGGAGGCGACCAGCCCGGAACAGGTCTCCACTGCCATCCAGGTCCTCTTTATCCTCACCATTATCACCGTTGCCCCGGCCATTCTGCTGATGACCACCGCCTTTACCCGGATCGTTATCGTCCTCTCAATTGTCCGCCAGTCCCTGGGAACGCAGCAGATGCCTCCCAATCAGGTAATCATCGGCCTTTCACTTTTTCTCACCCTGTTCGTCATGGCGCCGGTGCTGACGGAAATGAACACCCAGGCCCTGCAACCGTACATGAAAAAAGAGATCACCCAGGAGCAGGCCTTGAGCCGGGCGGCAATACCGATGCGGGAATTCATGCTCAAACAGACCGATGAAAAAGACCTGGGCCTGCTGGTGGAAATATCCGCCAGCGAGGCGCCGGCCGATGAAGAGGATATCTCGCTGATGACCCTGGTGCCCGCCTTCATGCTGTCGGAACTGAAAAAGGCCTTTCAGATGGGATTTCTGATTTACGTCCCATTCCTGGTAATTGACATGGTCGTGGCATCGGTGCTGCTCTCCATGGGCATGATGATGCTGCCCCCTGTTATCATCTCCCTGCCGTTCAAGCTGCTGCTCTTTGTTCTGGTTGACGGCTGGAGCCTGATTGCCGGTTCGCTGGTGAAAAGCTTTCTTTAAGGACGCCCAATGACCCCGGAATTCGTCGTCGATATCGGCCGCAAGGCCCTGGAAACCACCCTTCTCGTCTCAGCCCCGATGCTTCTTTCCGGGATGATTGTCGGTCTTATTGTCAGCGTCTTCCAGGCGGCAACCCAGATCAATGAACAGACCATGACCTTTGTCCCCAAAATCGTCACCGTCCTGGTCACCCTGCTGGTGTTCGCCCCCTGGCTGATGAACATCCTGCTGACCTTTACCACCGGGATCTTCCAGGGGATCAGCACCGTTGGCCATTGACCAGGATGTATCGCCAGGTGCGCTCTCCCTTTAGCAGGCTAAACGAGGCTGGCCGTGGAACTGCAACTCATTCCCTATGAAAAATTCCAGATCTTTCTGATCTGCGCGGCCCGGGTGGCGGCGCTGATGGCAAGCCTGCCGATTTTTTCCAGCGGCCAGGCCCCGGCCGCAATCCGCTCCGGGCTGGCCATTGTCCTTTCGGTGCTGCTTTTTCCCGTCCTGGAACCCTTTATCCCGGCCCACTCCTTTGAGCCGATAACCCTGGCCATTCTGGTCACCAACGAGGCCCTGATCGGGGTGATGATCGGAATGGTGGCCCGCTTCATCTTCACTGCCGCCGAATTCGGGGGCACGGTGGTGGGATACCAGATGGGTTTTGCCGCAGCCAACGTCTTTGACCCCCAGAACCAGCGCCAGATCTCTCTGATGTCCCAGTTCCAGAACGTCTTTGCGATACTTATCTTTCTCGCCCTCGACGCGCACCACATCTTCCTCAGGACCATTGTCGAATCCTACCGGATATTTTCACCCGGCCTGATCGATTTCGGCGGGGAGTCGATCCCCTACTTCATCCAACTGGCCGGATCAATGTTTGTGCTCGGCGTCAAGTTCAGCGCCCCGGTCCTGGCGGTACTGCTGCTTTCCGGCCTGATTCTCGGCATCATGGCCAGAATCTTCCCCCAGCTCAATGTCTTTATGCTCTCCTTTCCCCTGAACATCGGCCTCGCATTCGTGGTCATGGGACTGACCCTCAACCTTGTCGCCTCCATGCTCGGCCAGGAATTCAACGCCCTTGAGGCACGATTCCTGCATCTTTTTACTTTGTTCTAGAAACGAAACGGAATTCCGACAGTTTGGAACTCCGCCCGGCGGGTAAAAAACGGGGTAAAAAGAGAAAAAGATGGCAGAAGAATCACAACAGGAACGCACAGAACAGGCGACCGCCAAGCGTCGAGAGGACTTCCGCAAAAAAGGCCAGGTCGCCCAGAGCAAGGAGATTCACACCGCAGCATTGATGTCCTCCGCCCTGCTCCTGTGGTATTTTTACGGCTCGACCTTCTGGTACAAACTCTCCTTTTTTATCACCGATTACTGGCGCCATGCCGGGGAAATAACACTTACCCCCCTTTCCACCATTGCCATCGCCGTTGTCACTGTCAAAAAAATGGCCCTACTCCTTGCCCCCTTTTTTCTCCTTGTTCTTGTTGTCGGTTTTTTCTCCTCCTTTCTCCAGATCGGCTGGAATTTCACCACCAAGCCCCTGGAGCCGGATTTTGCCAAGCTCGACCCGATAAACGGGATGAAAAAATTCTTTTCCCGACGGTCGATGGTCGAGGTTGTCAAATCCATGTCAAAGGTGGGGGTGGTCGGGGTGGTGGCATACTTTACAGTGGCCGACCACTTCGAGGGATCGCTCGCCCTGGCCAGGCTTGATCTTGTTGAAACCATTCGATTTCTTGCAGAAGTGTCCTTCCAGATCATGATCCGGACCTGCGGGATCCTCATTATCCTCGGGGTTCTTGACTTTCTTTTTGTCCGCTGGGAGATGGACGAGAAGATGAAAATGACCAAACAGGAGACCAAGGAGGAGTTCAAGGAGACCGAGGGCGACCCCCATGTCAAGTCACGGATCCGCTCAATCCAGTACCAGATGGCGCGGAAACGGATGATGGCCGAGGTGCCCAAGGCCGATGTGGTGATCACCAACCCGACCCATATCTCCGTGGCCCTCAGTTACCAGCGTGGCGAGATGGACGCGCCGATGGTGGTTGCCAAGGGGGCGGACCTGGTCGCCATGAAAATCCGGGAAATCGCCCGGGAACATAATGTGCCGATCGTGGAAAACGTCGGTGTGGCCCGCGCCTTGCATAAGGTTAATATTGGAGCTTATGTTCCCGAGGAACTGTTCAAGGCCGTGGCTGAAATACTGGCCTATGTCTACAAGCTGAGAGGAAGACGCGAATGATCAACGCCATTGCTGAAAAAAAATGGGCGGAAATAATTTTCAGAAGCGACATCGCCGTTTCCCTTGGCCTGGTTGGCATTCTGGTGGTGATGATTATCCCCCTGCCGGCCATGCTTCTCGACATTCTTCTCTCCTGCAGCATCACCCTGGCCCTGCTCATCCTGATCATCAGTCTCTACACCCTTCGCCCCCTTGATTTTGCCGTTTTTCCGGCAATGCTGCTCACCACCACCCTGTTCCGGCTCTCCCTCAACGTGGCATCGACCCGGATGATCCTCCTCTATGGCGACCAGGGGCCAGGCGCCGCCGGCCGGGTTATTCAATCCTTCGGCCAGTTCGTGGTTGGTGGCAATTATGTGGTCGGGCTGGTGGTATTCATTATTCTGGTGGTCATCAATTTCATGGTTATCACCAAGGGCGCGGGAAGAATCGCCGAGGTAGCGGCCCGCTTCACCCTTGATGCCATGCCCGGCAAGCAGATGGCCATCGACGCCGACCTCAACGCCGGGCTTATCGATGACAACGAGGCACGAAGCCGGAGAAAGCAGATCGCCGCGGAGGCGGACTTCTACGGGGCCATGGACGGCGCCAGCAAATTCGTCAAGGGCGACGCCATTGCCGGCATCATCATCACCCTGGTCAATATCGGCGCAGGCTTTGTCATCGGGGTCCTCCAGAAGGGCATGCCCATGGGTGAGGCAGCCCAGAACTATACCATCCTCACGGTGGGCGACGGGCTTGTCGGCCAGATTCCTGCCCTTATAATCGCCACGTCCGCGGGTCTCCTCATAACCCGGACATCCGGCACCTCCGAAGATTTCGGCACGGAGCTGAAAAACAAACTGTTCATGCATACCCGGGCCCTGTGGACCGTTTCCGGAGTGCTTCTGGGCTTTGCCCTGATTCCCGGCCTGCCGTTTATCCCCTTTCTTCTTCTCTCGATCCTGCTCGCCGCAACCGCCTACTTCATAGACCAGCGGAAAAAGGAAATCGAGGAGGTGACGGAAGAGGCCCCGGCGCTTGCCGCCCCGGAACCGGCGGATTACGAGAAGATGCTCACCGTCGACCTCCTGGAACTTGAGGTTGGCTACGGCCTCATCCCCTTTGTCGACTCGGCCCAGGACGGAGAACTCCTCGGCCGCATCCATTCCATCCGCAAACAGTTTGCCCTGGAAAACGGTTTCATCGTGCCGCCGATTCACATCAAGGACAACCTGGAACTCAACCCCAACGAGTATGCCATCTCCCTCAAGGGAATCCGGGTCGGAAGCGGAGAACTTCTCCCCGGCCATCTCCTGGCAATGAACCCCGGGACTGTCACCGAAACTCTCCGGGGAATTCCCACCGAGGAACCCGCCTTCGGTCTTCCGGCGATCTGGATTTCCGAAGAGAAGAAGGAGCGGGCCCAGATGGCCGGATACACAGCGGTCGACTGCACCACGGTAATGGCGACCCACATCAGCGAAATCATCAAACGCCATGCCCATGAACTCCTCGGACGACAAGAGGCACAGAACTTGCTAGACAATATAGGCAAGAGCTATCCGAAGCTTATTGAAGAACTGACACCCAATCTCCTGTCACTGGGCACGATCATGCGGGTTTTGCAGAATCTCTTGAGAGAAAACGTCTCGATCCGGGATCTTCGATCGATCCTCGAAACCCTGGCCGACCTCGCGCCGTCGACCCAGGATCCGGATATTCTCACCGAACATGTCCGCCAGGCCCTTGCCCGGCAGATCAGCGCCCGCTACGCCATTGAAAACAAAGTCCTCCCCCTGCTCACCTTTGACCGGGAGATCGAGGACCAGATCCAGCAATCGATCCAGCACAAGGGAGACACCACCTACCTGGCCATAGACCCGCAGGTGGCGCGCAAGATCATCGACAGCCTCAATGTGAGTATCAATAATCTGGTTGGCGGCCTGCAGCAACCGGTGCTGCTCTGCACGCCAACAATCCGTCCCCATGTCAAAAGGTTGACCGAACGGTTTCTCCCGTCTCTGGCGGTTATCTCCCACAATGAGATAGCGCCGCATCTCAAAGTCAAATCACTAGGAACGGTGCAACTCAATGCAAGTTAAAATTTTTGAAGGCGAAGATATGGCCTCCACCCTGAAAAAGGTCAGGGAAGCCCTGGGCTCAGACGCCCTCATCCTTTCGACGAAAACCGTGCGCAAAGGCGGACTGGGAATTCTCGGAAAACCGGTGGTGGAAATCACCGCGGCAGTGGACGACCCGGTTGCCTCAAGCTGGGTATCGCGATCATTCGGCGTCCCAACCCGGCCTGCCGCACAAAAAACCGCGCGACCAGCCGCCACCAGCACGGAAGAAGATCTCACCTACGACACCCTCTGGCAGGAGCAGCCTCCGCAACGGCAGAAACCACTCCAGCGCCAACGGGAAAAAACAGGGGAAAGAGTCGAAAAAAACGACTCCGCGGGGTTGACCACGATCCATTCCGACCTTGACGCGATCAAACATCTCCTGCAGGATCTCTCCTCCCGGGTCGATAAACCGCCGCGCTCTCTGCCCCCCGTCGTTTTACCGGAAACGGAAAGACATGATTCACGGATAAAAAAGATACTGCGAACCCTTGAAAAATCCGGCATCCGGACCGGGGCCGCCGAACAGATAATCGGCGATGTCCTGAGAGGCGGGCCATCCGGGGAAGATGACCAGTCGCAGGAAGTCCTCGCCCGGTCCATTGCCGGCCATATCCGGGTCAGCGGCCCGATCGAGATCACCCCCGGCGCCCAGAAGCGGGTGGCATTGATCGGCCCGACCGGTGTCGGCAAGACCACGACCATCGCCAAACTGGCAGCGGCCCACCTTGCCGCCGGGGGCCGCAAGGCAGCCCTGATAACCATCGACACCTACCGTATCGCCGCAGTCGAGCAACTCAAGGTGTACGGAGAAATCATGCGCCTCCCGGTGGAGGTGGTCATCACACCGGAACAGCTTCCGCAGATGCTGGCACGGCACGCGGACAAGGAACTTATCCTCATTGACACCGCCGGCCGCAGTCCCAGGGACGATATCCGGATCCAGGAACTTGCCTCCTATCTCACCCCGGAACTTGATATTGTATGCCAGCTGGTGCTCGCCGCCAACACCCGGGAAGAGGACCTCGGCGACACGGTACACCGCTTCGGCATCCTCTCCCCTGCAAGCATTATTTTCACCAAAATCGACGAATGCAGCGTATTCGGCTCCATCTTCACCGTTGCCAGCTCCACCGGGTACCCCCTGTCATATCTGACCAATGGCCAGCGGGTACCCGAGGATCTCCTGCTGGCGGACCCGGACAAGATCTCCCGACTCATCATGAGTGGAAGGTATGACGGTGATCTGGCGGACATGCCGGCAATGGCCGGAATAAACACCCAAAACAGATACAAGGAGTATCATGAAGGCGATCTCGCGTGACCAACAGAGTGATCAGGCCGACACCCTCCGCACCCTGAACGGCAACGGGGATACTGCCGGACTTGTGGCAGGAAAGGGAAAACCGGCCTGGGTGCTCACCGTGACCAGCGGCAAGGGCGGAGTCGGCAAGACCGCAGTGGTCTCCAACATGGCGGTGGCCCTCGGCAGGCTCGGGAAAAAGGTCCTGATCATTGACGCTGACCTGGGGCTTGCCAATGTTGACGTGGTATTCGGGCTCACGCCGCGGTACAACCTCAACCATTTCTTTGCCGGCGAACAACCGCTTTCCGCCATTCTGGTGGATGGCCCGCCGGGTGTCAAAATCCTGCCGGCAGGCTCCGGGGTCCAGCAGTTCACCCGGCTCGACGCCCACCAGAAAATGCGTTTTATCGAAGAGATAGGAGCCCTGCACGATGTATTTGACGTGGTGCTTATCGACACCGAGGCGGGGATATCCGACAATGTGACCTACTTCAGTGTCGCGGCCCAGGAAATTCTGGTGGTTACCGCGCCGGAACCCACCGCGATCACCGATGCCTACGCCCTGATGAAACTCCTCTCCACCCAGTACCAGGAAAAACGGTTCAACCTGGTGGTCAACTCGGTACGCAACCATGATGAGGCCCTGGAGGTCTACCGCAAACTGACCATGGTCTCGGGACGCTATCTCGACATATCGATTAACTTCTGGGGAGGCATCCCCTATGACCGAAAGATGCATGACTCAATCCGCAAACAGACGGTGATGGTAGAGCTTTACCCGGACTCAAAAACAAGCGCCGCCTTTGCGAATCTGGCAACCACTCTGCTTTCCGAACCGCAGACCCCGACGGCCAAGGGGGGCCTGCAGTTCTTCTGGAACAACCTGTTCGCCTTTAACCAGGGAAGAGCATAAATGAACACACCCTACGACCCATACGCGCCACTCGCCAGAAACGACCAGAACGAACTGATCAAGAAGTACATGCCGCTGGTCGAGCTCCTCGTGGAGCGGATGGTCCCCCAGGTTCCCTCCTTTCTCAACCGCGACGACATGACCAGCGCCGCCATGGTCGGCCTGGTGGATGCAATCAGCCGTTTCGACGAATCCCGCGGGGTGCTCTTCAAGACCTTTGCCGAATACCGGATCCGGGGCGCGATTTTCGATGAGGTCCGCAAACTTGACTGGTTCACCCGGTCCCAGAGGGAAAAACATTCCCGGATGACCCAGGCCGTCAACACGCTCGAAACAAGCCTCGGCCGCACCCCGGAAGAAGAGGAGATTGCCGCGGCCATGGGCATGGAACTTTCCGAATACCGGAAAATGGCCGGCGAAATCTGCCATCTGGGCTGTGTCAGTCTCAATGAAACCCTGGGAGATTCCTCCACCGGGAGGACATTTCTTGAATCGCTGGAAGACATGAAGGGAGAAACCCCAGCATCACTTTTTGAAAACAGTGAACTGACCAGGGAAGTGGCCCGCTACCTTGGCCAGCTTTCCGAAAAGGAGCGGCTGGTCATCTCCCTCTACTATTACGAGGAACTGACCCAGAAGGAAATCGCCGAGGTCATCGGTGTTTCCGAGGGACGGGTTTCCCAGCTCCACAGTCAGGCCCTGGTCAAACTCAAGGCAAAACTGCAACGGCAGCGCGCCCCCTGGGACGGGAACGCGCAGAGCCCCTGACCACCCTTACCACCAACAGGTGCGCCATGATCCCCATTGACCCAAAGACCGCCACCATCCTCGCCCTTGGATTTATTTCCATTGCCGCCTGGTGTTTCGCCGGAAACCGCATATCCAGGCACCGCCGTTTGCTCGCGGTACTCCACATGGAACTTGCCGCTGCCAGGCGGTGCATGACCGATACACCACGGACAGAAACTGCCAGGGATTTCACCGAAACCCTGGACACGGCGCAAATCCGCTTACGCCAGGAATCACCGGCCACAACGGGACAGGCGCCGGAAAAATACCGCTATCTCCTCTCACTGGCGGAACGCGGCATGAATCCATCGGAAATCAGCACGACCCTCAATATATCCGTTGCCGAGGTGGAACAACTCCTCGCCCTGTCCGCGGTCTCCGGTGGCCGGACGGCCCGGGGAAACGCCATGCAACAATCTGATATTTTCTAAAAACAAGTTAATCGCAAAATAAACTTGCCACCACGGATGCTCCAACGGAGTGGCCTCATTGCCGCTGAGGCTCGTGATTCGATCAGATTTTTTTTGACCCGGCACACCACCTGATCCGAGGGTAATTTTTTCACTGCAGCCTAAAGGAATCGCGCGCAACAGCCGACATAGTAGTAAAGCACATTCAAGGAGACAACAGACCATGGGTTCAGGAAGTTACAGCGCACTCTCGGGCAGTATTGCAAAAATGCAGGCCCTTGACACCTATGCAAACAACCTCAGCAACGCCAACACCTTTGGTTTCAAAAAGGACCGGGTGAATTTCGAATCCGTTCTCAACGGCGCGGAGCAGACCGGTTCCGCCAACGGCATCAACTTCACCAGAACCGGCACTTCCCATATCGATCTCAGCCAGGGCACCAACCAGCCCACTGGCAACACCCTTGATTTCGCCATTGACGGCGAGGGTTTTTTCAAGGTCCAGGGAGAGTCCGGGTCATACTATACCCGCCTCGGCCGCTTTTCCCTGGACAGCGACGGCACCTTAAAGACCAGTTCGGGACATTCGGTGCTCGGGTCCAACGAGAACCCGCTGGTCCTGCCCGACCGGAATGTAGAGGTGGACGAACAGGGACGGATCTTCAGTCAAGGCAGCGAGGTCGGCCAGCTGGGGATATTTGCGGTTGACGACCCGACCATGCTGCGCAAGGAAGGGAACGGACTTTTCTCCCTGCCCATGGGCGTCAGCGACCAGCCCGCAGAGGAATCGATCGTGCAAAGCGGCTACCTTGAGACATCCAATGTCAACATCATCCAGGAAATGGCCTTGATGATGAACACCCTGCGCACCTTTGAGGCATACCAGAAGGTATTGAAAACCTATTCCACTATCGGCTCAAAACTGAACGACCTCGGCTCGCTGGGCTAGAGAGGCCGTACCAGACCAGAGATGAATTATCGCATTAAGGAGCGGAAAAAATGATCAGAGCATTATGGACTGCGGCAACCGGCATGGAAGCGCAGCAATTGAACATGGATGTCATTGCCAACAACCTGGCCAATGTCAACACCACCGGCTTCAAAAAAAGCCGGGCCGATTTTCAGGAGCTGCTCTACCAGACGACCAAGAGCCCGGGTGCCGCCACCTCCTCAGGAACCGAATCGCCCACCGGAATCCAGGTGGGATTGGGCGCGAGAACAGCGGCGGTGCAGAAGGTCTTTACCGTGGGAGACATGCTCCAGACCGGCAATGATCTCGACATGGCCATTGAGGGACCGGGACTGTTCAAGGTGAATATGCCCAACGGCGACACCGCGTACACCCGGGCCGGAACCCTGAAAAGAGACGGCACCGGCCGCCTGGTCACCTCGGACGGATACCCGATCACCCCGGAAATCACCATTCCCTCCAACACCACCAGAGTAATGATTGGGGAGGACGGCACCGTGTCCGCCTATCTTGACAACGCGACCGAGGGATCCCAGATCGGCACCATCGAACTGGCCACCTTCAGCAATTCCGCAGGCCTGAAAAGCATCGGCCGCAACCTCTTCCTGGAAACGCCCGCCTCCGGCGCGGTGGTCTCCGGGACTCCCGGAGAAAACGGCCTGGGCACCATCTCCCAGGGGTTCCTTGAGGGATCCAATGTCAGCATCATGGAAGAGATGGTCAATATGATCGCCGGTCAGCGGGCATATGAAATCAACTCCAAGGCGATCAAGACATCGGATGAAATGATTCAGATGACCAACAATCTGATCTAATGGACACTGCCATGACTCTTCTCCGCACCATCCTCATAACGATTCTTCTGGTACTGACCCTTGGGGCCACCGCCTCGGCACTGGAAGTGCAGTTCAAGAAATCGGCCCTGGTAAAGGGCGATGTCATCACCCTGGGCGAGGTTGCAACCATTATCCCCTCCTCTTCCGCCGAGGCCGGTGCCCTTGCCGGCCAGTCACTCGGCTACTCGCCCGAGCCGGGGAAAAGAACCGTTCTTCAGGCCTCTGAAATTGAACAATATCTGGTTGCCCGTGATCCCGGGGCCGGCGCGGTAACCTGGAGCGGGGCCGAATCCGTCACCGTGGTCCGGGATGCCATTGAGGTCGGTCCTGCCGACATCCGCGAGTATCTTGAGGCATACATCGAGAGAAAAAAGGATATCCTGCCCGATGCGGAGATCCGCTTCCGAAGACTTGACCTGCCCCAGCCCTTTTATCTGCCCACCGGCGACCTGGAGGTGGAGATCTTTCCGGCCGACCCGGCAATCCTTAAGAGCAAACGGTTTACCCTGATATTCAGGGTCGATGGCCGGGTTGAAAAAAATATCGCCGCCCACGGCGAACTGGAGGCCATCGCTCCGGTGGTCATTGCCACCAACGATCTTGTCCGCGGAATGGTTGTCCAGCCCCAGGACGTCAACGTGGCACGAATGGATATCATCGGCCTCACTTCGCCCGCCTACTCCGAGGCTGAGGTGGTGGGCAAAAAACTGAACCGCTCGGTCCGCCAGGGCAAACCGGTGCGCCGGGAATGGATAACGACCCCGCCGCTCATCCTCAAGGGGCAGATGGTTACGATCGTCGCCCGCAAGGACGGCCTGGTGGTTACCGCCAGGGGGATTGCCCGCCATGACGCCGTAGCCGGTGGAGTAGCCAAGGTGATCAACAGCAATTCCCAAAAGGAGATCCAGGGACTGGTCAGCGCCCCTGGAGAGGTTACCGTGGAGTTATGACATGAATCATGGAGCACTGATTATGAATATGAGAAACGTGTTGACCTGCACCGCACTTCTTGTCCTGGCCACCGGCTGCGCCGGCCTCCAAAACTCGCACCAGTCCCCGGCGCCGGTAAGCAGCTCCGACCATGAAAGAGCACAGGTCGCGACCAGGGTCCAGTCCAGCCCCGGCTCCCTCTGGACCCAGCGCAAGGGCGGGCTGTTCAATGACGTCAAGGCCAGGGAGGTGGGCGATATCGTCACCGTGGCCATCTTTGAAAAGGCAAGCGCCACCAAGGAGGCGACAACCGAAACCGGCCGTGACTCCAGCACCTCGGCAAGCATCTCCAAGATACTCGGCCTGGAAAAGGACCTTGCCAATGCCCACCGGGCAATTGATCCTACCGCACTGCTCAGCGCCTCCTTCAGTAACGACTTCAAAGGGGCGGGAACCACCAGCAGAAAGGAAGATCTGGTGGCAACCCTGACCACTGAAGTCATAGAGGTGCTGCCCAACGGCAATCTCCGAATTTCCGGAGGCAAGACGGTCAAGGTCAACAACGAGGACCAGATCATCCGGCTGTCCGGAATGGTCAGGCCCAATGACATTGGCCCGGAAAACGTTGTCGACTCCAAATATGTCCTCAACGCAAACATCGACTACACCGGCTCCGGCGTGCTCAGCGACAAGCAGAAACCAGGCTGGGCAACCCGAATCATCGACAACATCTGGCCGTTCTGACATAAGGAAAAAACCATGATCCGGCGACTGTTCACCATCCTGCTTATTGCCCTCTGCGCACCCGCCCTTTTTCCTCCTTCCGCCGATGCGGCCCGTATCAAGGATATCGCCCAGATTGACGGGGTACGGAACAACCAGTTGATCGGCTATGGCCTGGTGGTCGGCCTGAACGGCACCGGCGATTCGGCAGGCACCAAATTCACGATCCAATCGCTGGTCAACATGCTCGAACGACTCGGGATCCAGGTCGACATGACCCAGGTCAAGGTGAATAATGTTGCCGCGGTAATGGTCACCGCCGAGCTGCCGCCCTTTGCCAAACCAGGCACAACCATTGATGTTATGGTTTCCTCGGTCGGCGACTCGAAAAATCTCTCCGGCGGCAGCCTGCTGATGACCCCGCTCAACGGTCCCGATGGCCAGGTCTATGCCGTGGCCCAAGGCCCGCTGGCATTGGGGGCGCTTGCATTCGGCGGCAAGGCTGCCTCGGTCCAGAAGAATCACCCCACCGTGGCACGAATCCCGGGTGGCGCCCTGGTGGAGCGGGCGGTGGATTTCGAACTCGACCCGACCAACGGCATCACCTATCGGCTCCGCCAGGCTGATTTCACCACAGTGACCCGGATGGTCTCGGCAATCAACACCCGCTTCTCCGGCCCCCTTGCCGCAGCAGTGGACAGTGCAACGGTCCAGGTTCAGGTCCCGGCTGTCTTCCACAGCCAGATAGTCCCCTTTATCGCCTCCCTGGAGACCCTTGAGGTTCATCCCGATTCAATTGCCCGGATCGTGGTCAATGAAAAAACCGGCACCATTGTCATGGGCAGCGAGGTACGCCTCTCCACGGTGGCGGTTTCCCATGCCAACCTGAGCCTGGTAATCTCCGAGGCGGCCCAGGTATCGCAACCCAGCCCGCTGGCCCTTGGACAGACCGTTGTCGTGCCCACCACCGACATCGGTGTTGAGGAGGAACAGAGCAAGCTGGTGGTCCTGAACATGGGGGTCAGCATCGGCGACGTTGCCACGGCACTGAACGCCATCGGCACCTCACCCAGGGATCTGATTGCCATATTCCAGGCGATCAAGGCGGCAGGGGCACTGCACGCCGAGCTGGTTGTCCTCTAGTTTCCATCCGGAAACGCCCCTTTTTCAAAATCTCTGTGTCGATCTGCAGAATCATGTGCTCGACGTACTCCAGTACGCCTGCGCATAATCCC
>JBFHXP010000038.1:0-22019 GCA_041598875.1 Desulfobulbales bacterium
AAAAATCTCGGTGTCGATCCGCAGAAGTATGTGCTCGCCGTACTCCAGTACGCCTGCGCATACTTCCTTGATCTCCTGGATCTTTTTCAAAATTGTCTGTTTCCAGATTGAAAACGGATAGATGTAGTCGTCCGGAAAAAACAGACTTTCCGGACGGACACTTACTATTTGCACGCGGGATAATGGTTTGCAAGGAAATTCCCTCCCCGTTCAAAACCGCCAAAAACACGCCGCACCGGGATAAGAGATTGACCAACCACGGTGAAAACAATATAGTGTTTCGTTCTATATATTAATACTATAAGCACTACAGGGCCAGGCCGCGCCGTCTGCCGGTCGGGCCGATGCGTGCCGGCCTTGGAGAATTTTACCCTACTTCGGAGATAAACAGTATGGATTTCGACATAAAATGGATAGCCTGGGAAATCACCAGGCGCTGCAACCTGAATTGTGTCCACTGCCGATCTTCCTCGGAAATGGATATACAGGGACATCCTGATTTTTCGTTTGCCGAGGCCACCCGGGTGCTCGATGATATCAGCTCGTATGCCAAGCCGGTGGTGGTGCTTTCCGGCGGAGAACCGCTGCTGCGGCCCGATGTTTTCGATATCGCCACCTATGGCACCGAAAAAGGACTGCGGATGTGCCTGGCCACCAACGGCACCCTGGTTACCGACGATACCTGCGAAAAGATAAAAAAGGCGGGTATCCGGATGGTCTCGTTGAGCCTGGACGGCTCCACCGCCGAGACCCACGACAATTTCCGCAACCAGCCGGGTGCCTTTGCCGGCACAATGAACGCGGCAGCGCTTTTCCGCAGACACTCCATCCCCTTTCTTATCAACTCCTCCTTTACCCGGCGCAACCAGGAGGACATTCCCAACATCTACCGGCTGGCCAAGGAGATCGGGGCAACCGCCTGGTACATGTTCATGATCGTGCCCACCGGTCGCGGCCAGGACATCATGAACGAGTTGATATCCAAGGACGAGTACGAAAAGGTCCTTGGCTGGCATTATGAGATGGAAAAGGGGGAAGACGAACTCCTGGTCCGTCCCACCTGCGCCCCCCACTACTACCGGATCATCCTCCAGAAATCCAAGGAGGACAAAGAGGAGTTCAAGCGCCGCTCCCTGAAATTCTCCACCGGAGGCTCCAAGGGGTGTCTGGCCGGCCAGCTCATCTGCCTGATAGATGTTGACGGCGACGTTCTGCCCTGCAGCTATTTTCCCAAGGCCGCTGGAAATGTCCGCCGGCAGAGTTTCAAGGAGATCTGGGAGAAATCACCTTTTTTTGCCGAGCTGCGCGATTTCAAGAGCTACAAGGGCAGCTGCGGCAAGTGTGAGTACATCAATGTCTGCGGCGGCTGCCGGGCCCGCTCCTATGCGATGACCGGCGACTACCTGGCGGAAGAGCCATTCTGCAACTACATCCCCCGAAAAACGAAAGAGTAAGATAAATCACAAAAAAAATGAGGCATACCCGATGAACGACACCTTTCTTAAGGCCTGTAAGGGAGAAAAAACCGACTACACCCCGGTATGGATGATGCGCCAGGCCGGCCGTTATCTTCCGGAATACCAGAAAGTGCGTGGCACAGTAACCTTTCTGGAACTGTGCAAACGCCCGGATCTCGCCTGCGAGGTCACCTTGCAGCCGGTTGATATCCTCGGAGTTGATGCGGCCATCCTCTTCTCCGACATCCTGATTCCCATGGAGGCCATGGGGTTGACCCTTGAGTTCCAGGAAAAAAAGGGCCCGGTTTTCCCCGATCCGGTCAGGACTCAGGCAGCGGTTGACAAATTGATCGTCCCTGATCCCATTGAAAAAACAGGTTTTGTCATGGAGACGATCAAACTCCTGCGCCGGGAGCTCAAGGTCCCGCTCATCGGCTTCTCCGGCGCCCCCTTTACCCTGGCCACCTATCTCATTGAGGGCGGTTCTTCAAAATTCTTCTTTGACACCAAGAAGATGATGTTTACCGAGCCGGAACTCTACGCCAATCTTCTGGCCAAGATTACCGCCTGCACCTCTTCCTATCTCAAGGCGCAGGCCGCGGCCGGCGCCCAGGCATTGCAGATCTTCGACTCATGGGCCGGGGTACTGGCGCCCGAAGATTTCAGCACTTTCGCGCTTCCCTATGTGCAGCAGATCATCAGCGAACTGCGCCAGGTTACCGATGTCCCGATTATCTATTTTGCCAACAACGGCGCCACCCTGCTCGAGCTCTCCAAGACCTCCGGGGCCGACGTCCTTGGCCTTGACTGGCGGGTTGATATCGGTCGGGCCGCTGACTTGGTGGGCGGGGAGGTCTCGCTCCAGGGCAATCTGGACCCCATCGCCCTTCTTCTGCCAAGAGACAAAATGGCCGCCCGGGTCGAAAGAATCATTACCGGCGGCCGCAGGGCACGTGGCCATGTCTGCAATCTCGGGCACGGCATCCAGCCGACCACCCCGCCCGATCAGGCCAAGATGTTCATTGATCTGGTCCATGAGATCAGCGGCAAATAATGAAGTTTCAGGCCGGTCATACCAGGGGTATTCCCAGCCTTGATTTCTGTTATGCCCTGATGGATGAACATCAAATGCTCGACAATATCCGGGCCCACTCCATCCTTGTGGCCCGGATCGCCGAACTCCTGACCAGGGAACTTATCAGGGCGGGGTTTGATCTCTCGCTGGAACGTGCGGTCACCGGCGGCCTGCTCCATGATATCGGCAAGACCTCCTGTCTCAATACACAAAACGATCATGCCGCCGTGGGCCGGGATATCTGCCTGGCCCACGGCCTTGAAGACATAGCGGAGATTGTCGGCGAGCATGTTATTCTCCACAGCTATTATCCCGATTTTCCCCTCTGCGAAAAAACCATTGTCTACTATGCCGATAAACGGGTCAATCATGACCAGGTGGTAAGCCTTGATCAACGACTTGATTATATCCTGGAGACATACGGCCGCAATAATCCCTCCATCCTCCGTGCGATCGAAAATAATTTTTCCCGCTGCCACGCCATCGAAAAACGCCTTTTCCATCACCTTGACTTTGCGCCTGAAAATATTTCACAGATCTTGGCGAACTCGACAGAAACACTCCTTGGCCGCGGATGCATCGATTCTTTTTCCTTGCAAATAAAATAACCGCGGTTTACCCTCTTAACAGGAATCATTCTCATGTATTCATTTAAATAATACACGATTCAAGGTATATCAAACTCAAAAGAGAGGAGAATTGGCCATGCCGGAGTTAAAGGGATCACAGACCGAGAAGAATCTTCTATGCGCCTTTGCCGGGGAATCCCAGGCGAGAAACCGTTATACCTACTTTGCATCCAAGGCAAAAAAGGATGGATACGTCCAGATCAGCGCCATCTTTGAAGAGACCGCCAACCACGAAAAGGAGCATGCCAAGCGTCTTTTCAAATTTCTCCAGGGCGGGGAGGTCGAGATAACCGCCTCATTTCCCGCCGGGGTCATCGGCACCACCCTGGAGAATCTGAGCGAAGCGGCAGGTGGTGAACACCATGAGCATGCTGAGATGTATCCGGGATTTGCAAAAATAGCAGAGGAGGAGGGTTTTAAAGAGATTGCCGCGGTGTTCCGCTCCATCGCTGTCGCCGAAAAATACCACGAGGAGCGGTACCGTAAACTTGCCGCCAATATTGAGGCAGACAGTGTTTTCAAAAAGAAGGAAAAAACAACCTGGCGCTGCCGCAACTGTGGCTACAACCATGAAGGGGACACGGCCCCGGACCGCTGTCCCGCCTGCGACCACCCCCAGGATCATTTCGAACTCAAGGACACAAATTACTAACAACAGACATCGGAGGAGAGATCATGACCAAGAGACTGCAGGTTTACAAATGTGACGTATGCGGCAATATCGTAGAGATGGTTCATGCCGGCGCCGGCGAGTTGGTCTGTTGCGGCCAGCCCATGGTATTGCAGGCGGAAAACACCGTGGATGCGGCCAAGGAAAAACATGTTCCAGTGGTCACCGCCGTCAAGGGTGGCTTTAAGGTGACTGTTGGCGCGGTCGCCCATCCCATGGAGGAAAAACACTACATCGAGTGGATTGAGCTTGTGGCCGGCGATACGGCATACATGCAGTTTCTCGCGCCTGGAAAAGCACCCGAAGCGGTCTTCCTGACCAGCGAGACCACGATTACGGCTCGGGCCTACTGCAACCTGCACGGGCTGTGGAAGAGCTGAAAGGAGGACTCTATGCTGAGCGCAAAAATGGAAGAGGCCTTTAACAGCCAGATCAACGCCGAACTCTACTCATCCTACCTCTACCTCTCCATGGCCGCCTATTTTGACTCCCAGGGGCTGGAAGGGTTTGCCCATTGGATGCGGCAGCAGGTCCAGGAGGAGATATTCCACGGGATGAAGATGTTTGATTTTGTCAGCGAGCGGGGTGGCCGAGTCCTTTTACGGGCCATTGACCAGCCTCCCACCCAATGGGACTCGCCGCTGGCGGTCTTTGAAAACACCCTGGCCCATGAAAGGGTGGTCACCGGCCTGATCAATGACCTGGTCAACCTGGCCCTTGACGAGCGTGACCACGCCTCCAGCATCTTCCTGCAATGGTTCATTACCGAGCAGGTGGAGGAGGAGGCAACAGCCGGCTCGATTCTCGATAAGCTGAAGCTCACCCAGGGTGATGCCAGCACCACCTTCATGCTCGACCGGGAACTGGGTACGCGGGTATTTACCCTGCCTGTCACGGAGTAGTCCGAAGAAACTCATGCGCCCCCTGGGCGCACTCATTAAAACAATCAAAAGGTGTCGGTCAGGAGCGGCCGGCATTTTTTGTTTCACTACCTGTAGGAGGAAAACGTATGGCCACCACTGAAATTGTTAAAAATATCCATTGGGTCGGAGCGGTTGACTGGAATATCCGCGATTTTCACGGCTATTCCACGGAAAAAGGCACCACCTACAACGCCTATCTCATTCAGGATGAAAAAACCGCCCTGTTCGACACGGTCAAAAAAGAGCTGAAGAGCGATCTCATCCACAATATCCGTTCCCTGGTCGACCCGGAAAAAATCGACTACCTGATCGTCAACCACGTGGAGATGGATCATTCGGGCTCACTGCCCGAGATCATCGATCTGATCAAACCGGAGAAGATCTTCTGCTCCCCGGCCGGCAAAAAGGCGATCATCGAACATTTTCACCGTGAAGACTGGCCGCTGGTGGAGGTAAAGACCGGTGACACGGTCAGTCTCGGATCCCGGACAATCAGCTTTATCGAGACCCGGATGCTCCACTGGCCGGACTCCATGATGTCCTATATTCCCGAGGACCGGCTTCTTATCTCAAGCGATGCGTTTGGCCAGCACTGGGCCACATCCGAGCGCTTCGATGATGAGCTTGAGCCCGACGAGCTGATGATCCATGCGTCCAAATACTTTGCCAACATCCTCCTTCTCTTTTCGCCGCTGATCGAAAAACTCCTGGCGAAAATAGGCGAGATGGGGCTTCAGTTCGATATTATCGCCCCGGATCACGGTCCGATCTGGCGCACCAATCCCGGCAGGATTGTTGAGGCATACGCCCACTGGAGCCGCCAGGAGTGCAAAGACAAGGCGGTTGTTATCTATGACAGCATGTGGAAGAGCACGGAGAAAATGGCAAACGCCATATATAACGGGCTTCTTGCTGAGGGAATTCACGTGCGGATGTTCAACATGCACGCCACCCACCGAAGCGATGTGATGACCGAGGTGCTCAATGCCAGGGCGATCATCCTCGGCTCACCGACCCTGAACAACGGCATCCTGCCCAAGATGGCGGACATTATCACCTACATGAAGGGATTAAAACCCAAGGGACGGATCGGCGGGGCCTTTGGTTCCTACGGTTGGAGCGGCGAGGCGGTTAAAATCCTGACCACCGCCCTTGAAGATATGAAAATCGAGGTGATAGAGCCAGGCGTCCGGATCAAAAACGTGCCGACCCATGAGACCCTTGCCGAATGCACAGAGCTGGGCCGGGCGGTGGGCAGGAAGATCAAGGAAGTGAATGCCGGATCTGCAGGTGAATAGAAGCTGAACATCCACCATCTCTAGTGTCTGTCCGGAAAGTCTGTTTTTTCCGGATGGCTACACGTGGCTGTTTTCAATCCGGAAACAGACAATTTTGAAAAAGATCCAGGAGATCAAGGAAGTATGCGCAGGCGTACTGGGGTACGGCGAGCACATACTTCTGCGGATCAACTACCGAGATTTTTTAAAAGTGGCGTTTCCGGATGAAAACTATCAAAAAGGAGCATGCCATGAAGATATCCATTGATAAAAATCTGGTAGAGTTCACCCCGGAGTCTGACGCGGAAACAAAAAATCTGACCGCCCTGTGGAATGTGCTGGTGGACTGCGTCAAGTTCAACAAGAAAATCGTCCCAGTGGGCGAATATGTGGCTGTAAAGAACAACGTGGCCCGCTTTGCGATAGAAGAGTGAACGGAAGGAGTGAGTAAGAGGTGAGAAGTGAGAGGTGAGAAGTAAGGAGGAACACTGACTCCTTGCGCCTTTGCCACTCTGCCCCTCTGCCACTTTGCCACTTTGTCACTTTGCCACTTTGCCACTTTGCCACTTTGCCACTCTATAACACTGGAACTATTCTAATACCCATGTCAATCAGTGACAAACGGAAAATCGTTGCCATGCTCCAGGATGGCACCCCGGAGGATATCCTGGCCCGGCTGGCGGAACTGGACCCGGGCAGGGTCTTGAATCCGCTTTTTGCCGGGATCTGTCATGCCGATGAGAGGATCCACTGGAACGCGGTCGTGGCCATGGGCCCAACCGTGGCCCGCGTTGCCGATACAGACATGGAGTCTGCCCGGATCGTCATGCGCCGCTTCATGTGGAGCCTGAATGACGAATCCGGCGGCATCGGCTGGGGCGCACCCGAGTCCATGGCTGAGGTGATGGTTCACCACAAGGGACTTGCCGATGAGTATGCCCACATCCTTGTCTCCTATACCCGGGAGGACGGCAATTTTCTCGAGCTTTCCGCCCTGCAGCGCGGAGTGGTTTGGGGTATCGGCCGGCTGGGCCAGGTCCGGCCGGATCTCATGAAAAAAGCGCAGGCCGGCCTCCATACCCTGCCCTATCTTGCTTCAGTGGATTCCACAGTGCGTGGGATTGCTTCGTGGGCCCTGGGTATTTTAAAAGAACATGGTGCCCGGCCTGAACTTAAAAAGATCGTTGATGACACCAGTGAAGTACATCTCTTCTCAGCGCGGAAGCTGATTGTCACTTCAGTGGGTAAACTGGCAAAAGAAGCGCTTGCAGGGATGAGTGAAAAGTGAGAGGGTAGACGTGAGAGAAAAGACGGTAAAACTAGTGAATTATGTTGCCCTGATCTTCCTTACTTCTCACGTCTCACATCTCTCGTCACACTGAAATTATGACCACAACCACACAATACACCCATCTCGGCTTTCTCCAGTTCGACGTGGTTGCCGGGGACCCCGAGGCCAACCGGGACAAGGTACGTTTCGGGCTCAGGGAACTGGCGGAACAAAACGGGTATACTCCCGCCCTGGTGGTCCTTCCCGAGCTGTGGAGCAGCGGGTTTGATTATCGAAAGATCCCCGCCATTGCCGAAAAAACCCCGGAGATCCTTGAAGAACTCGACCATCTGGCAAAAAAATACCAGATAACCATTGCCGGTTCCCTCCCGGAAAAAGAGGATGCTCTTTACTATAATACCCTCTTTATCACCGACCCCTCCGGACCTGCGCCCCCCTACCGCAAACAGCACCTCTTTGCCCCCATGGGCGAAGATGCCTTTTTCACCCCAGGCTCGGCCTATGATGCGGCTGACACCACCCATGGGAAGATTGCCTCTTTGGTCTGTTTTGACCTGCGCTTTCCAGAAATTGCCCGCAATCAGGCCGCCGCCGGCGCGGATTTCCTGGTCATCTCCGCCCAGTGGCCAGCAATCCGCAGGGAACACTGGCGGATACTGGTTATGGCCCGGGCCATTGAAAACCAGCTCTTTGTGGTCGCCTGCAACCGCTGCGGCACCACCGGCAGAACCGAGTTCGCCGGCCACTCGATGATCGTTGCCCCTGATGGGGAAATACTCCATGAGGCCGGTGAAAACGAGGAACATGTGATTATCGGAATTGACCCTTGCCTTGTCCGCACGGTGCGAGACCGCTTCTCGACCCGGCCATCACCACAGTCCAGCTAAGGCCAGTGATCGAAATGACAGGACACTAGCAGCAAGCGGCACTGCTCCCGCATGGGCCAAACTCCGGAAAACCGGAAACATGATCCCCTTCCCGGCCAACTGAAACAGATCGCCCATCACCGGAGAAAAAATGTTCACTCCAGCCGGCCAACTTCTGCGGAAACCCATCCTACCCCTCAGCATTCCGGGTTCCCCGTTCCCATTGCGCGGCACCCAAATTATAGAGCAGGGCGGCCAGGCCAAAACAGAATCCGCCGACAAGCAGAACAGAGATGTCCTCCAGGCCAAGGGGCACTATCTTGAAGATCGGCGCCAGCGGCGTGTACATGAGCAGGGCCTGTAAACCTATGCAGATTCCCACCGCAGCCCAGACCCAGCGGTTGGAGAAAAACGGCACATGATAGCTGCTGCGGATCACAAAGGTAAGAATGATCTCATAGAGAACCACAAAGTTAAAGACCATGGTCTGGGCGTGGATCAACTGGACGGAATCATCTGAAGCCCCCCCGGAAAGGGCGAACAGGGTAAGGGCAATGGCAGTGCCCACCGCACCGAGCACCCCGAGCTGGACCAGTTTCGCCAGCGGCAGGATGCCCTCGTCGCGGGGTTTGGGTTTTCTGCGCATGATCCGCCGCCCATAGGGGTCAACACTGTAGGCCAGGGCCGGGGCGCCGTCGGTCACCATATTGATCCAGAGGAGGAGAATGGCGGTGAGCGGCAGGTTCATCCCGGTGATCACCGCAAGAAAGATGATCAACACCTCTCCTAAATTTCCGGAGAGCAGGAGCATGATCGATTTCTGGATATTGTCGTAGATGCCGCGGCCTTCCTCAATGGCATTGACGATATGGGTAAAGCTGTCATCAAGCAGGACAAAGTCCGAGGCCTCTTTTGCCACCTCGGTGCCGCTGCCGACCGCCACGCCGATATTGGCCTTTTTCAAGGCAGGGGCATCATTGACCCCGTCGCCGGTCATGGCCACGGTATGGCCCATCTTCTGCAGGGCGCTGACAATACGCTGCTTGTGTTCCGGCGCCACCCGGGCAAAGATGTTGGTATTGTTCTCAAGGGCCGCGACCAGCCCGCTCTCGTCTATCCCCTCCACCTCGTTTCCGGTCATGACATTGCCGAGAACACCTATCTCCTCACCGATCGCCCTGGCCGTTTCGCCATAGTCCCCGGTGATCATGATGACCCGGATGCCGGCCTGCCGGGTCTTTTTGATCGACTCAATCACATCGACCCGGGGAGGATCGATCATCGCCTGCAAACCGACAAAGACGAGATCCTTTTCCTCCAGTGGGACTCCGGCTTCATTCTCTTTAAAGGCAAAGGCCAGTACCCGCATGGCCTTTGCGGCATAGTGGGCGTTCTGTTCCTCGATTTTCTTCCGCACCTCGTCGGTCAGGG
This sequence comes from Desulfobulbales bacterium, assembly GCA_041598875.1. Taxonomy (GTDB): domain Bacteria; phylum Desulfobacterota; class Desulfobulbia; order Desulfobulbales; family BM004; genus JAKITW01. Next base: position 9,620 of record JBFHXP010000038.1, read on the forward strand.
GAACGATCTCCCCCCCGATAAATGCGCCGGTGCAGCGGGCAAGAAGATTATCGGGCGCCCCCTTGGTATAGATCGTCTCTGCCCCGTCATCAGCTACAAGCACGCTCATCAGCTTGCGCTCCGAATCAAAGGGGAACTCATCCCTGCGCCTGGCATCCGTGGCGCTCCCGGCCTTGGCCGCGCTGGTCAAAAGGGCGGCCTCGGTGGGATCGCCGGTGATCTTCCACTCGCCGGACTCCTTATAGAGGGACGCATTGTTGCAGAGCAGGCCGCAGAGAAAGAGCCTGGCCACGCCCTCCCCGTTCATCTCGCCAGTCATGTCACCATCCGGCGCATATCCCAGACCGGACAAGAGGACCTCGCCATCCAGGGTCCAGCCAGCGCGCACGGTCATCTGGTTTTCGGTAAGGGTTCCGGTTTTGTCGGTGCAGATCACGTCACAACTTCCCAGGGTCTCAACCGAAGAGAGCCTGCGGACCAGGGCCTTTCTGGCAAGGAGCCTTTTCACTCCGATGCTCAAGGCAATGGTGACCACCGCGGGCAGGGCGGTGGGAACCGCGGCCACAGCCAGGCTGATGGCAATAAAGGCAAAGGCGGTCAGGGAATGCACGGAAAGGGTTCCGGCCAGATACTCCTTGACAAAGGAGAGGAGAAAAATGGCCGCACAGATAGCAATGATCGCATAACCAAGCTTTTTGCCGAAAAGATCAAGCCGGCGCTGCAGTGGCGTCATCTCCTCGCCGGTGTCCTGGATCAGCGCGGTTATCTTTCCCAGTTCGGTCTCCATGCCGGTGGCAACCACTATCGCCCGGGTGTTGCCGGTAGACACCGAGGTAGCGGAGAAGAGCATATTATGACGGTCGCCAAGGGGGACATCTCCCTTGATCACTTCAGCTTTTTTTTCCACCGGCAGACTCTCGCCAGTAAGCGCCGACTCCTCGACCTTGAGCCGGACCGCATCGATGATCCGGCAATCGGCCGGAGCCTTGTCACCTGCCTCAAGCTCGATGACATCACCGGGAACAAGATACCTGGCGTCAAGGATTTTCCGCACCCCGGCGCGGAGAACCGTGGCCCGGAGGGTGCTCATCTTTTTCAAGGCCTCAAGGGAGCGGTGGGCGCTCAACTCCTGGAAAAAACCAATGAGGGCGTTGACCAGCAGAATGATGAGAATAATGGAGGTATCGACATACTCACCGATGAGCAGTGAGAAAACCACGGCGAACAGAAGGATATAGACAATGAAACTCTTGAACTGATCTATGAATATGGCCAGCGGATTGATTCTGGTTGCGGTATCAAGGGCATTTTCCCCATACCGCTCCAGCCGTTTTGCCGCTTCCTCGGGAGAGAGCCCGGCCGGCTCGGTCTGCAGGGATTCCAGGACCTGGTTAATCGACTGCTGATAATATTCCATGAATTTTATCTCTCTTCTATACGATTTTTTTACGCGTTCAAGGATACCGAAAAAACCGGCCGCACCCAGCTGGCAAGTATAGCCGGGTCGAAAATGAAGCGAAACACTTTCTTGCCTGTCATAACCTGCCACCACGACTGGCCAATCAGACTGAGCGGCAACAAGGCACTTGAAATCAAATCAAAAAACAGTTCAACTATTCCCGAACAGATGCTGCAAACATCCATTTCCAGCAACAGCTTTCCCCCATTCCAAGGACACGACAATGACTTTTTGCAGGAGAAATATCAAGAAATCAGATTTTTTTCCCAAAAAAATCCTCCGCACGGCACTGTTTTCTGCCATCTGCCTCCTTTTTCTCTCCGCGCATCACCCCTTGTCCGCCCAGACCATGCCCGGGGAATTCGCCAAGGCCGTCTCCGTCGGTTCCGTGGCTCAGCGGTGGGACTGCTATTACCATATGGCGACCTGGCACTCATGCCCGAAAAAAATAGTTGGCGGCCGCTGGCTCCTGGAGCCGGTTATTACCGAACCGACCCTTTTCACAACAACTGAATTTCAGATCAGCGAGCCCGGCCGGATCTTTGTTCAGGGGTCTGCCCGGTGCGACACCTGCACCCTGCTGGAATTCTCGCTCCAGAAGTGGAACAATCGCAGCTGGGAAAAAGTCACCTTGTATTCCGGAGATCTGGTCTCGGTCTGTACCACCGGCATATCCTGCCCGGACAAAAACTTTCCAGCCGCCGATACCCTGCCCAGGGTGGAACCGGGCAGATACCGGCTCCATGCCCACACCGGCGTCGTGATCTCCGGCTCAAACTGGACCTATTATCCGGAAACCGAGGTCGACATAACCGCCTTCTTCATTGCCGATGAATCTGAATTTAAAGGGAAAATCCGCATCGTTTCCCTGTTCGGCAATGATACCGGTCTCACCCTCTCCGACAGTACCGGCAAAAAAACACCGGCCACCTCCGGGATGGTTGTGGAAAAAAACACGACCATCACAACCGGTGTTGCGACTGAAACAACCCTTGATCTTGATGGCGGCGGCCAGATCAGGATCGGACCTGAAACCGAATTCCGCATTGAACAGATCACCCTGGAGGCGGGCTCGATTTCCTCGATCAAAGCCAGCCTGAACACAGGGGAATTGAAGGGAAGGATCCCCGGGGAAACAAGACAGGCGGAACTCGCGGTCACGACCCCGACCTGCACCGTCACTGCCAGGGATTCCCAGTTCGGCGTTCGCTACGATCAGCGGTTCCGGGCCACAGAAATCAAGGCGGCCTCAGGAAAGATTTCCGCGATCTGTCCCGCCGACTCCGTGGAAAAGATGATCAATGCCGATCAATGGGCAATTATCGACTGGGACTGCAATGTAAACAGCGGCACGATGAACCCCGCGGAGATCTCGACAATCACAAACGCCTTTTCACCACTCCCCGACCTCCCCTCAGTCCCGCAGAGTGAGGGGCCGGCCGAGGCAATCATTCCGGCCGCATCCCCAGAGGATGTCAATGTTGACACATCGCCTGCGCCTTTTGAGCCGGCACCGCCGGAGCCGCCCCCCTCCCGGGATATTGCCGGCGCGTGGCGACTGATTCAGGAGAATGGCTACCCCGGGACCCTTGTAATTGCCGAGCAGAACGGAGAAAATGTCACCGGCACCCTTTCCTGGGACAATTTTGCCATGGCCCCGATCAGTGGTACCTTAAAGGGAGAGCGACTGGAGTTTGCCGTGGATTATGGGAGCGGGCTTACCGAGACATCCACGGCCGAGCTTGATCCCGGGGGAAAAGAGTTGGTTAACGGCATCACCGCAAGCATCACCGGAGAGAACATCTCATGGAGTGGTTCAAGGATGGAGCCCGCCCCAGAGTAAATAAAGGGTTTCCCCGGGGGGATCACCTCCATGGAAAAAGATGTTTTTCGGTTTCCCTAACGCGCGCCACCGATCCCGATCACTCGCAGAGTTGCGGGGCGTAAAGCGCGCCGTCGACCTCGATTTCCGAAGCGCTGCCGTCATTGCGCCGAACCTTGATAATGGCCGCCCCCTGCTCACCTGTTCCGGTCTGGTAGAGAATCTGATCACCAACCACCCGGTAGGTGCCCGAATCGCCGCCACCACCGCCATAGGCCGCTCCGGCGCCGCTGGAAAACGAAGATTCGGAGCCAAAGGACCAGCTCCCCTGCCCGTCAAAGGAAATGCGGCGGGTACTGCTGTAGGAAGAGGAGGAAGAGGACGAACCGCTCCAGGAGCAGTATGTCCCGTTCAGTTGCCAGCCATTATCGGTTGCCGGCTGCTCCACCCCTGGATACGCGTGGGCCTGTGGGGGACCTCCGGGTTCTGGTGGCGCCGGATAGATCTCCTTGCCCGAACCGATTCCCTCCGGAGTCCGGCCCTCTCCCGGTGCTCCGGAACCAGTCCCCCGGCCGCTTTGACGAACACAACGAAGAAGCGAGCCGTCGCTGGCGGCAAGGACAAGCTGTTCGCCGGTCAGATTGTACTGGTACTCTTCGGTGTCGAACCCGCCGGATACCCGCATTATCCTGCCGGACTCCAGGGTGTAGCGGGCCCGCTCACCAACCATGACGATGCCCCCCTGACCGTCAAAGGAAACCTCCTCCACCTCTCCGGTCATACCCATGAATTCGGCCCGGCACTGCCAGGAACCGGCAAGACCATCGCTGGCCCTGGCGCCTCCAGCCCAAATCGTACTCCCGAGAAAAAACGCGGCAAGAATCACCTGTGTCCGTACACCATCCATTCGTTCCCCCTCCAGGAGCATGTACCCATTAGTCATGAAAGTCAATTTCGTGATATAACGGCGGACCCGCGCGCCACAAATAGAAGTGCAGTTCCCGGTCAGCGGTCGATCTTGGTGAACTTCGATCCCTCTATGGTCAGGTTGAGCATCAGCCCCTTGTTGCCAAAGACAAAGCCGACAATGGGGTCCTTGATTTCCACGGTATTGATGTCCTCGCCGGCCCCCCACTTGATCAGGGCGACAGAGCCGTCAACACCTGCCTTCCAGCCCTTGCTTTTCTGAAATTCAATCAGCGCCTCCCTGGTCATGAACACCAGGACCACGGTCTTGGACTGGGCGCCGAGCTGCAGGCCGACGGAAGCGGCAGTGGTGTTGTAGTAAGAAACCGTGAGGCCGCCAACCCGCAGGGCGCCCTCTCCGTACTCCCCGCCGATGCCGATGCCCGCCTTGATAACCCGGGGGAAAACCAGAACTCCCTCGGCCTTTTCCAGAAAGCCGGCACCGCCGTTAATCTCATCCCGGAAACGTTTCAGGGCATCATCGACCAGGATATTGATCTCCTTGGCAGAGGCCGCGGAAGATGTTTCCGGGGTGGTCAGAGCGGCAAGAAAAAAGACCGCAAAAAACACCATCAAGGCGCGTGAGAAAATCTTTGGCAATACATTCATCAGGTTATCCTCCCCGGATTCTGTTCATGCTCCGCTTATAAAAGCACCTTCCATGCGTGTCAAATAATCTGCTGATACCAGAATATCCTCTGCACTGTCAAGGGAATACCCATTGTCAAACAGATACGTGAAGACTCCGCTCGCTGCAGGGAGATATACCACGGCAAAGAAAATGGCATACCCGGAAATATCTGATATAGTTGGTGTGTGCGAGGCGTGTGCGAGATCCTTTTTCCCTGTTATTTTTTTACACTATTGACGTTTTTCCGTCACGGATACAGACGGCTCCCATAGCTCAGACCGGTGCCAATCGAATAATGCGACACCTCATAACCATTGCCGCAGGCTATATTATTCTGGTGGGGATTGTTTTTCTCTTCCAGCGCCGGCTCCTCTATTTCCCCGACCAGGCGCGGCCGAACGAGAGCCAGATGGAAATCAGCGGCATTGTCCCATGGCCCGCGGCAGACGACTCCTTTCGCGGCTTTCTCAACAAAACCACGGACAACCAGATCCGGGGGACGATACTCGTTTTCCACGGCAATGCCGGTTCCGCATGGCACCGCACGTACTACACCGATCACCTTCCCCGTCTCGGCTACCGGGTTCTCCTGGCCGAATACCCGGGATACAGCGGCAGACCCGGAAACCTCAACCAAAGAGCGATCGTTGCCGACGGCCTGGAGACCCTGGCAGCAATCCGGCGGCAATTCGGTGACCCCGTTTATCTCTGCGGCGAATCCCTGGGCGCCGCTGTTGCCGCGGCAGTGGCCGCAGAGGCACCTGATCCACCGGCCGGGGTTATTGCGATAACCCCCTGGGACTCCCTGACGGACCTGGCCCAATCAATATACTGGTACCTGCCGGTCCGCATCCTGATCAAGGACACCTATGACACCACCGCCAATCTCAACCGATCCCAGGTCCCGGTGGTTATCGCACCGGCTGAACATGACGAGATTATCCCGAAAAAACACTCCCTCAATCTTTACCAGCATCTCCTCGGACCGAAAAAACTCATACTCCTTCCCAACGCGGGTCACAACACCTGGCCCGCTGTCGCCGGCATGAGCTGGTGGGAAAGTACCATGGTTTTTTTAAACAGCGCCCAAACCAACTTCAACCGTGAGGATGCGCCATGAAAAGACGATTCACCTGGAAACTGCTTACACCCGCAATCCTGTTTCTGCTTACAGCGCCCCTGGTATCGTGCTCCCGAAGTAATGACCCGGAGCCTGAAAAAGGTGCTGTCAGCAAGATGACCGACCAGGCGGCCGAGGAGATAGGCGAGAAGATCCGCACCCCCATTGACAAGGCCCGCGCCGCCCAGGAAACCCAGGCGGACCGGAACGCGGTAATTGACGATACCGTGAAAAAACAGTAAAAAAATTAAAGGTATCAGTAATCTCAATTTTACATCAATGTCCTATGTCACTAATTCAGCGATTCTCCCTTCTCTGCCTCCTGGCACTGGTCCTCTTCGGTATTCTCCTTGGATGGACCGTCTCATCCTCCATGGAACATTCAATGTTCCAGAGGGTTGTCCAGGAAACCGCCCACATCGTAACCCAGAACACTGAAAAACATTTCACTGTGGACGCCCTGGCCCAGCCAGTTGCGGAAAAAGACCTTGCGGATTTTGACCGGCAGATCGAACATCTCTCTCTTGGCCCCCTGGTGACCGAGGTGAAGATCTGGAACAGTGACCGGACCGTTACCTGGTCCCCCCATCGAAATCTCGTGGGCCGGCAATTTGCCGATAATGACCTGCTCACCCGGGCCCTTTCAGGGAAAATCGCCACCAAGATAGCCGAAGGAGGTTACCTTGACGCCAAATACCGGGAACAACTCAACCGGGACAGGATTCTTGAACTCTATGTGCCGATATTTTTTTCACACGACAACAAACCAGCGGTTGTGGTAGAGGTCTACTATGACCTGACCACTCTCTCCCAGGCAATCACCACCCACAAGAAAATCCTGTGGAATCGAATTATTGTCGGCTTCACCCTCCTCTATCTCGTGCTCTTCGGCATCGTTTACGGGGCCTCCAGGAAAATCATCACCCAGAACAAAAAACTCGAGGAAATGATGTTTCAAACAATCACCACCATGATTAACGCCCTTGACGCCAAAAGCGCCTGGACGCGAGGCCATTCGCAGCGCACTGAAAAGTACGCCGAAATGATCAGTGATGAACTCGGCATTTCCGGAGCTGACAAAAAAAACCTCATGCTCGCCGGAATACTTCACGATATCGGGAAGATAGGGACTTACGACTCCCTGCTTGACAAGGCGGAAAAGCTCACTGCCGAGGAATTTGAAATCATCAAGAAACACCCGGATCAGGGAGTCCAGATCCTTGCGGGTGCGAGCCACCTGCAGGAAACCCTTCAGATCATACGCCACCATCATGAACGATACGACGGAACAGGCTACCCCGCTGGACTTGCCGGAGAAAAAATTCCACTTCTCGCCCGGATACTCCAGGTTGCCGATTGCTACGATGCCATGACCGCGGACAGGCCATACCGCAAGGCACTGGCAACAGACATGGCGCGGAAAGAACTCCTCGACAACCGAGGCAGTCAGTTTGACCCGGCCATTGTTGATGCCTTTATCACCGCCCTTGACAGAAAGGAGTGAATTCATCGGCCACTGAGAAATTCTTAGCCGTTGCCACCTTACGGACAAATGAATACACTGAAGAAACAGGTTTTCTCACGGAAGAGACGGGTACGCATTCCTTCATCTGGCCATGGTTCCGTTCTCGCGGGCGAGTCTCCATTCCCGGAAGCGGCAAAAAAAAATACGAAAAGAGGACAACATGGGGTTGTTTGATTTTTTCAAAAAAAACGAAAGGCAGGAGCGACCCCGTGACCCTGGTTACGGCCCGACACTGAATGAGCCTGCACGTAAACCCAGGGAGGTAACCCATTCCTACACCTTTAATATCGGCGATTTTGATGCCGGCATACTGGTGGCTGATCTCAGCCCGGAAACCACCCTTCCCCGGGGGGTTCGTGTCTACCATGAGAATCCCGGAATCAGGATCAGCGCACCGGACAAGGAGAGTGCCGACCGGACCGCCGATATCCTTGGCCGGGCCTTGAACCAACTCATGTCCCGGACCAAAATCATGCGGCTTGCCTCTTCAACCCCGGCGGAACTGGGGGCGCTGGAAAAGGCCATCTCCTCAATCACCCCACCGCCCGATGTTTCAATACGGTTCCTCCAGGAGCGGGCGGTGATAACAGCGCAGAACAAGGAGCAGGCCGAAGAGTGGTTCCAGAAAACCCTTGCGGCTATGACCGCATTGCTCCCCCCTGCCGCGCCCTCTGCCTCACAGGATCCCTTTGATACAATTCATGACCAGATAGAGAAGCAGATTCAATCCGGCGAGTTGAATACCGCGCTGGCCGGGCTCCACGAATTCCTGCACCACTCTCCAGGACATGAAACCGCGCTGGAACTGGCAGCCATTGCCATGCACCAGGGGATGCGCCGCGACACCCCGGAACCGATCAAGCCGGAACTGGCCGCGGCCCATGATTTTGATCCGATATTTGCCCAGTGTGATATCTGCGGGGCATGCTGGGTTCCTGATCCCTCTGCTGACAATAAACCCGGAAACAGGTCAGCGCCCGGTCTCATTGCCGGATCCTGCCCGCAATGCCGTCAGGTCGTCTGCTGCCGGCATTTTCAACAGGAATTCTCCTGCCCCATGTGCGAGTGCAAACTCGAACCAATGACCCGCACTAACGGCCGGGCCTGCATTCTCCTGCTCAACAACGTCACTGAATTGACCCCGGACGAGGCTGTGGGGAAAAAACACGCGGTTATTGTCGGCAGCGGGTTCAAGCCGTGCCTGGAAGACATCGAGTTGATCGAGGGTGCCGGCTACCTGTCCCGGGCCGTGGTAGGCCTTGCGGTTGCCGGATCTCAGTGGGAGGACTCCGAGCAGGGACACAGCCTGGCCCTTACCATCTGGCAGAGATACAATGAGAGTCTCGGCATCGACATGGGCCGGAGCAGGGCCGAGGATCTGACCTTTGAGGATGGCCGCTGTTTTTATATTTTCAAGCATTCCGGGCCGGCGGAACGGGCTGGAGGGCTGGCAGGCTAGCAGGACATACAACAGCAATTAATAATTTTGAATTTTGAATCAAAAAAAGCTCTATGCCTTCTGCCACTCTGCCCCTGATTTTGGGGTTACGTCTATCGTCTCACGTCTTCCATCTCACTTTCTCTGTCACTCTGTCACTTTGCCACTTTATGCCTTCTGCCTCTGTTCCTTCTGCCTTCTGCCTCTGTGCCTTCTGCCTCTGCACCTCCGTGCCTTTTCCCGCAATCAGGCTGCCCGTTTCTGCTCACCCCCAAATTCCAGCGCGGTGATCGGACAGGCAGCAACACAGCTTCCGCACTTCAGGCAGTCACCGTCATGCATCGCTTCCGCCTTGTACTCATAGGGCTTCAGCTGCATCGGGCATACCCTGGTGCAGAGCCTGCAACTCTTGCACTGCCCGCTGACAAGAAGCGCCCGGTTCCGGGGGGCTGACCACTTGCCCAATGTGCCCATGGGGCAGATGTGGCACCAGGCCCGCTCCTGATAAAAAAAACCAAGAACGATTCCTCCGGTGGTGGTGATGGTCAGCACCCGGACAAAGGCCATGCCCACTGCCTCGATATCCGGCCAGGCAAAGTAGAGCTGAGTTCCCAGGGCGGTAATCAGGCCACCCAGAACCACTGACCGGAACCAGGTCTTCCGGATAAGATCCGGCACGGTTCTGCGGCGGGAAATCTTTTTTAAAAAGATGTCATAGAAACTTCCTCGCGGACAGGACCAGTCACACCATTTACGGCCATTTTTCCAGGCAATTGCCAGCGAGCCGACCATACAGAGCAGCAGAAAAAACCCAAGCATCGGGTAGAACCAGCCGCCAACCACAACCAGAGGCAAGGCAATGGAGGTGAATATCTGCTGCCTGGATCTTTTTTTCATAAATTCGAGAATCATTGTTTCCGTCTCCGCCATTGCTGAAATTCATAAAAGGTTTTCATATCGCACCGGCCCGCCTCTTTCTGAAACCGGTCACACTCCCGCAGGGTTTCCAGGTCATCCAGGTACTGAGGATCGCCTTCAACCATGTTTTTCAGGGCAGCTAAAAGTCTCTCCAGCCGTGGAGAAAGATCTTCTCTTACCCGGAAAAACTTGAGCTTGCCGTCCCGTCTCTCCGACAGAAACCCGGCCCTGGAGAGAATGGAGAGATTGCGCGAGACCAGCGGCTGGGCCAGATCCATAATTCCCATCAACTGACAGACACTCAGTTCCTTGACAGCCAGGAGCATCAGGATACGCAGTCTCTGCTCATCACCCACAGATTTGAGGATATCGGCACTTGTTTTCATATCTACATATCTAAATCTGTAGATATGTTTTGTCAACCTTTTTTTCCCTCGAATCTCTTCTTTTCTCACCTCCTTGACCCCGCGATCTGCCCGGCTGGGGAAACAATTCAGGCCGCGGCACCTCAATTTTTTAATAACTAACTTATTTTAATAGAGATATTTTTTTTCAGCAGAACCCCTTTTCACCGTAAAAACATATTGATAATCATTCTGAAAAGGTGTAAAAGTTGCGCATTTTACACCATAGGCCATGCCCTGCTGTCAAGCTGCCTGAAGACCAACACATTTTAATAGGACTCTCACTATATGTACCCTCCTCACTTTGGGAATAATCCATTATTTCCCAACAAGAATGATTTCAATGTTGTGTTGAAAAACCATGTCAGCGGCATGGGGGTAATGACGTACAAATTCTTTTCCAAGGGATCTCTGATCTGTGCCCTGGCGGGAGATATTATCACCGACATCCGCCAGCACAGTCTGCAGATTGAGCCCGGCATTCATCTCTACGACACCTATTTTTCAGGCTATTTCCTCCATTCATGCGATCCCAACATTGTTCTGGACATGAAAAATCTCCTGGTATACGCGACAAAAGACATCAATCCCATGGAGTATCTGATGATGGATTACGCCCAGACCGAGGATGTTCTGTACAAACAGTTTCCATGCAGTTGCGGCGCGGAAAACTGCCGGGGATGGGTAACAGGTAGCAAGGAACTTCCTGGCGGGATTCCTCTTGCTCAAGGCGGGCTGGAGCTTACTGAACCGCCATTTGAAGAGTTCCAGGTCATATGACCGAGTGGTGGGAACGGGAAGACCTCTCCCTGCACGATGGATCGCTGATATTTGCCGGCCGGGTCGTCCACGAACTGGCCGGCCAATTCGGGACTCCGTCTTTTTTTTATAACGCCCATCGCGTGACCGAAAATATCAGGAGGCTGCGCGCCGCCCTGGACCAGACCGGTCTCAAGAACCGATACGGCATCAAATACGCGATGAAGGCAAACCGGTTTGCCCCGTTGCTGACCCATATCAAGGGAACAGGACTGGCAGGGATCGATGCCTGTTCGCCTGAAGAGGTGGTCCATGCCATTGGCTGCGGGTTTGGCGCAGAGGAGATCTCCTTTACCGCCACCAGTCTGTCAGATACCGACCTGTCCCGCCTCTCGCGGATAAACGGCCTGGCAATGAACTGCGATTCCTTAAGCACCATCCGCCGTTGGGGCGCGCTCAGGGCAGGCGGGAATATCGGTATCCGGGTCAATCCGGCCATGGGCATCGGCCGCGCCCAGAACGAAAAACTCCAGTACAGCGGCGCGGTTACCACCAAGTTCGGGATATACCGGGAACAGTTCAGCGAGGCGGTGGCACTGGCCCGTCATCACGGCCTCACCATCAGCACGATTCACTTCCACACCGGCTGCGGCTACCTGACCCCCCAGCTTGAGACCTGGAATGCGATCATCAAAAACTGCCTGTGGTTCGTTGATCAACTCGACTCGGTCGCAACAGTCAATGTCGGCGGCGGGCTGGGAGTTCCCCACGTCGAGACAGACAGCACCCTTGACCTGACCCGCTGGGCGCGGATACTTGCCGATCATTTTGCCCACCGCCCACTCACGATAGAAATTGAACCAGGCGACTACCTGGTCAAGGATACGGGCATCCTGCTCTTGACTATCAATACTGTTGAGAAAAAACAGGATACCGTGTTCGTGGGTGTTGATGCCGGTTTCAACCTGGCAGTTGAACCGGCGGTATACGGGCTGCCCTTTCATCCGGTTCCCGCCACTTCGCGCGGGGGAGCGCGGACACCGGTGACCATTGCCGGCAATATCAACGAGGCGCTGGATATCTGGTATGCCGGCATCGCCATGCCGCCACTCTCCGAAGGGCAGTGCCTGGCGCTGATCAACGCCGGCGCCTACTCATCCTCCATGTCCTCCAACCATTGCATGCGCGGCGAGTTCAAGGAATTTCTCCTGCTGTAATTAGTGTCCGCCCGGAAAGTCTTTTGTTCCGGACGGCAACACCTATCCGTTTTCAAACCGCTAAAACACCCTTTCTCCGCCGTTATAGCTCTCAAAAAGACCGGTTCCGCCATTGAAGATCTCGGTGCTGCCATGGTAATG
>JBFHXP010000039.1:0-21737 GCA_041598875.1 Desulfobulbales bacterium
AAAAGAATTAAATTTTAATGATATTAAAAAAAACTGACCTGAAAACGGAGCGATCATGATTGAAGTTGAAGTGCGGGGAGACATTGAGTACGCGATTCGGCAGCTGAAGAAAAAACTGCAGATGGATGGAATAAAGCGTGAATTGAAGCGGCGCGAATTTTACGAGAAACCCAGTGAGAAAAAACGCCGCAAGCAGGCTGAAGCCAAAAGAAAGATGCGTAAACTCAAGTTCCGTCAGGCCAACTGATTCCATCCCGCTCCGGCAGGATGTATCGCTGTGCTGTGATCTTTTGACACCGTTTGTGGGTGTGCCACGACAGTGTGCCGCCCGTTGACGATTTCTGTGGAGACGAAAAGGGTCAATGAGCACCACCCGCAGAGCAGGGAAGGGTCTAAGTAACAAGAAAATGCCCCAGGTTCAGGCGACCGGTCCCCTCCGGTCGCCTTTGTTTTATCAGGAACTCTTTATCCACTATCTGGCCGTGGAACGACGGCTGTCCCCAAATACCATCATCTCTTACCAGTACGATCTCAACAGTTTTTACTCCTTTCTTGATCAAAGAAAGATCGGCGCGCTCGCCGATATAACCTCTCCTCTGATCCGCGACTATCTCGCCCAGCGAAGCGGACAGGGGATCTCGGCCCGGAGCAGCGCCCGGACCGTTTCCATGCTGCGTCATTTTTTTCGGTTTTTGAGCAGGGAAAAGGTGATTGATGAGCTGCCCACCGCAATCATTGATCGCCCCAAACTGGGGCAGTCGCTGCCCAGATTTCTTCGGGTGGATGAGGTCGGTTCGCTCCTTGCGTCATCCGGATCGGGTCCTCTGGCATTGCGTGATCATGCCATGCTCCATCTGCTTTATGCCTCCGGTCTCCGGGTTTCAGAACTGGTAGGTCTGCCGCTTGCCGCCCTGGATCTTGCCGCCGGATATCTCCGGGTTATCGGCAAGGGGAGCAAGGAGCGTCTGGTGCCTTTTGGTGAGGAGGCCGGGGAAACACTGAGCCTTTATATCTCTTCGGGTCGCCCCATTATCCTGAAGGGCCGGAGCAGTGCGTTTCTTTTTGTCACCGGCAAGGGCACGGCCATGACCCGTCTCCGTTTCTGGCAGATACTCCGGCAGAGGGCACAGAGCGCTGGAATTACCGCAAAGATAAGCCCCCACATGCTGCGCCACTCCTTTGCCACCCATCTTATCGCGCACGGCGCTGACCTGCGATCGGTGCAGATGATGCTGGGCCATGCCGATATCGCAACCACTCAGATCTACACCCATGTCCACACTTCCCGTCTCAAGGGCATCCACAACCGTTTTCATCCCCGTGGGTGACGTTTATGCCCCGTTGTGGTAAAGCTCTGGTATTGATGGCGTCGGAAAAAGTCCGATCTACTGCGTTGTAGCAATTTTTCAGGCACTCGGCACACTACATGTATGGCCTCGCACCTGAAAAATCACTACGCCTCGGAGTCTCACAGGTTCGCTTACCTGTATCTCAAAATTTTTACTTAGCCATCCCATGACTTTTTACGCGAGCATCTTTATCGGCTATGCTGTTTTCTGATGAAAACTATATGAGACGTGCCCCATGCAGGTGATAACCACCCATCTTAACGCTGATTTTGATTCCCTGGCCGCCATGGTGGCTGCCAGCAAAATATATCCCGAGGCCTGTCTCGTCTTTCCCGGTTCCCAGGAAAAGAACGTCCGGGATTTTCTCGCCGACCCGCTGACCTACCCTTACGATTTCAAACGGATTCGCCAGATCAACCTGAAGGAGGTGAGCCTGCTTGTCGTGGTCGACACCCGGCAGGCCGGGCGTCTTGGTAATCTGGCTCAATGTCTTGAAAATCCAGGGGTTGAGGTCCACCTCTACGATCACCATCCCGACATGCCTGGCGACCTTCACGGTTCGGTGGAGGTGGTTCGCCCCCTCGGGGCTACCTGCACGGTCTTCTGCCAGCTGTTCCAGGAAAGGGAAATTGATCTTGCCCGGGAAGACGCAACCCTTCTTCTCATGGGTATTTACGAGGACACCGGTTCCTTCACCTTTTCCACGACAACCCCGGATGATCTCCTTGCCGCGGCCTGGCTCCTGACCCGGGGGGCCGATATCAACATGGTTACCCAGTTTGTTGCCCGGGAGTTCACCGCAACCCAGGTGGCCCTTCTAAACGACCTGATCCGTAACTCCACCAGCTACACCATCCAGGGGATATCCATTGTGGTTGCCCGGTTGACCATGCCGGATTACGTTGATGAGTTTGCCCTGATCGTCCGCCAGTTCATGGTTATGGACAACCTTGACTGCATCTTTGCCCTTGCCGCCATGGGAGACCGGATCTATCTCATCGGCCGCAGCCGCATCACCGAGGTAAATGTCGGTGAAATCGCACGTGAATTCGGTGGCGGCGGACACGCCTCCGCAGCCTCGGCCACGGTCCGTGACCAGACGATCATCCAGGCCGAGGAACGGTTGGTCGAGCTTCTTCATAAACATGTGAGGCCCCAGAGCATGGCCGGCGAACTAATGTCATCGCCGGTGATTTCCGTGGGCCCGACACTGTCGATCAACGAGGCCAACAAGGTGCTTACCCGGTACAACATTACCGTGCTGCCGGTGATTGAGAACAGCAAGAAGGTGCTGGGGATGATCTCCCGCCTGGTTGCGGAAAAGGCTATTTTTCACGGGCTGGGCGGCCTTCCGGTCTCTGAGTACATGACCACCGGAATTGCCACCCTGCCTTTATCCGCCACCATAGCTGATATCCAGGAACTGATCATCGAACACCGCCAGCGGTTGATCCCGGTGGTTGGGGAGAGTGGCGATGTAAAGGGGGTGATTACCCGCACTGATCTGCTTAACCTCCTGGTCCACGATCCCGGCCATGTGCCCGGCGAGCCCCTGGCCGGGGATGACCGTTCCTATGTCGAGCGGCACCGCAATCTCAACAGCCTGATGGTCGAGAGTCTCAAGCGGGAGGTCATTCTTCTGCTCCGGACCATTGGTGAAGTGGCTGAGGAAAACAGGTGTGCAGCCTTTGCTGTGGGTGGTTTTGTCCGCGATCTCCTGCTGCGGATCCCCAATCTTGATCTTGATGTGGTGGTGGAGGGGGATGGTATCCCGTTTGCCGGTAAGCTGGCAGAGCGCCTTGGCGGTCAGGTCCGGACCCACGAGAAATTCAATACCGCGGTGGTGACCCTGCCCAATGGGTTTAAAATAGATGTGGCCACCGCCCGCCTCGAGTATTACGAGCATCCCGCCGCCCTGCCCACGGTGGAACTCTCATCGATCAAGCTCGATCTCTACCGGCGTGATTTCACCATCAATGCCATGGCCATTCATCTCAACCCGGAACGGTTCGGGACCCTGGTTGATTTTTTTAATTGCCAGAATGATCTCAAGGAGCGGCGGATCAGGATTCTTCATAATCTGAGTTTTGTCGAGGACCCGACCCGCATCTTCCGGGCGATTCGCTTTGAACAGCGGATGGGGTTTCAGATCGGAAAGCATACCGAAAAGCTGCTCAAGAACGCGGTGAAGATGAATCTTTTTGACCGGTGTTACGGTCGGCGGTGTTTTGGTGAGTTAAAGCTGATCCTTTCCGAGGAAGATCCCGTGCCATCACTCCAGAGGATGGCGGGCTTTGACCTGTTGCGGTTTCTCCTGCCCGGCCTGAAACTGGAAAAGCGGCTGGAGCGTTATCTCGCTGAAACCCAGAAGGTGGTGGCATGGCATAGGCTGCTCTACCTTGACGAACCCTGCCGCTCGTGGATGGTCTTTCTTCTGGTTCTGATGGCCCCGAGATCTGTGGAGGACCTGGAGGCTTTCTGCAAGAGATTTGAGGTGGCGGAACGTCATCGGGCCATGCTGGTCCGGATAAAGAGTATGGCGGACAAGATCCTGAAGGTGTTGAACCGCGGCGCGATATATCGGCCCAGTGAGAATTACTGGCTGTTGCGCGGGCTGGAGCATGAGGGGCTTCTCTACGTCCTGGCGCTGGTCCGGCGCAAGGAGGCCAAAAAGGCGGTCTCCTCATATGTGACCCATCTGCGGCATGTCAGCACCGCCATCCGGGGCAGTGATCTGCAGGCGATGGGGTATCCGGAAGGCCCGGTGTACCGGACCATTCTCAATCATCTGCTCGAGGCGCGGCTGGATGGCCAGGTCTCTACCCTGGATGAGGAGATGGATTTCCTTGGCCGCAATTATCCCCTGGGCCGGACAGATCGCGACAGCGCCAAGTCCGGTCAAGGCCGGTAGGCAATCTGCCTATCTGTCGGCCATGGGCACGAATGCCCGTTTCCGGGGGCCGACATAGACCTGGCGCGGCCTGTTGATCCGCCAGTCCGGATCGTCCCACATCTCTTTCCAGTGGGCAATCCATCCCGGCAGGCGGCCAAGTGCGAACATCACCGTGAACATATTGGTGGGGATGCCGATCGCCCGGTAGACGATGCCGCTGTAGAAATCGACATTGGGGTAGAGGTTTCGTTCAATGAAATAGTCGTCGCGCAGGGCAACCTCCTCCAGTTCCTTGGCAATGTCGAGCAGTGGGTCGGCCACGTTGAGTGCGGTAAGTACCTGATCGCAGGCCTGTTTGATGATTCTGGCCCGGGGATCGTAATTCTTGTACACCCGATGCCCGAATCCCACCAACCGGAAAGGGTCATTGGGGTCCTTGGCCCGGTCGATGTACTTCTGGTAATCCCCGCCTTCCTCATAGATCTGTTCGAGCATTTCCACCACGGCCTGGTTGGCGCCGCCGTGCAACGGTCCCCACAGGGCGCTGATTCCCGCGGAGATCGAGGCGTAGAGATTCACCCGGGCGCTGCCCACAAGCCGGACCGCGGAGGTGGAGCAGTTCTGCTCATGGTCGGCATGGAGGATGAGGATTTTGTTGAGGGCCGCTACAACCTGTTGATTGACGGCATAGGGCTGCACCGGTGAATCGAACATCATGTTAAGGAAATTGGCGCAGTAGCTCAGGTCGTGGCGGGGGTAGATAACCGGGTGGCCGATGGATTTCTTATAGGAAAACGCGGCGATGGTTCGCACCTTGGAGATGAGACGTGCCGCCATTTTATCTATTTCTTCCATGGGATTGTCTATCATTTCAGGATAGAAGTTGCTCAGGGTGTTGACCATGGAGGAGAGGATCGCCATGGGTGGCGCATTGGGTGGAAACCCGTCAAAGAAGTGGATCATGTTCTCGTGGATCATGGCGTAGCGGCCAAGGAGAGTACTGAATTTTTTCAGCTCATCGGCCTTTGGCAGGGCCCCGTGCAAAAGAAGGTAGGCGACCTCGACAAAGCTGCAGTTCTCGGCAAGCTCCTCAATGGCATACCCCCGGTAGTTGAGAATGCCTTGAGATCCTTCAAGAAAGGTGATGGTGCTGGCGCAGGAACCGGTGTTCATGTAGCCGCTGTCCAGGGTGATGTAGCTGGTTTCTGCCCTGAGGCGCCTGATGTCGATGGCCTTTTCTCCCTCGCTGCCGATAATGATCGGGAGTTCGTAGGTCTTGCCTTCAATGGTTAGCTGCGCTGATTCCGTGGATGTCATTTTGTTTATCATTCGCGTCACCTCAAATCCTTTATCATTGCCGGGGAGTTGCGATGGTGCGGGGTCCGCAGTTCCCTGGTTGGGTATGGGCTGATTGCTGTGCAAGCCGGCATTCAACCGGCTGTTGTGCGTGGCGCCGTCTGGGAGTTTCTCCGGTGAAATTAACTCGGGAATCGATTACTATAGAAGAAAATAACTTTCGATTCAAGAGGTATGCGCAAACCATGAGAGCAGAGTGTACACATTTCGGTTCCCTTCATCATGACAGGATGAGCGTTTTTTTAGAAAAAGTAACGGTCTATCCGGTGTCCTGTGAAAAACTTGCCAGCGGGCGCAGCGACCAGGAGTGGCTGGAGGCGGTGCTGGCGGGCGGGGCAAAGATAGTTCAGCTTCGGGACAAGGATGCCGATGACCGGACCCTTTTTCAGAAGGCGCTTTTTTTTCGAAGACTCACCCGGGAGGCCGGGGCTCTCTTTCTGGTCAATGACCGGGTCGATATCGCCCTCATGGCCGATGCGGACGGCGTCCATCTCGGCAACAGTGACCTCCCGGCGGAAGAGGTCAGGCGGTAGGCGCCCGATATGGTTATCGGAGTGTCGGCCAATACCGTGGAGCAGGCCGCCACCACCGAGCAGCGCGGGGCCTCCTATTATAATATCGGACCGGTTTTTCCGACCGAGACAAAGGAAGGCCTGTCCTCATTTCTCGGGGTTGAGGCGATACGGGAGTTTTCCGCCCGATCTTCCCTGCCCTTTTCGGTGATGGGTGGCATCAAACTTGATCATGTGCCTGCTCTGGTCGATGCCGGGGCCCGGCGGATCGCGGTGGTCACTGCGATCACCAGGGCAAAAGACATGGAGGTTGAGACCAGGCGCTGGGTGGATCGGATTACTGCCCGCATTGCTGTTACTACTCCAACTTCTGCGAAAAATAACCCGGTCTGAAGAACAGCTGAAAAGGAAAAAAATGTTCACAAAAAATTTACAGGGCCGGGTGGAAGAGATTCGGAAGCTGATGGAATACGCCGTGCCGGGCGAACGACTCAGTGCCGCGGTATCGCTTCTGGAAAAGCACGGTTCGGACGCAGTGGCCCTTAATCTTTTTCAGGAATTCTACAGCTACCTTCCCGAGTCGAGGGAAGATGTCATTACTGTTGTCCGGCTTCTGCAGCGGCGCGAGGGGATTTTCCTCGTCTGCGTCACCACTCTGCACGACCATTACCTTTACGCGGTGAGCAGTGAAGAGGCAGTCTATCTCGGAACCCTGGCAGAGGGAATATGGGAAGAGGCTGCGCTCTCTTTTTTTGGTTTTGCCGACAGACAGGGGTTCCTTGATCTCCATACCCCGGAAAAGCTGAAGACCTTTTCCGTGTACGTCCCGGTGCACCTTGATCAGGGGTTGTGCCCATTCTGTGCGGTGTCGCGGGGCGAACTGCATGTCTTCGGTTGTCCGGCCGAGATATGCCCCTGGTGCGGCGGGCACCTCACCCAATGCCCGTGCCGGTACGAACAGATGGATCGGGACACCCTTGACCGGGAAAAACATGTTGATATTCTTCAGGAGCTGGCCACGGAAAAAGGACGGATTCCCTTCGAGGCAGACCAGCGGCCAGCCTACCCGGCGGTTGAAGAAGACTAGTGGTCACCGTGAAACACCCCGGAAATATCCGTCCCAATACTCCTTGCTCACTTCTCTATAGCTGGCAGGCTCCTTACTTCTCTCTCCTTCTCACTCCTCACTGCTTACTTTCCGTCTACCCTCTTTACTTCACCGAACTCAGATACCTGTAAAACTCCGAATCCGTCGAAATGACCAGCCTGGTGTTGCTGCCCAGGGTTTCGCGATAACTCTCGAGGCTCTTGGAAAAGGCGTAGAACTCGGGATCCTGATTGTAGGCATCAGCGTAAATCCTGGCCGCCTCGGCATCGGCCTTGCCCTTGATCTCATGGGCCTCGCGGCTGGCCTTGGAGGTGATCTCCTTCAACTCCCGCTGCACCTTGCCCATGATTTCCGCTTTCTGGCCTTCGCCCAGGGAGCGTTTTTCCGCCGCGATCCGCTTGCGTTCGGAGATCATCCGGTCATAGACCTTGAGCCGTACCGTGTCGATGTAATTGACCCGTTTGAACATCACGTCCACCAGTTCGATGCCGTACTGTGGCGTGATCTTTGATGCGTTTTCATGGACCATCATCGCGATTTTGTCGCGGCCGAACCGGATAGGGCCGTCCTCGGTCTGGGCCCCGGAAATGACCATTTCCGTGGGTGACCAGTCCGAGCTGCGGATGATCTCCACCAGGTTGTTCTTGTTGATCAGGTCACGGACCGTGCCGTCAAGAATATCATCCAGGATAGTCATTGCCCGTTCCGGGGTCTTGACCGCCTGCATGAAGACCAGGGCATCGGTGATCCGCCAGCGGGCGGTAGCGTCAAGATAGACAAAGGTCTTGTCGTTGGTGGGAATCTGGTTTGGGTCTCCGTCCCAGATCATGATCCGTTTTTCAAACCAGGTGACTTCCTGGATAAAAGGGGTCTTGAAATGAAGGCCGGCCTCGGTGATCGGGGCGCCTACCGGACGGCCGAACTGGGTGATCACCGCCTGTTGTCCTTCGGGCAGAATATAGAAGCCCTGCCATACGGCCATTGCCATGGCCAGGACCAGGCCGAGTAAGAGATATCGTACAATCGCGTTCACGGGAATTCCTCCGGGTTTATTTTACGTCGCTGCCCTTGCCGGTAACATTGAGAAAGGGCAGGAGCGAGCGCTGGTCTTTGTCCAGGACATAGATTTCGGTAAGGGACGGCAGGACCGCCTGCATGGTCTCGATATAGAGGCGTTGGCGGGTGACTTCCTTGGCAGCCTGATACTCCTTGAGCACTGAAAGAAAGCGGGTCGTTTCCCCCTTGGCCAGATTGACCCTTTCCACCGCGTAGCCGTGGGCCTCCTCCAGTTTTTCCAGAGCCTGGCCGCGGGCCTTGGGGATGACCTGGTTATAGGCTTCTTCCGCCTCGTTGACCAGCCGTTTCATGTCCTGATCCGCCTCGTTGACCTCGTTAAAGGCCGGCTTGACCTCTTGAGGTGGATTGACGTCCTGGAGCTGGACCGTGCCAATATCCACCCCGGATTCATACCGGTTCAACGTGTCCTGCAACTCCTTGGAAATGGCGGCAGCAAGGATCTCACGGTTGGAGAGCACATAGTCAAAGTCCATGTTGCCGACAATCCGCCGGCCGGCGGTTTCCGCAAGATCGCGGACCGCCTGACTCACGTCACGGACCTTGAAGATGAAATCCCGGGGATCGCGCACCTTGTACTGGACGATCCATTCAACATCAATGACGTTTTTGTCGGCAGTGAGCATCAGCGACTCGGCATCAAACTCCTCTTTTTTGTAGGTGGTCTGACGGGCGGCCTGTTGGGTGCGGAATCCGAATTCCTCCTTGCGCACTGATTTCACATCTACCTTAATCACCTCATCGACCATCGGGATCTTGAAATTGAGTCCCGGAGAGGCGGTCTTGATGTATTTACCGAAGCGGAGGATCACCCCCTGTTCTCCGGGCTGGATCTTGAAAAAGGCGGAGTTGCCCAACTGGAAGATGAGGATAATGGCGATGATCAGCAGCAGGCGGCTGATCCCTGGCCCCTTGGAGCGTGATGTGGCTCTGGAGCCGCCCCCGTTACCAGGTGGGGTGCCTTCGGATCCCTGGCCGAATCCCGCAAAGGTTGATTTCAGTTTGTTGATGATGTCCTTGATCAGATCCTCCGGGGTGGGCTGTCGGTTGCCACCTGAGCCCCATGGCGATTGCTGGTCGTCTTGAAATGACATGATGATTCCTCTTAAAGGGTGTGTTGCCGGGAGTATTTTTTTTAGTACCGGCATCAGCGATTTTATTGGAAAACAAGGATTGGCTTTACTGCGCCATGGTCCGTTAACTGCCTATATTCCCAGAAAGGAACTTTGATTACAAGTTAATTCTCCCCAGGGACTTGTGGGTCGGTGTCCGCCGGTCTCAGGAACGGGCCATCCGCCAGGAGAGGAAAACGGCAGTAAAGCAGAGCGCAAGAAGGAAGCGCTGCGCCCGGGAGTTGTCAATAATATCCCTGGGCGCAAGCCAGGACAAGACCCCGATAACTGTTCCGGCTGCAAAGCCCAGGAGGTGGGCGCCGAGATCGGTGCGTTCTCCGCCGCTGCCCATAAGCCCCAGCAGGGCAATGCCGGCGGCAAGGGGCGCAAGAACGGCAGACATGGCCTGCCCTTTTTTGCTCAAGGCCTGATAGCCGACCAGAATCCCCAGTGCCCCGAATACGGCGGTGGAAAAACCAACGGACACATGATCGGAATTGCGCAGGACGATATTCAGATAATTGCCGCCAACTCCTGATGCGAGAATCAGGGACCAGCCCAGTCCCGCCCCCAGGGTCCGGCAGAGGAAATGAACCGGGATGGCGCCGATGATCAGGTTGCTGAAAAGATGGGCGGTGTCGGCATGCAGGGTGAGGGCGGTGACAAGTCGCCACCACTCGCCATGATCCAGTATTTTGTCGGCCATGACCGCGCCCTGGGCAAACCACGGGCTGTGTGCATTCCATGGGCCGGTTATGGAATAGAGTATCGCCATTATGCCCATAACGAGGACGGTGGGCGGATGTCTGCCAACGGACAAGGGGGGCGGCTGGCTCGGTCTGGGAGGAGGCCAGTTGTGATTTTCCTCCTCATAGGCGGCGATCTCGTGCTGGGCTCGCAGCTGGTCATCAGGATTGACCCGAATCTGCCAGAGGTCAGCGTCTTTCTCGACCCTGTGGGTGATCCCCAGCGCGGACAGGACCAGGGACCAGAAAATGGCCTTGGTCCTGGTGTTGGTGGTTGCGGCTACCGCGTTTTTCGGGATAAGGGGGTTCATGGCTTATATGGTTAACCATTTTTTGGGTTTAGACAATGCCCGGGGGGGGTGTTTTATGCAAAAGGTTTTTCATGGCGTGGCGAGTGGTGGTCGAAATGCCTTACGAAAAATCAAAACCCGTGTACAGTATGAAGAGTTGAGGGTATATTTTTTCCTGTATTCAAAGAGATCAACAGAGTTCGCCTGCCCGTTGCCGAGGACTGTGCCTGGAAGAGCGTACTCCTTTTGCGGCCGGGCCGCACTGTTTGCTGACGTCGGTGCCATGTGATGAAAAGTTGCCTGAATGCCGGTGCCTCCCGAAAAAGAAGGGTGAAGATTGTCCTGATTGTGACCCTGGTCATCGGTGTCACCCTTCTCCATTACGCAAGTGACAAGCAGCGGTATTATGATCTTGTTTTTTTCGGGGAGCTTTATTTTCTGCCTATTGTCCTCGCTGGCTTCTGGTTCGGCCTTTCCGGCGCCGTGGCGACCTCTCTTTCGATTACCGCATGCTATTCCCCTTTTATTTTCATTTACTGGCAGGGGTTTTCCCCGGTGGATTTTGACCGGATACTGTCGGTTATTCTCTATAATTCCTCCGGGGTGCTTATCGGGATACTGAAACAGCGTGAAAGGGCAGCCCAGCAAAGGCTGTTACAGGACGAGGGGCTGGTCGCAATAGGGAAATCCCTTGCTGCGGTGGCCCATGACATGAAGTCTCCGCTCATCGCCATTGGTGGTTTGACCCGGCAGGCACTGAAAAAATTAGAAAAAAACAATCCTGCCCGTGAAAGGCTTGTTCTTGCCCTCAAGGAGACCGTGCGACTGGAAGCCATGATGCGCGATATGCTAGATTTTTCCAAACCGTATGAGGTTAAACGTTCTCCCGGAAACCTGAATGCACTGGTTGAAGACAGTATGGCCATTGTGGGTGAAACCGCCAGAAGCCGGGCGGTTACGGTTGAATGCATGCTTTCCGATTCTCTCCCTCCTGTTGCCTTTGATGCGGTCCGGATAAAGCAGGTAATTGTCAATCTTGCGGTGAACGCCGTTGAGTCCTCGCCGGAAGGGAACGTCGTGACCGTGCGCACCTTTTCCGACGACCACCAGGTTGTCCTGGAGGTGATTGATTGTGGCCCCGGCATTGCCCATGACCACAGGAAACGGGTTTTTGATCCCTTTTTTTCCACCAAGAAGGCCGGGACCGGACTTGGCCTTGCCATTGTAAAAAAAATTGTCTCGGAACATAATGGGGGGGTGGAGATTGCGGACAATTTATCCGGAGGGACCATATTCAGGGTCATGCTGCCCAGGAGGTGATGGGGCTCGATGTGACGATTATGTTGATAAAATTGATCTTTTGAATAATGATCATTTTTATGTAAAGTGAACTTTCCGGCGTCTGGAGAAGATTTCCTTTATTTCCAGAGGACAGGTTATAAAAGAGTGACACTGATCTCAAAGTGCGGGTTGATTACAGGCGCAAAGTGGCGTCACGCGATTAGGGGACGGGCATCGTAACCAATGATCATCACCATTATTCTGAAAAAACTGAAGAGTGCTTTTGCTGATCTGCTGCCAATAGTTTTGGTTATTGCCTTTTTTCAGATCATAGTTTTGAAACAACCTCTGCCGCAAATGGGAGAGGTATTTTTTGGCGCCCTTCTTGTGGTGGCCGGCCTTACCCTCTTTGTCCAGGGGTTGGAAATGGGCCTCTTCCCCATCGGTGAGGCAATGGCCCATGCCCTGGCCAGAAAGGGCAGTGTTTTCTGGCTTCTCCTCTTTGCCTTTGCCCTTGGTTTTTCAACGACGGTGGCAGAACCCGCTCTTATCGCGGTGGCCTGGGAGGCTGCGGAAATTGCCGGCCAGGGGGGATTGATTGATCCGGGCCAGGCCTCACTGAGTCAATATGCCCTTGGCCTTCGTCTGTCCGTCGCCTTTTCCGTGGGGCTTGCCATCCTTGTCGGGGTGATGCGCATCATCCGCGGTTGGCCTATACATTATCTGATTATTGGCGGGTACTGTGTGGTCATGTTGATGACCATCATTGCCCCGGAGGAGATCATCGGCATCGCCTATGATGCCGGCGGGGTCACCACCTCGACCATTACTGTCCCGCTGGTGGCTGCGCTGGGAGTAGGCCTGGCATCAACGATTCGCGGCCGGAGCCCCCTTCTGGACGGTTTTGGCCTTATTGCCTTTGCATCCCTGCTCCCGATGATCTTTGTCATGGGGTATGGGATTATCCTGTTCAGGTAGTACAGAGAGGTTTGTGGTGGAATTTATCTATGATTTCGGAGAGATACTCCTTGCCACCTGCAGGGATGTGCTGCCGATTCTCCTTCTTATAACCGGTTTTCAGCTTCTGGTGCTGAAGCAACCGATTCCGCACCTGCGCCGTCTTGTGGTCGGCGGAATCTATGTGGTCATTGGCCTGGCCCTGTTTCTTGCCGGGCTTGAAAAAGCGCTTTTCCCTCTGGGGAAGATCATGGCGGCTCAACTCTCTGATCCGGCATTTATCTATGGCGCGGGCAGAGAGGTCCTGGAGGCGGACTGGAAGGCGTATGGATGGGTCTATCTGTTTGCGGCAATGATCGGTTTTGCCACAACCATTGCCGAGCCCTCTCTTATTGCCGTGGCGTACAAGGCAAATGAGGTATCTGCCGGAACCATAAGCCAGTGGGGTTTACGGATCACCGTTGCCGTTGGTGTGGCCTTTGGCATAAGCTTGGGGACTTTTCGAATTATCAGCGGCACCCCGCTCTATCTTTATATTCTCGTGGGGTACCTGATCGTTATCGTCCAGACCATATTTGCCCCGAAAAGCATTATTCCGCTGGCCTACGATTCGGGCGGGGTCACCACCTCAACCGTCACCGTACCTCTGGTGGCAGCGCTTGGCCTTGGGCTTTCCGCCACCGTCCCGGGCCGAAATCCCGCCCTTGACGGTTTTGGCCTTATTGCCTTTGCCAGTCTCTGTCCGATCATAACAGTTATGGGGTATGCTCAGTATATGCAATGGTTATCAAGACGCAGAAAAAAAATCAGGGGGAAAGATAATGCGCTTTAAACTCATTTTATCATCGGTCAAGGCTGATATTACAGATAATATTGTTGATGCGGCAAAAGAGGCCGGGGCCACCGGGGCCACAATCATCCCGGCCAGAGGCACTGGAATCCATGAGGCGAAGACCTTTTTCGGCCTTTCCCTGGAGGCACAGACGGACATTATTCTCCTCCTGGTTGAGGAGCATCTTGTGGCGAAAATTCTGGAGACGATAAAGGCGGCCGGAGAATTTCATAAGCCGGGCACCGGGATTGCCTTTGTGGTGCCGGTGGAACATGTCGTTGGGCTGGAAAGCCAGATAGAAAAGTTCAAGGAAGAAGTACGGGAGAGCTATTTTTAACACCTTACACCTATTTTTATACTGGGGGATTTATGGGACCTGAGAGCACGATTTTGCGGGCAAGGGATGTGATGCGCAAAGGGATAGTGTCCATTGACGGCATGGCCACGGCCAAAGAGGCCGCAGCCAAGATGCGCGCTGAAAAAATATCGTATCTTCTCGTCAAGAAAAGGCATGACGACGATGCGTGGGGGATCCTGGTTGTCCAGGATTTTATCAGGGGTGTCATTATGTCAGGGCGCTCACCAAGCGAGGTCAATGTGTATGAAATCATGACCAAGCCGGTTATCACGGTGCCGGCTGACATGGACATCCGTTACGTCGCCCGCCTGATTTACCGGGCCGGGATACGAAGGGCCCCTGTTGAGCATGCCGGGGAAATTGTCGGGATAATCTCCCTGTCGTCGATAATTCTTGATAACGAATTTTTTTAGTTTTCATCCGGAAAAAAAAGACTTTCCGGGCGGACACTATTTAAACTGAAAAGGACATGCCCGAAGTGCCGGAGAGACCAGATTGTAAAGCCAAGCGCAAAGAAGGAGACCGTGTCCTGTAAATTCTGTTCGGCAAAGATTTCGCCAAAACGGAAATCCAGAATACAGTAGACGGATTTTATGGCCCCCTTCCCGTAATTCAAAGATGCCTGCCGGGGCAAAGCCACTCCAAGGAGAGCAGATGGATAAAAAAAAGCTTAATTGCTGGGAGTTTAAGAAGTGCGGCAGGGAACCGGGCGGAAAAAATGTTGGGGAATACGGTGTCTGCCCCTCGGCAGATACTTCCAGGGCCGATGGTATCAATCAGGGTTCTCAGGGAGGGAGGGCGTGCTGGGTCATTTCCGGCACCCTGTGCCGGGGGGAGATCCAGGGCTCTTTTGCCAAGAAAATCGGCAACTGTACTGAATGCGAATTTTATCAATTGGTGAGAAAGGAGGAGGGGTTCAGTTTTGATCTTGGCACCCGGATCCTTCCTGAAATATATACCCCGGAGCAGTTGTCGCAGATTTATGAGCAGCTACATTATTATCTCAATAATATTAAAGAAATGCAGGTCAAGCTGGTCAGTTCCGAGAAGATGGCGAGCCTGGGGCAGATGGCAGCAGGGGTGGCGCACGAAATCAACAACCCCATGGCATTTGTCAGCAGCAATCTCAGTATGCTCTCCAAATATATGGGGACGATCAAGAATTGCCTGGAGACCTATCGCCGGGTTGTACGCTCCATGTCATCAAAAGGGGAGGTCACCCTTGATGATACCTTGACTGAAGATCTGGGCAAGGTGAAGAATGAAAAAAAACTGGCTTTTATACTTGAGGATATTGATCAGCTTATTTCTGACACCATGGACGGTGTGAGCCGGGTCAAGGATATTGTCCTGAAGCTGAAAAAAATTTCCCGGGTCGATCAGGCCAGTTATTGTCCCGTGAATATAAACGAAAACATCTTGAATGCCCTGGAGATGATTTCCAAGGATGCCCCTGAACGAATTACATTCCATACCGAATTTGGAGACATTCCAGATATCTATTGCAATCCGTCTGAGATTGAGCAGGCACTATTAAATATCATTGCCAATGCGGTGGATGCCATCCCGGAAAATGGGGGAATTACCATCCGGACGGCGCAGGTTGGTGCTGATATCAGTATCCGCATCTCCGATACGGGAATCGGCATCCCTGAGGCCCAGATAGGCAAAATATTTGACCCTTTTTACACCACAAAGAAGGTTGGAAAGGGAACCGGACTGGGCCTTGCCATTGCCTACAGTGTTTTCAAGGAGCATAACGGGACCCTTGCCGTGGAGAGTGTTTTGGGAAAGGGGACAACATTTGTTGTTACCCTCCCTGTTTCAACTGGCCCCATGCCGGTTGATTGATCTCTTCCAGGAAGTGAGGGGGATGATGCCTGAGACGTGCTGGCGCGTCTCAGAAGACCTGGTACGGCGGCATGCCGGTGCGCCGGGCCATCTCGCGCACCGGGTCCAGATCTTTTTCAGTGATGATTTCGTAACCATCCACGAGTGCCCGTTCGAGGATTCTTACCACCTCTCCGTTGAATGAAACCGTGGTCTCTTCTGTTATCTCCAGAAGCGCTTCCTGGAAGCGTTTTGCCAGCCCCCCATCCACCTTCTGGGTAACTCCGAAATTGCAATAGACCACCGGTGGCGTGGTGGCGATCACCGTGAAATCCTCCCTGTCTATTTTTCCGGACGCGATCATCCTCTCGAAATCCAGCATGGGAAAGGCTCCGGCATCCGCCTTGCCGAAAAGAACTCCGTAGATAACCTTTTCATGTTTAAAGGAGCCAGCGGGGATGGAATAGGAGGAAAGATCCTCATCCGGGTCAAAGTTGTTGCGGGCAAAGTAATCCATCTGGCTGAGGTAGGTGGTGGGCGCAAACATTGGGCCAAAGAGCATGGTTTTGCCCTTGAGGTCGTCCAGTGCCCTGATATTGCTGCTTTTCAAGGCAACGATACCGCCCTGGGAGTGTATCCCAAGGGAGCCGGCCTTTTCGCCGGCAAGAATCTCCACCCCATGCAGCCGGTGGAGAATGATATAGAGCAGTGAGTTGGAGTGGGTGAAATCGATTTCATCGATCTGCCTGGAGAAGTTGATGGTATCAATGGCCACCGCTTCCAGGTTGACTTCTAGTTTTTCCGCAAGATAGGCGGTAAGGGGCTCGAAGCGATCCAGGGTCTCTTCCGGGCTGTTGCAGACCATGTAGCCAACCCGGTAGGTCGGCTTTGTCTTCTCGTCGGGCGAGGGGATGCACGAGACGAGGAGAATCGCGGCGAGCAGGAGCGCCGTTATTGTGGCTGTTCTGGGAAAAAACATAAGCGGTTCAGCGGGCTCAGATCAGTTTTTTGGCCTCAAGGAAATCCCTGGCGATTTTGGCCGGCTTGTCACCGGCGCGGGCCCTGGAGGTCATATCGGCGTAGGCCTGGTCATCGAGTTTTGCGGCAAGTTTGTTGATTAAACGCTGCAGGCCGGGAAAGTCGGTCATCACGTCAAGGCTTACAACCGTGGCCGTTGTTGTCGGTTCCTGCCAATCAACAGTATTGATAAAGGCAAAAGGGTCCATCCAGATGAGGTTTAAATTGGCCTGGTAAGCGGTCTTGGCCTGGGAATATGCCTCATTGCGGTCGGTGATCTGTCCGGCTTTTACCACCGTCAGGCCACGATGGGCATTTTCCACCAGGATACCCACTTTTTTTTCCGTAACCGCCTGGTAGAGTTCGGTCACGCCGGGATAGAATGATGTGTTCACCGTGGTTCCGGTGCGTTCGACAATGAGCAGGGCCAGGGTTTCGGCCAAAACCCGGCCCATGGGAGTATCCACCGCGCCGATTGAAAGTATCCGGCCGACGCAGGCCTGGGCAGGCGTGGTCAGGGCGAGGGAAATCAGAAAAATGAATAATACTCGTTTCATGGTTGTTTCACCTGTGCTGTATGCATTAGTCCTGCTGCACTCCAGCGGCTATCTGGCCGGTACTGTCAGCAGGGTATTTCATGGTTTCTCGCAGATCGCCTGAAGGATGACAGCGTCCTGGTCCTCTGTTACGGAAATTTCCTGGTCCAACCGGCAGGCGGTATCCGGGGGAAAGGACTGGGCAGCCCCGATCCGGAATACGCCCTCGGGCAGATAGAGCACGAAATTTCCACTCTCACCGGTCCAGGTGGAGAGGTATTCCGGGATCTGGACGGTGGTTTTCAGGCTGTTGCTGGCCATGGCATAGACCTGGGGAATACCCTGGCCGCTTTTGTCAATAATCCGCCCGGTAATTTTGAAGAGATCATCTCGCCGTTTGTTGTGGAGCAGGGCAGCCTCCTGCAGGGTGCGCACCGTGAAGTCAATGGAGAGGTTTGCAGAGGGGGCGAGGTCGATTTTTTCAGGCTCCCCCGAGTGTTTATCCTTTGCCGAAAGGGGGCCAAAGCGGGCATCATCGACCCGTTTTCGAGCAACAGCCCAGAAGGTCCCGGGGGAGACAACGATCCGGTATCTGCCATCGGCCAGGGTCCTGTTGGAGATATAATCGCCGGGCCGCCGAATGTTGTCACTGTCATAGAGATAGACCTCCGCACCCTCGACAGGAAGGCCCTCGGTATCGGTTATGGTGCCGGTCAGGGTGACGAGATCGGTCGCCGCAGCTGCCCGGGCCTGGGGAAAGAACAGAAGTATAATGATGAGCAGGAGATATCGGGGCACGGTCATTGTCTCTCTCCTGAAAGGGATGGTGCAGGCGCAGAGAGGGCCGGCGTAAAGAGAACCCGGCCAACTCCCGGTTCCTGATTTTCGTCAAATATCATCTCTTGCGGGTTCTTGCCGTCCCACCAGTTTTCTCGGGCATCTACCTCTTCCCTGTTGAAATCGCCAAGTCGGACCGCGTAACGGGAGGTAGTAAGAAAGTTGTTTCCTCGGATGATGACGCCGCTGCCTCCGCTTCGGATGAAGATATTGATCTCATTGTCCTGGAAGGTGTTGCCGGAGATGTCGCCCTTGCCGAACAGGGATCGCATGGCATAGATGTTTCTGCTGAAAAGGGTGCTGGTAACGGATATGGGACCGCTGCGGAACCGGATGCCGCCATAGTTGTCAAAGAAACGGCAGTTTTCGACCCGTAATCGGGTGAAATGGCTGTGCACTGCCCAGGATGCGTAGTGAAAGTCGACGTAACGGAGAACGCTGTCTCTGGCCCGCTCGAAAGAGACCTCGTCCCATCGGGGCTCATCGTCTTCAGGTGCAGGAGGGGAACCCTGGTCCGGGGCCAGGGAAAATGTGATTTTTCTGTCAGCCGTGCCAAGGGCGTGCAGGGCGCCGGTAACCAGCAGGCCGCTGTCCGCTGCGGTAAGAGTAATAGCGGTGCCGGGGGCGATGGTGAGATCCGCATCACGCAGAACATCGACCTTTCCATCCACCCGGATTGCGCCATGCCAGGCAACATGTGTTCTGATTTTCTGTATCTTCCAGGGAAAAACCGGTGGCCCGGAGAGAGCAGGCTCATATATGGCCCTGCCGGTGGCGGGATCGTCGGCAGCATCGGAGATAACCGCGGCGATATCACTCGCTCCCCACCAGTTTCCAGGGGCGTTAACCGGTTTCGGGCCGTCAATATCCATGGCAAAGAGGCCGTTGTTTACGACCGTATTGCCGCTGATGGTGCCGTTGAAGGTGTCAATGCCAATACCGCGCTCACGATTGTCGGAGATGATGTTGTTCTCAATAAGGCCTCCGGAATCCTGGATGGAAAGACCATTTGAGCCGTTGAACTGAAGAATGTTGCCGGAAACCTCGATATTATCGCTGCTGCGGATGGCAAGCCCGGTTTCGCTGTTGCCGTTGATGATGTTGTTGGAGAAGATTCCGTAGAGCGCATCCGAAATCCGCAGGCCGGCCCGGTTTGTATCTATGGTGTTTCCAGTCATGACGGCCCTGCCTTCGCGGATCCTGATGCCACTGCCCTGGTTGGAGTAGAATCGGTTGCCCGTGGCCAGGAGGTTGAGGCGAAAGAAATTGGCCCCGGTGTGATGGTCGTAAAACTGGGTGTCGGTTAACACAACCTCGGAATCCCGGGCCTGGATTCCGCTTCTGTTGTCCCGTAACAGGGAGTTGGTGATGGAAACCAGGGATTCCTGGAACTGGATGCCGCGATAATTGTTGTGCAGACTCACATGGTTGATGGCCACGTTGGCAAAGTGAAAATGCAGCCCGCGATAGGCGTCTTCGATCCGGCAGTACTCAATGAGATTCTGGGTACCGTCGCTGCCCAGGATGTTGATCGCATCCCAGTCTCCCCGTTGACGGTCTTTTTCCGCTGAGCGGAAAATAATCGGTGCCCCGGCCGTCCCCTTGGCGACCAGAACCCCCTGGAGAAGAAGCCCGGACTCGCCGATGGAATCTCCGTTGGTGTCCCATCTGGTAAATTCAACAACGGTCCCTGGCAGGATAATCAGTCGGCCGGTCACGGGCAGGCGGACAACACCGTTAATCACAATACGACCCTGCCAGATGGTGTCGCCGACCAGGGATTCACTTCCATAGGTGCGGGTGATATTCTGCGGTGTTTCAACGAGGGACTGTTCACGGGTTTCATCGGGCATGGAGAGGGTGTTGCGGATTTCAACGTCATGATATGTGTTTTTTTCAATAACACTTTCTTCGCGAATGAGTATGGCGTTGTTCAGGGACAGGATTCCATACTCGTTGTCCGCAATCCTGCTTTTCTCGACCTTGAGTCCTGAATCTGCTCCCTGTACCAGCAGGCCGTACCGGTTGCCGGTGATCTTCGATCTCTTGACCTTTGCCCAACCCTGCAGCACGGTAAGCGCTGCTTCAGCATCGGAAATTTCGGTCTCGTGCAACCAGGCATTGCCGTCATCTATGATGATCCCGGCCCATTCACTGCCGGATTCCATCCCTTTTTTTACACGGAAGATAACCGGGTTGCCGGTGCCTCCCTCAGCCTCAAGGTGACCGCGGACCATGATTTCGTTCAGCGGAGAGAGAAATTCCGGATCGGTTTTGGTGCTCTCGGTCGGCAGTACCGTGATCACGGTGCCGGCAGCGATGGTCAGGGTGATCCCCTTGGGAACAAGGAGATCCTCGGAAAGCTCCACTGAGCCGCTCCAGACCGTATCCTCGGTGAGCACGGCGGCCCGGAGAGTATAGGGGGTGAAGAGCAGCAAGGCCAGAACCGCTGCGGCCCCGGGCAGGTGCCGGAAGCGGCAGCGGCTAAGAAAACGAAGGAAAATCATGGCATGTATTTACCCCGGGGTGCACGGCTGGGAAAGGAGCCGGCCGGCTTGTCGGGGAAATCGTCGGTTTTTATACCCGGTTCAGGAAGAATAAAAACGGTGATATCGATATTGGGCACCACCGCGCCCTCCTTGCCGGTTACTGGAATTGGGTTGTCGCCGCCATACCGGCCGACATATTCACCGGGGGTGGGCTGGCCACCGCCGTAGGTAGTGCGGACCAGAATGGAATAGGAATCGCCGGCGGCAAGTTTCATCGAATACCGGCCATTTGCATCACTGTTTTCCAGGGTGTAATCCGGCCGCCGTCTTTTGTCGCCGCCAACCTTGAAGGCGATGATTACCGATTCGGTAATGGGTTTTCCCGATTCATCTTTTATCATCCCGGTAATGGTGAAATAGGGGGTGCTGTCGGGAAACGGGGTATTGGGAACCTTGCCGGTGAGAAGGCCGACATCAAGATCCTTTCCAGCTTCAAAGGTGAATATCCGCGGGGCGCCGGAATCGTCATAGGCGACATAGGTGTTTTCACCCTGCCGTGGCGGCCCCGGGATCCGTGAATCCGGGCGGTCGATGATGCCGATATAGTACTTGCCGGCAAGGATTCTGGTCTTGAAGGTGGCATCACCTTCAATCATGGCAATATGGTCTGGAACCCGATGGTCCCGACCGGGATAAGGCGGCGGCCCGTTGTTGATGTTGAAGAAGGCTGCCATGCCTAGGGTCTTATCTTTTGCCGTGGGCAGGGTTGCCTTTCCGCTCACCGAGGCAAAGGAGTCTGCATCGGGTTCTTTTTCCTCGGCATGAACAGGCTGATTCCAGAGAAAAAAGACGGAAAGCACGAGCAGAAAACAGGAAAACACCGGGAGTGACCGGATTGGCGCAGGGGCTGAGTGTATCGTCATGTTCTCTCTCCTTAAGGCTCAATTTTTTCCTTTTGCATACCGACCAGGGAGTGGGGGGCGGAAAGGGCGGGCATAAAAAAGACCTGGCCCAGTTCATCGTCATCCACTTTATCAAAAATCTGTTGGCCGATCTCTTCTTTTTCCTTACTGCCCCACCAGTTTCCGGGCATGGGGAGATCCAGTTTCTGGCGGTCCCCCATTACAAAATTATATCTTTCGTTTTTTTGGATGGTGTTG
>JBFHXP010000040.1:0-21034 GCA_041598875.1 Desulfobulbales bacterium
CGATTTACTCCCTCGGGGAAACCGTTATATTTACCTGAGGCCACCCAGTATGTCAAGCGTTTTTTCTGCCCTCAACATCCCGCCGTCACCTGCAAGAGCGCGACAACCTAGCCCCTTCTCAATGCCTTGTCAATAAGAAAAGTGAGCCGGAGTGATGAAAAAAATATGACCGCTTTCGCCCGGTCCGTCTATTGTCTTTATCTGCTGTGCAAAAAAAGACCTTCATGCGGCACGGGAAGGATAAAAAGAAATCAGTTGCCCAGTCTCGTCTCTCTTCATTACAGTGAAACTGACAGTTGATATTTCCCGGCCCTGCTTCTCAAAAGGAGAGGTGCAAGATGAAACGTGCCAATTTTTTTCACTCCTTCGATCCGGAGGAACGGATCGTTCAATGTGTCCTCTGTGCCCATAGGTGCCAGATCAAGGATGGTCGCAGGGGTATCTGCCTGGTTCGGGAGAACCGTGATGGTGTCCTCTACAGCCTGGTCTATGGGAAACTGGTCAGTGAGAATGTTGATCCCATAGAAAAAAAACCCCTTTTTCATCTTCTGCCCGGATCCAGATCCTATTCCATTGCCACGGTCGGATGCAACTTCCGTTGTCTTCACTGCCAGAATCACGAGATATCCCAGTATCCCCGGATCCATCACGGGGCCATAGTCGGCCGTGATACCACTCCGGAACAGGTTGTTGAAAGGGCGATCAACGCCGGGTGTGACAGCATCAGCTATACATATATAGAGCCAACTGTCTTTTTCGAGTTTGCCTATGATACGGCCGCGCTTGCCAGAAAATCCGGCCTGAAAAATATTTTTGTCAGCAATGGGTATACCGGCGCAGAGGCAACCCGCGCCATTGCCCCTTTTCTGGATGGGAATAATATTGACCTCAAGGCGTTTTCCGATCGGTTCTACTCCGAGGTCTGCGGGGCCAGGCTGCAACCGGTTCTTGATACCATCATGCTCATGAAGGAACTCGGGGTCTGGGTGGAGGTGACTACTCTTGTTATTCCCGGGTGGAACGACAGCGATGACGAGTTGGCCGCAATCGCCCGGTTTATCAAGGGGGTTGATCCCGGAATGCCGTGGCATGTCTCCCGTTTTCACCCTACGTTCCGGATGACTGACCGCGGGGCAACGCCGGAGGCAAAGCTTGATCGGGCCCGGGAGATCGGCCTGGGCGAAGGGCTTCATTATGTATATGTGGGGAATATCCACGGCAGCAGGGGGGAAAGCACTTTCTGCCCGCACTGCCGGAAGGAAGTCATCTGCAGGAGGGGCTTTACGCTCATTGAAAATAAGGTGCGGCAGGGAAGGTGCGGTCTCTGTGGCGGGGCCATAGCGGGAATATTCTGATGACGCCCGCCCGATCTTTCCAGCCCACCGTTGCCAGAAACCAGTTTGGCGCCTCTCCGGAAGGTCTTTTGCCCCAGGGGCAACACCTGTCCGTTTTTAAAAAATGGCGTTTCCGGTTTGAAAACCAATGAACACCCCGGCAGGAGAAGGATAAAGGGGCTGCTAAAAGCTGAGTCTCCTTGACAGTTGCCGCGAAAAGCGGTAATCCGCTTCTCTCAGGTAGTGGCGGAGAGTTTTTTTTGCCTTTGCACCTGGTGATTGTGGCTGTCGGGTGCTGACGGATGGTCGGCTGAAAGAAAAATGGAGGTATCAGGTGGTGCGGACAAACCGGAGGGCGGGAGAGGGAGCGGAAAAACAGGATTTGCTGCGCGCCATTCCCAAGGTCGATCAGTTCCTGGCCTGGACCGAATCGTGGATCAACGCCCCGGCGGCGGCCGTTAAATTAACGGTGCGGGAGATTATCGAGGATCTCCGGTCCCGCATTCTTGCCGGGGAGCAGGTCTTGCCCGCGGATATGGGCAAAGAGGCGCTGAAATCGGTTTTTATGGATTCCGTTGCCGCCAGGCTATCCCCAAACCTCAAAACCGTGATCAATGCCACCGGTGTGGTCATTCATACCAATCTGGGCCGTTCCGTTCTCCCGGTCGAGGCGGCGGAGGCCCTGGCCAGGGTTGCAACCAGGTATTCAAATCTCGAGTTCGATCTGGCGACCGGTGAGCGGGGCAGCCGGTACAGCCTGGTGGAAAAACTCCTCTGTGAACTGACCGGGGCCGAGGCCGCGCTGGTGGTCAACAATAATGCCGCCGCGGTTCTGCTTGCCCTGGATACCCTGGCAAAGGGGCGGGAGGTTATTGTTTCCCGGGGCCAGCTGGTGGAAATCGGCGGCTCTTTCCGGATACCCGAGGTCATGGCCAAGAGCGGGGCTTTTTTAAAGGAAGTGGGCGCCACCAACCGGACTCATCTCCGCGATTATGAAGGGGCAATTTCCGAGCAGACCTCTCTTCTGCTCAAGGTCCATACCAGTAATTACCGGATCCTCGGGTTTACCTCCGAGGTATCCCTGGAGGATCTTGTTTCCCTTGGCAGGAAACATGGCCTGCCGGTTATGGAGGACCTGGGCTCGGGCTCATTTATAGATCTTTCCCTTTACGGTCTTCGCCGGGAGCCCACGGTGGGCGAGGTGGTCAAGGCCGGGGTAGATGTGGTCACCTTCAGTGGGGACAAACTTCTCGGCGGCCCCCAGGCTGGCATGATCCTCGGTCGCAAGGAGATGATTTCCCGGATAAAGAAGAATCCCCTGAACAGGGCCCTGCGCATTGATAAATTTACCCTTGCCGCCCTTGAGACGGTGCTCAGGTATTATTTTGACGAGGAAAATGCCCGGCAGTCGATTCCGACTCTTGCCATGCTGACCATGCCCCTTGCAGATATTGACCGTCGGGCCCGGCGTCTGACCCGGAAAATCGGCAGAAAACTTGATGTTCATTGCCGGGTAACGATTGCTGATACCGGGTCACGGGTCGGTGGCGGAGCCCTCCCCGAGCAGGATCTTCCCAGCCGGGCCGTGCTCCTGCGGCCGCTGAGGCGATCGGTTAATGAAATAGTGGAAAATCTGCGTCATCTGCCGCGGCCTGTTATCTGCCGGATTGAGAATGATCAGCTTCTCTTTGATATGCGCACTGTGGCCGACGATGAGGTCCTTCTCCTGGGCCGGGCCCTGCTCGCCCTCTTTGGGGAGGAGGAGGCATGAGTTTTCCTTTTGCGCTCAAGGAGGCCGATCTGCACGAGGAAGATTTCCACCGCCTGGCCTCGCGTTTTTCCCATACCGTACTCGAACTTATTCCCTATGCCCGTGGGCCGGTATCCTTTCTCCTGCCGCCGTTTGAGAACTCTCCCGGCGCAAAGGGCCTTGTGGAGAAAAAGGATCTGGAGCAGGTTCTTCTCCGGAACCGTCCGGTGGTCTCTGCCGCCACCCAGCGACTGCTTCTGCCTTTAAGCAACGGTGATGCCTCCCTCTGCGGGGTTGTACTCGTCGATGGCGCTGATCCTCAGTTTGCCGCTGATCTCTCCGGGCAATGGCTTTCCGACCGCAGTCGTCTTGTTTCCCGTGAGCTTCGCCTGCTCAAGGA
This sequence comes from Desulfobulbales bacterium, assembly GCA_041598875.1. GTDB lineage: Bacteria > Desulfobacterota > Desulfobulbia > Desulfobulbales > BM004 > JAKITW01. The sequence goes on from JBFHXP010000040.1 coordinate 3,485, forward strand.
ACATCTTATTGATCCGGTAACCGGCCTCTTTAACGCCAGCCACCTTCGCGATTCACTGACCCGGTTGCCGGCGGACGGTTCTCAGCCCGTTACCCTGGCCCTGCTGGAGATTTCATCCCGGGGGCGGGACGCGGAAAAGACCCTGCGGTATATCGCCCGGATCGGCGGGTATCTTGACTCCTATTTCGGCCACTCTCTTCTGCATCACCTCGGTTATGGCGTGTTCGGCCTTGTTCTGCACGGAATAGATGAAGAACAGGCGCACCAGGAGGGGAATCGGGTGCTCGCCTGGTTGAAGCGTGAACGATTTCATCGTGCCCATCTCGGCTATGTGACATTCAGCGGCAGGGATGCCGGGAATGACAGGGCGACCCCGTCTCCCGAGGATTTGCTGGATCAGGCGTGGCGTGCTCTTAAAACCGCGGGCCAGCGCGGGCCGTTTGCCCAGCACTCCCATGGCGTTAACCAGGATTCATCCCACCCGCTCGCTCCTCCCGACAAAACGGCGCTTGGTGAGTTGCGCAGACTGTGGCGGGCCGAGAAGAAATTCTCCCTGCTTCTTGTCAAGCAGGATGTGGACGGGGGATTTTCTTCACGGATACTCTCCCTTGTCGGTAACGACGCCCGGATTGTCACCCTGAATAGCAGCGAGGCCTTTATCTATCTTGCCGGAGCCGACACCGACAAGGCCCGGGCATGGGGGAAAAATTTTTCTGCCAAGGCGAAAAAGGCAACAGGTAAAACCTTTTCTCTGGGCATCGCTGGCTACCCCTTTCATCGGTTCAGCAAGAGCGATATGGCCCAGAATGCCCGCAAGGCGCTTCTGCATACCGCCTTTTTCGGGCCTGGCACCATGACCGTATTTGATGGGGTGAGCCTCAATATCAGCGGTGATATCTATTATGGAGAGGGGAATCTGGTGCGGGCGGTCAAGGAGTACCGTCTGGGGCTGTCCTTTGATCCGGATAATGTCAACCTGCTCAACAGTCTTGGCGAGGCCTGCGCCCAGATGAACCACCACCGGCAGGCGGTTTCCTGCTTTGAAAGGGCGCTGGCGATTGATCCTGATAACTATATGGCGTTGTTTAATCTCGGTGTCGCGCACCAGCTCACCGGAGATGAGCTGATGGCCACCGCAGCCCTGGAAAAGGCGTTACAGGTCAACCGGAAACAGGCCAGCGAAGAGCATAATTTTGACCTTCATCTCCTGCTTGGCCGCCTCTATTTTCAGGCGAGAGAGTTTGCCCGGGCAATCGAACACCTGGAGGTCTGCCGGAAACTCTGTGATGCGGGCGGTCCGGCAGTGGCTGAGGGGAAAAGGCGGGCCGGCCGCAGCCTGGTTCTCAGGTATCTTGGCGAGGCGCATAAAGAACTTGGCCAGCCTCGGGAGGCGATGACCTTTCTTCAACGGGCAATGGGGTATAACCCAAGAGACCCCGGGGCAATGAGCCTGCTTGGCGAGCTCTACGCCGTGGAGAAACAGGGCGACGATATCGCCCTTTCATTATGCCGGCAGGCGGTGGAGATTGATGACGGGCCCTGGGAACACTGGTACCGGCTTGGTCTGGTCCAGTATCAAAGAGGGGAGTTCCTGCCTGCCCAGCACTCCCTGCGGCAAAGTCTGCTCCGGAACCGTCGGGCGGTCCTGGCACGGCTTCTGCTTGCAAAGACGTATGAACAGACCGGGCAGACGAAGTCGGCGGTTCGGGTATATGAAAAATTGGTGGATCATGCTGATTTCCGCAGGGAAGCGGAGGCTGGGCTGGTCCGTTTACGTAAAAAAAGCGCGTAGTCGGCACGTAACGTAAAGGAACAGGAAAGATGGTGAAAATGCATTCAATGAACGGATTTACCAATTCCGGTCGCAGGGCCAGTGATGAAACGCACCAGTACTGGTTGGATAATTTTAATGTCGGTGATTCCTGGAGGCTTTTCCGGATCATGTCGGAATTCGTGGAAGGATTCGATGCCCTGTCCGGCATTAACCGGCCCGCTGTCTCCATTTTCGGTTCGGCAAGGACCCCTTCCGATGATCCATATTACCAGCTGGCGGTTACCATTGCCGCTGACCTGGCCAATGCCGGGTACGCGGTTATAACCGGTGGCGGCGGGGGGATCATGGAGGCCGCCAATAAGGGGGCAGCGGAGGCCGATGGCATTTCAGTGGGGCTGAACATCAACCTTCCCTTTGAGCAGGAACCGAACATCTATGCGAATCAGGCATTGAATTTTAAGTATTTTTTTATCCGCAAGGTGATGTTCATCAAGTATGCCATGACCTTTATCTGCATGCCTGGCGGATTCGGTACCCTTGACGAGCTTTTTGAGGCGTTAACCCTGATTCAGACCAAAAGAATCAAGCCTTTCCCGATTATTCTCGTTGGCAGTGATTTCTGGGGCGGTCTGGTCGACTGGATCAGGGAGAAATTACTGGCAAAACAGAACATCGATGCCGACGACATGTTTATATTTCATGTAATGGATGACCCGGCTGAGATCATCTCCCAGGTCAGGAGGACGGTTATTCTCTAGGCAAGGGTTTTCTGTTGCCTTTCAGGTGTGTTTTCAGGTACAAAGGACAATGCGTTGGCTGAAATCTGATACACGCTTTTGGCCGCGGGGCGATGAGAGAACATTTGGGATCAGGCGAAAATGATCCATCTGCGTTGAAAATATCTGACCGACGAATAAGGGAGGGAAAATGGCCCAGATAGATGCTTTTTTCAAGTTGATGAATGAGCAGGGGGCTTCTGACCTGCATATGGTTTCAGGGCAGCAGCCATATCTGAGAATCAGAGGCGATATGGAGCCGGTGAAGTTCAAGACCCTTGATAATGAGAATCTCAAGGCAATGCTCTATGAAATCTGCCCGGAGGAAAAGATCAAGGCCTTTGAGGAGACCGGTGACGTTGACTTCGGCTATGAAATTCCCGGGCTGGCCCGTTACCGGGCCAACTATTTCCAGCAACGCAACGGTGTTGCCGCGGTATTTCGTGAGATTCCAACCAATATCCTCTCCTGTGAACAGCTTGGGCTCCCGCCGGTAGTTGAAAAACTGGCCAGCCTGCCCAAGGGGCTGGTTCTTGTTACCGGGCCTACCGGCAGCGGAAAATCAACCACCCTGGCGGCGATCATCGACAAGGCGAACAGGACCCGCAAGGACCACATTCTGACCGTTGAGGACCCGATCGAGTTTGTTCATAACAGCCAGCTGGCTGTTGTTAATCATCGGGAAGTCGGCACCCACACGAAAAGTTTTTCCGCTGCCCTGCGCGGCGCCCTTCGCGAGGATCCCGATGTTATCCTGGTGGGCGAGATGCGCGACCTGGAAACCATCGCCCTGGCCATGGAGGCAGCCATGACCGGCCATGTAGTCTTTGGAACCCTTCATACCCTGAACGCCTCGAAAACCGTGGACCGGATTATTGAGATCTTTCCGGCTGACCAGCAGGAGCAGGTCCGTTCCACCCTGGCGGATGCACTGAAGGCCGTGGTCTCCCAGACCCTGTTCAAGCGCCGGGATATCAAGGGCCGGGTTGCCGCCCTGGAGATTCTGGTCTGTACCGCGGCGGTGCGGAATCTTATCCGTGAGGGTAAGACCTATCAGATTCCGTCGGTCATGCAGACCGGCAAGAAGTATGGCATGCAGACCCTTGATGACGCCATCCTCACCCTTCTCAAAAAGACCTGGATCAGTCCCGAGGATGCCTACATCAACTGTATTGACAAAGGCAAATTCCAGGAATTTCTTAAAGGGAAGGCTGGTGATTTTGTTGATGTGTAGGGTTTGAGGGGGGAAGATATTCTTAAAAAAAAACCGCGCCGGCAGGCGCGGTTTTTTTATTCCGTGTACCCGCTGCATCTCAGGGCGCCACTTTCGTCGCTGCACCTAATGGTGCCGTCCTGGGCAGTAAACAGCAGGGCAGCCCCGTCGAGCGCGTCCAGTTCCCGCAGGCGTTGCGCGGAAAGGGAACCGGGCAGATGGCTGCCACTCGAAACAATCAGGTGTTTCGGCGCCACTGCCTTCAGGAATTCATCACTGTTTGACCCTGTGCTGCCGTGATGCGGTGAAAGGAGCACATCGGCCTTAAGGCCTGAGCCGAGATCAATGAGGTGTTTTTCCGTGACCGCATCTATGTCGCCAGGAAAGATATAGCGGGCGTTGTCATTTTCCAAGAGCAACACAAGGCTGTTGCGGTTTGTCTCTTTTTCGTAGACCCGTGCCGGGGGGGTGTTTCCGGAGGCGGTTTTCTCCTCATTGCCGCCGGGCGCGGATATACAGATAAGGGTTGTATTCCCGGAACGTGCCAGCACCGACTGTTCTCCTGCCACCTTCTGTTCCACCTCCATCTGCGCAGCCTTTTCAAGGAGCTTCACGAAATCGCGGTTTGCAGACGGTTCGCCGTTTGTCCAGAACGTCTTCGGTTTGAAGTGTTCAATTATAAATTCAAGGCCGTTGAAATGATCGGCATGGGGGTGGGTTATAACAATTCCATCGAGCGTTAAAATCCGTTTTTTCCAGAGATATGGCGCAAGAATGTCCCGGCCGACGTTGAGCCGGGAAGAGGTCGGGCCGCCTCCGTCAACCAGCACGGTATGTCCATGTGGAAACTCGAGCAGTGTTGCGCTCCCATGACCCACATCAAGAAAACTCACTGTTGTTTTTTTGCTCATTGAGCGCATTGCCTGGATCGATGCCTCCTGGATGAAGACCGCCAGGACACAGAGCAGGGCGAGAGCAATACGGTTTTTTTTCTTGAGGGCAAGGAGGGCAAAAAGAAAAAGGTAATAGAGGAGTATTTCGCTGTAGGTCGGGGCAGGAATCCAGGGCGAGGCATGGGGTAGGATGTGGGTCAGCCAGTCGTTTATGCCTTTGCTCGCAAGAAGTCCGAGGCTGCCGATCCTGAGAAAGAGAGAGGCAAGCGGTGCGTACAGTTCCATGAAAAAAATGGCACCAAGTCCGATGGTCAGTGACCAGAGGCAGAGCAGAGGTTCGATGATAATGGTGGCCAGGGGCCCAAGCAGTGAGATGCGGTGAAAATGATAGGCAAGAATCGGTGCTATACCCATGACAATCAGTATTGACAGGAGAACCCCTGAAAGCAGCCGGTTCCGTAGTTTTGTCCGCCATGGCACCGAGGTGGGCCCGTCATTTGTGAAATTCAGGAGCTGCGGAAAACGGGTGGAAACCACGGCAATGGTCAGTACTGCGCCAAAGGAAAGCTGGAATGATGCGGTAAAGAGGCTTTGCGGCGCCATTATGAGAATGAACAAAGCTGCCAGGGAGAGAATGCCGGTGAGGGTCTTCTGGCGGTCGAGGAGAAGGGAGAGGATGACTGCGGCGGCCATGAGCAGCGCCCGTGCCACTGGAATATTCATCCCGGCGATAAGGGCATAACCGGTCAGGGGAAGCAGTGTCAGGATGGCGGCGATCTTGCCGGCCGGGAATCGAAGGAGTATCCAGGATGATTTTTTGAGCATCATGAGAAAAACAAAATAAAAAAAAACGGCAAGCACCCCGAGGTGAAGACCGGAAATGGCAAGCAGGTGCATGGTCCCTGTGTGAACAAAGGTTTCCAGTGTTGTCGGTGAAATGCCGCTTTTGTCCCCGATGAGAATGGCCCTGTACAGCCCGCTGGCCGGTGGGCTGAGATGGGTATCAATGAAGCGGCCGATGCGGAGCCGGATTTTTTCAGAAGAAAATGTGATGGCCGTTGTCAGGGGAACGGAGGATGGGGAGTCCCGTTTCAGTGAGACGATATTGGCCGGTGTTGCTATCCAGCCGGTGGTTCTGATGCCCTGACGGGCCAGATAGGTCGTAAAGTCGAAAGCCCCGGGAGTGGCGAAGGAGTGGGGTGGAGACAGGCGGGCCCTTATCGCCAACCGGTCGCCTGGGGTGTGTTTTTTGTCCAGCTCCCCGTTGAGGGTCAGGAGGATCCGGCCGTGGGTCTTTTGTCCGGTTGGCGGACGTGGCCGGTCCGGCTTCCGTGGTGGAAAGAGCAGGTGTTCCGCCGTGATCAGCAGTTTTGTTTTTTTCCCGGAAAACGGGTCGTCGCGGGTCTCCGGCGCCGCAACAATGGTGCCGATAACCGTGGCTTCTTGCCTGGTTGTAATCAGGTTTGCCACGTGATCCGGGGAGGATGGATGGGTGAGGTAGGGGCCGGCATGAATGATGCCAAGGAGAAAGAAGAATGAGATGAGCAGCAGCGGCCGGCAGGAGCGAAGGGGGCGGATCTTTCTCGATGCGATGGCCAGGAGCGCCACCACGAGGGCTGAGGGGATCAGCACGGATTCTCCCGGGGGTACAACCTGTGCCGCGGTAATACCGGCGCAGAAGGCCAGAGTCGCCACCGGCAGGAGGTGGGAGGAAAAGAGGGTGGGGTGGACGCGGTCGGTTGCCGGTGATTCTTCCATGAAACACCTCCACAGCAGGCGGGAAGCCCTTTTTCACCTCGGGCGGACACGCCATGCGGTTTTCACTGCCGTGATCGCAAACGAAATTCCTGAGTGTATCAAGATGGCTTTAATAAATTGAAGCTATTCAGCCATGGACTCAGGGGCTTGGGAAAAGATTCTTCCGGCACACGTTCAAGAGGGAGCTCCGGTTTTTTCAGGGGCCTGGTCGCCGGAATCACTCACATAGGTCTGGCTTTGTTTTTCCACGAACCTTTCAACCGGGGCGGAGAGGGTCAGGCCGTACCTGTTCACATATTCGGCAGCCATGCGGTGGGTGTTGAAGATCGGCGCATTCAACTCCAGGTTGAAAATGCTTTTGTCCATGAACCGGGAACGGAGTTCAGGGTCATAAAAGGTTTTCAGGATTTCAGGGAACAGGTGATAAAAGGCTGCGGAATCTTCGGTATAGAGCAGGGTGGACGGGTCTTCGCTCAACCCCTCCAGCTTGATTGGGCCTTCATGTCCGAACTTCCACCCGGTTTTTCCCTCGTGGTACCCCTCGATCCACCAACCATCCATGATACTGATATTGGGCACGCCGTTCAGGGCCGCCTTCATTCCGCTGGTGCCGCTGGCCTCCAGCGGGCGTTTGGGATTGTTGAGCCAGGCATGGACGCCGGCCACCATCAGCTTGGCGATCTTCATGTCATAGCCGGGAATAAAGACCAGCTTGGCCAGCCCATGACTCTTGGTGTACAGCTCCTCCTGATAATCCAGAATATGCTTTATAACGTTTTTTCCAGGTTCATCGGCGGGGTGAGCCTTGCCGGCAAAGAGAAAGTTCACCGGTTTTCCGTATGAAACGATGATTTCCGCCAGTGTATCGATATTTTCAAAGATAAGATCCGCCCGTTTATAGGTGGAGAATCGACGGGCAAAGCCGATGGTAAAGGCGGCCGGGTCAAGCTCCTGGTTTTTTTCATCGATGAAGGAGAGAAAGTTGGGCGGATCGATCCAGGTCTCATGTATCTGCACCCGGTGCTGGTGAAGCATCTCGTTTATATATGAGATGAGACGTTCAGTGTCAGTGGCCCAGGCACGTTCGAGATAGGACCGGAATTTTTTATTATCAGCGAGCAGGGCTGTTCTCGCGAAAACGCTGGGATCATGTTGCCAGTTGTCCAGTTCCGCAAAGCTGTTGAAAACTTCAGCCCGGGCCTCACTGATCCAGGTGAGGTGATGGACGCCGTTGGTTATGGCGAAAATTTTATTTGCATGTTCTGGAAACTGTTCGCGGGTTACGTCACGATGGAGTCTGCTGACACTGTTGGTCGACCGATTCACCTTCATGGCAAGGGCGGTGAAATTATAGGTATCTGGTCTGCTGCTGTCCCGGGCAAGAAGGGAGAGGATTCTCCGGCAGAAGACATGGCTGATGCCGGCATAGACCGATTCCGAGAATCGGTCGTGCCCGGCCGCCACCGGGGTGTGGATCGTGTAAACCACCCTGTGTGATATCTGCTCGGCGGCATTCAGGATGTCCCGGTCGGTGGACGTTTGCTGGAAATCAGGGCCAAGGGTTTTGAGGAGTTGATCTGCTATGAGGTGGAGAATGGCAGTGGCCCCGTGTTGCTCGTTGAGATGAATGGTTCTGGAAGTGATACCCAGTATTTCTGTCAGGTGCATGATGCCTGCGCCCAGCATCCGGCGCTGGGTGGCCTTCATCCTTTCCGAACTGCTGTCATAGAGATGATCCGCTGCCCTGCGGATCCATTCCGGGGAGCTGGGGGCGCTGTAGTCAAGAAGCAGTTCAGGGACAAAAAAATCCAGGTTCTCGTTGAGCTCCATTTTCAGCCAGACATGGGCATAGGCCAGGGAGGCCCGGTCCTGTTCATCAAAAAACGGAATTTCAACTTCCAGCGGTCGGTGGGGGTGGCCAGGATTTCTCAGAAGATAGAGGCCCGGGGTTTTTTCCGGTCTCCACTCGGTGGCCCAGGTAACCTGGCCGATTGTCGAGTCTACCATCTGTGAGAAATAGCCCTTTTTGTAAAGCAGGGAGACAGCCACAGATGGAATTTTACAGGCGGCAAAACTTTTCAGGGTGTCTCCCGCGAGAATTCCTAGCCCACCGCTGTAGTTCGGGATTTTTTCCGGCCCGTAACAGTGTTGTTTGACAAATTTATCGATCAGCGCATCCGTGCTGCTCCGGATGTCATGTTTCAGCAATGCGCTCTTGACCGGATTGTAGACATCCGGGTCAGCGCCGATTTCCATGGATACATAAATAACGGAATTTCCATCAGGGGAGGTAATGTTTGCCCAGACTTCGTTAAATACCTCCTGGGAAACCCCGAAAAAAGTGCCAAGTTCATGGCGGGCAACCATGCCGGCCAAAAATGATTCCTTGTCAGTTACGACGTTTTCCCAGGTCTTCATAGCTATCTATATCATTTCAGGACTGTTTTCTGTCCTGCGGTTGGAGTCTGTTTGCGGGTAAAACCATCATTACATTATAGCAAAAAAAATAATGTATGAAATCGCAAAATGTTGTTAAAAAGGTATTGAAATTTCAGACGCTTTTCTTTATATTAGCACCTAAATTTATGGGGGATATATTTATCTAGCATGTTCGTCTAAACTTTTTTTTGGCAATTTACAAGATTTTTTTAGGGAATCGTAATGGATCCCGGGAGGAAAGAGATGAAGAAGTTGAGTCGTTATCTGTTGGTAGCTTTGTTGGCGGTTTCTGTTGGATTTGGTGCGGCCGGATGTGCGAAAAAACCTGTGGCTTCCGACGCCGGTGCCGGGGCTGCTACTTCGGCTGGAGAAGGTGGCGCTGGAATGGCTCCTGCGGCAGAGTCCCTTGACTCTTCACGCAGCGGTGCATTTGCCGATGCCGGCAAAGATGGTGGACCCTTCTCCGAAGGACGGACCTCAGCTCCCTTGCTGCCGGTCTACTTTGATTTTGACAAGTCTGACATCCGTGCTGATCAGGTTTCCAGAATTGAAAAGAATGCTGAGTATCTTCAGCGGACCACTGGCGTTTCCATCGTAATCGAAGGAAACTGTGACGAGCGTGGCACCAACGAGTACAACATGGCCCTTGGTGAGCGCCGTGCGCTTGCCGCCAAGAAGTATCTTGTCAACCTTGGTGTGGATGCCAATCGCTTGACAACCATCAGCTTTGGTGAGGAAAAGCCTCTGCTCTTCGGTCATGACGAGATGTCATGGGCCCAGAATCGTCGTGATGATTTTGTCATCACCCGATAGGCTTTTGACTTGATTTTCTAGCAAGAAGCCGGCAAAAAAAACAACGAGGTAATCGCAGACCCGCCTGTTTTTGAAAAATCTGCTGGCAAACAACCGGGAGGGAGACTAAGGTTATCAGTTTCTCCATCCCGGTTTTTTTGTGTTGTTCGCACCCATAGATGAAATTCATTAAGGAGTTGTGATGATGAAAAAGATGAGTTGGTTTACTTTTCTGGTTTTGGTCGCTTTTTTCGGACTGCAGAATCTTGCCGGCAACAGTGCCGCCGCTGCCGACAAAGCTGTTAAGATCGCAACGGTCAATATGCAGGTGATACTTGAGAAAACCTCAGGCGCCCGTGCCGCGCGTGATACCCTGACCGGAAAAATTGCAGAATTTCAGGAAAAATTCCAGAAGATGCAGAAGGAGCTCGAGACCCTGAAAGGTGAGATCGAGACCAAGAATACGGTCTGGAGCAAGGATAAGATAGAGGAGAAGGAGCTGGAACTGCAGAAAAAGGCACGTGATTTCCAGATGGCTCAGCAGGATGCGAAACTTGATCTCCAGAAGCTTGAAAAAGACGTTATGGCACCTATCCTGAAGGAGCTGCATCAGGTGTTTGCCGAATTGGGCAAAAAAAATGGCTACACCTTGATTCTCGACAAGACCCGTTCCGGGCTTGAGTCGACCAGCGGACTGCTCTACGGTGACGATTCCCTTGACATCAGCGAAGAGGTCGCAAAGGCCCTTGAGGCCAGCCTGGCCAAGAAGAAATAACATATCCTGGCGCGAACCAGCATGGTTTGCCGACAGGTCCGGAAATATAAAATGGGGGGAGTCCGCAGTGGGCTCCCCCCATTTTTCTGGCGTACATCGAGCTGGGGCAGGGGCAAGGGCAAGGTCCCATAATTTAAAATGAATTGTTTTCCCGAGGTAAACGCCAGACAAAGATGTTCTCGGCGATCTCATCTGCCAGTGCCAATTCGGTGTTTTCGAACTTGATGCACAGGGTCGGGCTTTTGCGATGCACCTTCAGTATGACCCCGGGGTGAAGGCCGAAAGAGATGAGTTTGTGGAAATTGGAATGGGAAATGGGCTTGATGTAGGTGATTTTGCCGTTTTCACCGGCCTTCAGTTCCGAGAGGGGAACGACTGCCCTGTCCACCACCTTGAGCCCTCTTGAGCAGCAACGGCCACGGGGGATCGGTTTGCCGTCCGGACAGATTTCCGGGTGGCCGAGAAGGGTGCAGATCGCCTCTTCAACCTCGGGTTGCAGGCTGTGTTCCACCCGGCAGGCAACCTCTTCCATGTCCGCCTTTTTCAGCTGGAGGATACTGGTGACCAGGACTTCAGCCAGCCGGTGCCTTCGGATAATCACCTCGGCCGTCTCCTCACCGGTGGCTGTCAGGAGAATGTTTTCCGAACTGTCGGTGGTGATCAGGTTCTTCTTTTTAAGTTCGGCAAGGTCCTGCTCTGTGATATCTATCGGGCACCTTTTCTTCAGCGATCCAATGTCCGATTTGCCATACTCATTGCACACCCAGATTGCCTCCAGAATTTCTTCTATTTGTTCTTGCAGCATTACAGTCGATGCTCCCTGGATTATTTGTGTTGGGGAAGTGTCAGTCCCGCGTCAAGTTTAAAACCACCGTCTTCAGTCAGTCAGCTTTCAGCCGGCGGTATGTTCGTTGTCCAGGCACAAAAGTATACAGAGGCTGAGCGCGCAAAAAAAGTATACTCTGTAAGTGGGTGCGGCCGCAAAGCCTCCCCCTTCCGGGTCGGATCTTTATACGCTCGACGATACTAACCCGCAAAGGTAATTCCCAGAATCCGGCAGGAATGGTTGACAAGGGTACCTATGATAATCGCATACACAAGAACCGATCCCACAATTACGCCCGCGGTTCGCAGCCCCCGTTCCTTGATAAGAACAAATATCGCGTTCATGCATGGAGTAAGAAAGGTCATGACCAGAAGATTGACCACCAGTTGCCGGTTGGTATAGACCTCACGCAGGTGTTCGAGTTCCGTGGCCCCGCTTTCCCGCCGGATCAGAGTTTTGATGAACACCTGAACACTTTTTTCCGGAAGCCCCATCATGGTGGTAATCAGCGGCCTGGTCATCTGTTCCAGGATATCGAGGCCGCCCAGTCTCTGAAAAACGAAAACCATCATGGATGCAAGAATGAACACCGGAACCGCCTCTTTCATGAAGAAAAGGGTCTTGCGGGTCGCCATCCCCACCACCCTGGAAAATTTGGGTACCCTGAGGGGTGGGATTTCCATGAGAAAAGGGGATTTGGCGCCGGGCAGGATCTTGTTCAGAACATAGCCCACTATGAAAATCTGGGCTCCGATGATGCCGAAGACGGCCAGAGAGGCGGAAAGGGGCATCCGGCCGAGGATGATGAACATTACGGCAATAAGAGGCGCGCACGGCATCCCCAGGAGCAGGAGAAAGGTGGCAATATTCTTTTCCTTTTCAGAGCCCAGAATCCGGGTGGTGAGAATGGCCATGGTGACGCATGAAAATCCCATGACCAGCGGGATGACCCCTTTGCCGTTTAATCCCATCTGCTGCATGATCTTGTCAAGAAGAATGGACAGCCGCGGCAGGTACCCGGAATCCTGAAGAAAACCGAAGGCGATATAAAAGCAGAAGAAGACCGGAAGAACCAGGCCAAGCGCAAGAAAGACACCTGTGGGGAGGATCCCGAAATCAGAATCAATTATCATGTCCCGGATAAAGGGGATGGGTATCGGGTTGACGAGTTTTTCAGAAACAGGGATAAGAAAACCTTCGAAAATCGTCGAGTTTATGGTGTCAACGACAAAGGTCGCGGCAAAACTGCCAACAAAGAGGTACATGGCGGCAATCATGGCGATGGCGATGGGAATGCCGGTTCGCAGCTGGGTGCACCAATCCCCCAGTGTAACAAGGAAAGGGTTCCGGGTGGGTGGTTCCACTTCCAGGATTTCCCTGGCCGCCTGTTCAGCTTTGAGGTTATAGAGGTTGCCGACCAGAATTCTGAACGTCTCGGCATCGGTCTGCCGGCTTGACCGGGTCAGTTTGAGAATAGACGCGAGCAGATCTTCTCCATGGCATCTCCTGATATATGCCTCTACCCCCTGGTCTTGCGCCAGAAGCAGAAGGCCGATCGCCCTCGGGGAAACCGCGCTCCCAGGGAGCAGTTCCGTGATTTTAACGAGAAAGGACTCAATCCAATCAGGATAGGTGATCTGAGGGATCGGCCTGGTCATGGATTCGATTTTTCCCAGCAGGGCGGTGATCCCTATGCCCTCCTTGGCAATTGTCTTGCAGGTCGTGATGTTGAGGTGGGCGTTCAGCCGCGCGTAGTCGATTCGGATTCCCCGGGAGGAGGCCTCATCGATCATGTTGACTGCCAGCAGCATGGGGATGCCGTATTCGGCGTACTGGTAGGCAATGGCCATGGAGCGTTTTATATTCTTGGCATCGGCTACCAGTATAATGCCATCCGCCGGCGGGAGGTCGGATATCGGCAGCAGGATATTCCGCGATACGCTTTCATCTTCATCACTGGAAAAGAGCGAACAGATGCCGGGGGTCAGATAGAGAGTGGAGGATGTCCCTTGGAGAAGACCACGTTTGATGATAACCGAGGTTCCGGGGAATTGAACAGTGGTGATATCCCGGCAGAGTCGGCGGAAAAGGCTCGATTTCCCCACGTTCATGTTGCCGACCAGAACCAGGTTTCTTTTTTTCTGCTCAGGGGCGGCGTGGTCGCTGTGGGGGCATTGGTTGGTACAGTTGGGGCAGTCCATGTTCTTCGGGGCCTGGTCGATTTATAATGAATGGATTTTTTTAATAATTTCAGCATAAAGATAGTTATTATTCACGGATATGTCAAAATGAATATTTTGTAAGGACTGTGCCCTGGCCCGGTTCCCTGGACCTCTTCTCTTTCTTCTGGGCAGACATGCTCCGCGGCATCTGTAAGATTTCATGTGCATGATCACCGGACAAAGGTTCTGGCTGCTAAAACCGTTTTAAGAATGGAGAGGAAAACCGTTGACTGTGTGGGGTTGAAGGGTTTGTTTGGTTGTAAAAGTCCTCTGCTTGGTGTATGTCCTTAGTGAATTTGTAGTCTCTCCGGAGACAGGGAGTTTTTTCAGCGCAACAAAGGTTTTTTTGTGGTGCATATACACGAACTCGGGTGGAGCAGTTCATGAGTTTTCATCCGGGAAGCGGGTGGATATACCCATCCGGAGCATGTAAATTTCCGGAAGGATACCAATGAGGCAGATCGCATGAAGAGACCGTTGAGCATGACCGGGTTCGGCCGGGGTGAAAAGACCGGATCCGGCAGGTCCTGGGTAGTTGAGATCCGTTCAGTGAATCATCGATATTTGGATATTAAATCTAAGATACCATGGAAATACGCGCAGCTCGAAGAAAAGATCAAGACGGAAATCGGCGCCTATCATGGCCGGGGCCACATAGATCTGGTGCTGGGTGTTTCCGGCGCCGGGGCGGACGGGGTGCGGTTGCAGGCCAATATTCCCCTGGCCGGGGAGTATTACCGGTGCCTGCAGCAGCTTCGCGATGAGCTCGGGGTGGCGGGAGATGCGGACCTTGCCATGGTTGCCTCGTTTCGTGATGTGATCGTTCCGGCGACTGATGATGTGATCCAGGAAGACCTGGAGGAACTCTGGCCTGACATCCGCGAGGCCCTGGTCGCCGCCCTGGAGAACGGACTGGCGATGCGGGAAAATGAGGGCCAGTCGCTGAAAAGAGATCTTGTTGAACGGCTTGCAGGCTTTACCACGATTATTGCTGAGGTGGAGAGCGCGGTTCCCGATGTCAACCGGAAGCGCCAGGAGAGCCTTCTTGCCCGCCTGGACACCATTCTCAGCAATGCCGGGATTGATCCGGTTCGCCTCGCCCAGGAGGCGGCAATTCTGGTTGATAAGTCGGATATCACCGAGGAGTTGGTGCGAATTCGCAGCCATATAAGCCAGTTCGAGTCAATTTTGGACAGTGGCGAGCCTGTGGGGCGGAGACTTGATTTCCTGGTCCAGGAATTTCTGCGCGAGATAAACACCATGGCCTCAAAAATCAGCGATGCCGCAGTGGCGCATCGTATTGTTGACCTGAAGAATGAACTGGAAAAGATGCGCGAGCAGATCCAGAATCTTGAATAATCACGGGTGAATATATGGACGGCAGAATGATTAATGTGGGGTTCGGGAACACGGTGGTCGCCAGGAGAATCCTGGCCATTGTCTCTCCCGGTTCTTCGCCTATGCGCAAACTCAAGGATGAGGCAAAGAAAAACGGAAGGCTGATTGATGTTACCGAGGGGCGGAGAACCAGGTCAATCATCATCCTTGACAGTAATCATGTGATACTTTCATCGGTGCAGAGGGAGACGCTTACCCAGCGCTTCATGCCGGCGATAATCTCTCAGCAGTTTGAGGACGAAGAGGGGGACCGGGCTGATGCACGGTGAACTGTTCATACTCTCCGCGCCATCCGGGGCTGGAAAGACGACCCTGTTAAAAGAGGTGATGCGCGTCCTGCCGGGGCTGGTCTTTTCCATCTCCCACACCACCAGGGCGCCCCGCGCCGGTGAGACCGACGGCGTTGACTATCATTTTGTTGACCGCGATTCTTTTTTGCGCATGCGCGACCGTGAAGAATTTCTTGAATGGGCCGAGGTGCACGGCAACTGGTACGGAACAAGCAGGCAGGCGGTGGAGGTCCATCGCGGGCAGGGAATTGATGTCATCCTTGATATTGATGTGCAGGGAGCGGATCAGGTACGGTCGCGGGTGCCGGGATGCCAGTCGATTTTCATCGCCCCGCCTTCCCTGGCCGAGCTGCGGAGAAGACTCTCGGGAAGAGGCACTGATTCCGCTGAGACTATCGCCGTCCGGACACGAAACGCTGAGCGGGAAATGCAGGCCATGGGCCGCTACGACTATGTTATTGTAAACGATGATGTCACAACCGCCGCAGATACCCTGCGTTCGGTGATTGTCGCCCGAAGGTGCCGGAAACATCGTGACGCCAGCGGCAAACCCCTTTCCTTGGAAATCGGGCCTGTTACACAATGAACATCCACTCCGAGTTGACGGAAAATTATGGCTAGGAAAAGAGATCAATCCAGTTTTCGCCCCATCCCCCATTCAGATTCTGAGGAGAAAGAAGAGGGGTACGAGCTTCTCTGGGGGCTCCATCCGGTGCTCGAAATACTGCGTACCGCGCCCCGGCAGGTGAGCGAGGTGATGATTCACCACCCCAAACCCGTTGGCAAGCTTCTGGAGATTATCTCCCTTGCCAGGGCTGCCGGAGTCAAGGTGAAGCAGGATCTTGGCAGGCCGGGAAAATCCGGTTCCGGTGAGGGGGATGAGCAGCGAAATCAAGGTGTTACGGCCAAGGTTCTTCCCTTTTCCCTGCTTTCCCTGGATGGGCTTATCACCCGTCTCGGATCTCTCGCCGTGCCCCCGTTCCTTCTTGCCCTGGACACCATTCAGGATCCCCATAATCTGGGGGCCATTATCCGGACTGCTCTTGCCGCCGGGGTTCACGGGGTGATTATCACCAAGGACCGTTCCGCCCCCCTGAGCGGCACCGTGGCCAAGGTCTCTGCCGGCGCGGTCGCCCGGATGGATATCTGCCGGGTCACCAATCTCTCCGAGGCCTTGAAGGAACTGAAAGAACACGGGGTCTGGGTCTTCGGCACGGTCAAGGACGCGCCTTCTTCCATTTTTGCGACCGATTTCACCGGGCCGGTCTGTCTGGTTGTCGGCAGCGAGGGCAAGGGAATCCGGCCGCTGGTCCGTGAACAGTGCGACCATCTCGTAACCATTCCCATGCAGGGCGGGCTTGATTCGCTGAACAGCTCGGTTGCTGCCGCGGTTTCTCTTTTCGAGATTGTCCGCCAGCGGCAGAATCCCAATCCATGAATTTTCCGGCAGGTTCCCTGAGCCCCAAGATTTTTCGCAAAACCGACATCTTCACAGTTTAATGAATAGCATCTGAAACACCCAGAGTGACAAAGCAAGGAGCAGCAGGCAATGATTGAAGCGTACCAAATGCATGAACAGGAACGGAAAAAGCAGGGAATCCCCCCCCTGCCATTAACAGCGGAGCAGGTCGCATCCCTTTGCCAGCTGCTGGCTGCGCCCAAGGCCGGGCAGGAGAACCTTCTGCTCGATCTTTTTCGGGAAAGGGTGCCTCCCGGAGTCGATGATGCGGCCAGGGTCAAGGCGGAGTTTCTGGGCAGGATCCTCAGCCGCGAGGTATCATCGCCCCTGATAGATCGACTGGCGGCGGTGGGTATTCTCGGCACCATGATCGGCGGCTATAACGTTGCCCCCCTTATCGGCGCTCTAAAGGATGAGGAATTGGCCCTTGCGGCTGCCAGCGCCCTTTCCGGCATCACCCTTGTCTATGATGCCTTTGACGAGGTTGCTGCCCTTGCTGAAACCAGCGAGGCCGCCCGCATGGTTCTGCGCAGCTGGGCGGATGCCCAGTGGTTCACCTCGCGACCGAGCGTTCCAGATACCATTACCGTTAAGGTTTTCAAGGTCGAGGGGGAGATAAATACCGATGATTTCTCTCCGGCCGGTGATGCCTGGAGCCGACCCGACATTCCGTTGCACGCCCTGGCCATGGGCAAGACCCGTTTTCCGGGCGGCATAGTCGAGCTTGCCGCCTGGCGGGAGGCGGGGCATCAGGTCGCCTTTGTCGGCGATGTGCTCGGTACCGGCTCTTCGCGTAAATCGGCTATCAACTCAGTTCTCTGGTATATTGGCGATGATATCCCGGCTGTGCCCAACAAGCGGCGCGCCGGGGTGATCATCGGCAAGGTTATTGCCCCGATCTTTTTCAATACTGCCGAGGATTCCGGGGCCCTTCC
>JBFHXP010000041.1:0-20038 GCA_041598875.1 Desulfobulbales bacterium
CACATTCAAACCGGGCAGCATAGACTATAACCCCCACCGGGAATCGATCCAGAACCTGATCTCGGCGATGGATTTAAAAAAAATATGCCAGATCTCCTATAAGGCAATTTTATCGGACAAGACCAAGACGTTTTATATCTCGCCAATAAAGATATTTTCACACCACGACACCATATATGTCCATGCAAAGCTCGCCAGAGCACCAAAGGAAAAATATGTTGAACCTGATTTTGATCCTCTCCTGGCTGTCCACAGGATCAAAAAAGTCGAACTGACCGACCGGAGTTTCACCTATCCGGAAAGCTTTGATTTTGAGAGATCATTTAATAAAACATTTGGAATAATCAGGGAAAAGAGCTTTAAGGCCGAGGTTGAGTTTACTGGTTATGCAGCGAAGTATGTTGCCGAGCGGATGTGGAGCCCGGACCAGAAAATCACCCAAAAGGGGAAGGGGAGAATCGTTCTTTCGTTTACTGCCTCTTCCAAGGCGGAGCTTGTGAGTTGGATACTTTCCTGGCGTGAAGAGGCGAAATTACTGAAACCGGTAAAGTTGGTTGAAGAAATACAAGCGGCAATCGATGGAATGAGGGGGTTGTATCAAGGAAGCAAAACGAAATGATGTGGCATGAGTAACATGTTGAGGGAGTGTAACTCGAGTTGCTGCTAAAAAATACCAAACCAGAATATACCTGATGTAAAAGGGACCAAAAAGAAGGCATAAATTCCAAGGCAGCCTCCATTGCGTTGACTATTTTGTTGATCTTGTTCCATATCTTCATAGAGGAGATAGTCAAGGGCAGGGTCCTCATCAATCAATCCGTCATGTTCATCAAAATCATCATCCATTATGCGTGTCCCCTGCCATTAAACTGAACCGCCCGATCATCTATATAAATGATAGCAGGAGGTTTGTGCTCGCTAACATCATCAACTTCATTGACTCCTCCTTTTCCAAGCACCTTGAATGCGCCTGAATCACTTTATCTGCGGGCATTGACAACCTCCTGTGTCCTATAAATGTGTATGTAGCATACCACGATTCCTGGGACAAATAGTGTCCCACCTGTTTCTTTTTCTAAAAAAATGAACGCCACCGGAACGGCCTAAATATTGTAACGATTTTAAATTAAAGTGTTTTAACTGACGAAATTTATTCTTCTCCAGGGATTCTACACGGTGATGGTCAAGCGGCAGGGGGTAAAACTTTTTTTGGAGGGCAGCAACAAAAAAAAAGGGTTACGCAATCCGCGTAACCCTTTTATATTCCTGGTGGGCCGTGAAGGAATCGAACCTTCAACCTACTGATTAAGAGTCAGGTGCTCTGCCAGTTGAGCTAACGGCCCTTGTGTGCTAAGGAGAGAGCTTTTTAGCACAACTTGATCCGCGAGTCAAGGGGATTGCCGGAAGAGGAATTTCCGTCTGCCGTACCATCTGGTTCCCCTGATTTATTCTATTCATAAAGGACCTGAGTCCGAGAGGAGTACTGCCATAATGTCTGCTACAGCAAAAAAAATTCCCAGGGACCCGGTCTGGTATCCCTTTACCCAGATGCAGGAGTTTCTTGATCACTCCCCGTTGTCCATTGCCTCGGCAGAGGGGTGCTGGCTTGAGGACGAGGCCGGCAACAGATATCTCGATGGTGTATCATCCCTGTGGGCCAATGTGCATGGCCACCAGCATCCAGCCCTTGACGAGGCCATTGCCGAGCAGTTGGACCGGGTGGCCCATTCCACCATGCTCGGGCTGACCCATCCGGTCGGCATCGAGCTTGCCCGCAGGCTGGTTGCCCTTGCCCCGGAAGGGCTTACCCGGGTCTTTTATTCCGATTCCGGCGCCACCTCGGTGGAGATTGCCCTGAAGATGGCCTATCAGTATTGGCAGATTAAAGGCAATCCCCGACGGAAGATTTTTTTGAAAATGGGCGAGGCCTATCATGGAGATACCATCGGCGCGGTGTCCCTGGGCGGCATGGATCTTTTTCACGAGCGGTTCGGCGGGCTTCTTTTTAATACCAAGACCATTCCCACCCCCCATCTCTATCGTCACCCCTTTGGCGATATCAGTGACGAAGAGGCGCGGAAACGGTTTTTCGACGCCACGGAGAAAATCATAGAGGCCCATTCCCAGGTGGCCTGCGCCGTGGTGGTGGAACCCATCATCCAGGGTGCGGCCGGGATGATCGTCCATCCTGAAGGGTATCTGAAATTTCTTCGGGATCTGACCCGCAAACACGACATCCTGCTCATTGTCGACGAGGTGGCAGTCGGATTCGGCCGTACCGGCAAGATGTTTGCCAGCGAGTGGGAGGATGTCGCGCCGGACCTGATGTGCCTGGGCAAGGGGATCTCCGGCGGCTATCTGCCCCTGGCCGCAACCCTGGCCACGGAGGAGATCTTTTCCGCCTATCTCGGCGAATTTGCCGAGTTGAAAACATTTTTTCACGGCCATACCTACACCGGTAATCCCCTGGCCTGTGCCGCTGCCATTGCCTCTCTGGATCTGTTTGCGGAGAAAAAGATCCTCAGTCCAGAGGTCTTCGGGAAAAAGGCAAAGGCATACCAGGCCGGCATGACCCGGTTGAGCAATCTGGATCATGTGGGTTCCGCGCGCTTCAAGGGTTTGATGGGCGGGGTGGAGCTGGTCCGCGACAAGAAGAGCAGGGAGGCCTATGACTTTGCCCGGCGCATCGGCCACCGGGTCTGCATGGAGGCGCGCCGGCACGGGGTCATTATCCGGCCCCTGGGCGATGTTGTTGTGATACTGCCGCCGCTGGCGGTAACGGTTGCGGAAATCGAGTTTCTGTTCGGGGCAGTGGAAAAGGCAATCCGCGCGGTTTGTGAAAAATGAATCAGGCGTGAAGATCCTCGGAGGGTTGCAGCTTTCCTTCCACCAGGGTCAGGCAGCGGTCCATGTTGCGGGCAAGTTCCAGGTTGTGGGTGACCATGACCGTGGAGAGCGAGTAGAGATGGCCCATCTCGCGGATAAGCTCAAAGACCTTGTGGCCGGTCCTGGTGTCAAGGTTGCCGGTGGGTTCATCGGCCAGCAGCAGGGCCGGTTTCATCACCAGGGCGCGGGCCAGGGCCACCCGCTGTTGCTCGCCGCCGGACAGCATCCCAACCTTGTGGCTTACCCGGTCAATCAATCCCACCCGCTTGAGCACATCCATCGCCTCTGCCTCCACCTGTTCCAGGGGCATCCGTGCGATCCGGCCCGGCATGGTCACGTTTTCCAGGGCCGTGAACTCCGGCAAGAGGTGATGGAACTGAAAGACAAAGCCGATGGTCTTGTTGCGGAAGGCGGAGAGTTCAAAATCGTTTTTTCTGAAGATATCCTCGCCATGATAGGTGATCGAGCCGCTGTCCGGCCGGTCGAGGGTGCCGAGGATATGGAGCAGGGTTGTCTTGCCGGTGCCTGAGACCCCGATAACCCCGACGATCTCGCCACGGGTCAGGGTGAGGTCTGCGCCTTTCAATACCTCGATCCGGTTGGAGCCGGCACTATAACTTTTGGTCAGGCCGAGGGCAACATATCCGTTTTTCTCTCTGTTCATTCGTGTATCACTCATTGCGCAGGGCCACCGCCGGATCGATTCGCGACGCCTGCCAGGAAGGGTAGAGGGTGGCAAGCAGGGTGATGACAACGGCGGAGACCGCAACCAGGGTTACATCCAGGGGGAGCACCTCCACCGGCAGGGTGGTCATGGGATAGACGTTGCTGGGCAGCTTGATGAACTGATACCGGCTGAGCAGCTCGCACAGGGTCAATCCGCCGACTAATCCGAAAAACGTGCCAGTCACGCCGATGACCAGCCCTTCGTAGATAAAGATCCGCAGGATTCCCTTTGAGGTGGCGCCCATGGATTTCAGGATTGCGATCTCCTTGCCCTTTTCCATCACTACCATGATCAGGGTGGAGATGATGTTAAAGGAGGCCACCAGCACGATCAGCGCCAGGGCGATAAACATGCCGATTTTTTCCAGCTTGAGCGCGGAGAAGAGGTTGAGGTTCATCGACATCCAGTCCCGGGCGATATAGCCGAACCCCAGGGTCTCCTGGATCTGGGCGGCAATCTCCCCTGCCTTGTAGATATCGTGGACATTGAGTTCCAGGCCGTGGATCTCATCGCCGATATCGAGAAAATCCTGGGCCGTGGCCAGGGAGACATAGGCCAGGGATGAATCATATTCATACATTCCGGATTCAAAGACCCCGACCACCCGGCAGGTCTTGATCTGGGGTATCACCCCCATGGGAGTAAGCGGCCCGTTGGGAGAGAAGAGGCGGATTTTATCCTCCACCGTGACCCGGAGCTGGCGGGCCAGTTCACTGCCGATGACGATTCCGGGAAGTCCGCCGGTACCGTTCAGGTCGGCGAGGCTGCCGGAAATCATCTGGTCGCGGATGGTCAGCACGGTCACCGCGGTTTCCGGGCTGATTCCCCGGACCACGGCCCCGGTGCCGCCCTCGCCCCAACTGGTAAGCATGGTCTGGGTGTAGATATAGGGGGTGATGGCCTTTATTCCGGGAATCCGCGCCACCGTGTCGGTCAGGGCCTGGTAGTCACTGATCGGCCCGGCAATCTGCTGGACCACGATATGGGAGTTGATGCCGAGGATTTTTTCGCGCAGTCCCTTGGTAAAGCCGGTCATCACCGCCAAAACCACGATCAGGGCCATGACCCCGACTGCCACCCCGGAGACCGAGATCACTGAGATGAGCGAGATGAAACCCTGCCGCTGCCTGGCTTTGAGGTATCTGAGACTGACAAACCATTCGTATCGCATAAAAGTAATTAACAGAATTTGGCTGGCAAGCGGGCAGGCTGGCAGGCCAGCAAGCTACAGCAACTTAATTTTGAGTTGTTAAATGTTTACGTCTCACGTCTTTCCTCTCACTATCACTTGCTCTCCGCCTTTAAATGCGGAAAGAGAATCACGTCGCGGATAGAGGGGGAATCGGTGAGCAGCATGACCAGGCGGTCGATACCGATCCCTTCGCCCGCTGCCGGGGGCATCCCGTATTCCAGGGCCCGGACAAAATCTTCGTCCATTACCGGGTGAATCTCCTCATCCTTGCCCCTTTCGTCAATCTGTTTTTGAAAGCGTTCCTTCTGATCGATCGGGTCATTCAATTCGCTGAAGGCATTGGCGATCTCCCGGCCGGTGATAAACAGCTCGAAGCGGTCGGTGATCGTGGGGTCCTTCTCGTTTCTCCGGGCCAGGGGCGAGACCTCGGTGGGGTAGGCGGTAATAAACGTCGGGTTGATCAGCTTTTCCTCCACCAGCAGCTCAAAGAGTTCGGTCTTGGCCTTGCCCGGACCGGCGGTGGGTTCGAGCTTGATGCCTTTTTCCCTGGCCAGGGCCATCACCTGGTCGTCGTCGGCCAGTATCTCGGCGGCAATCCCGCCGATCTCAACCAGAGACTCCTCCATGGTGAGACGTTTCCATGGCGGGGCCAGATTGATTGTTTCTCCCTGGAAGGTGATCTCCATGGAGCCGCAGACCTCCTGGGCCAGCCACGAAATCATCTCTTCGGTGAGATCCATCATGTCATGGTATGTGGCATAGGCCTGGTAGAACTCAAGCATGGTGAATTCAGGGTTGTGCCGGGTGGAGAGCCCTTCGTTTCTAAAGTTGCGGTTGATCTCAAAGACCCGTTCAAAGCCGCCGACCAGCAGCCTCTTGAGGTAGAGCTCGGGCGCCACCCGGAGAAAGAGATCCATGGCCAGGGCATTGTGGTAGGTCTTAAAGGGCCGGGCCGTGGCCCCGCCGGGAACCGGCTGCATCATCGGCGTTTCCACCTCGAGAAAGCCCCGGTTTGATAGATACTCACGGATCAGGCGGATTATTTCCACCCGTTTGCGGAAGGTCTCCCGGACCTGGGTGTTGACAATGAGGTCCACGTACCGTTGCCGGTAGCGGATCTCGACATCGGTCAACCCGTGAAATTTTTCCGGCAGGGGGAGCAGTGACTTGGTGACCAGCCGGGCACTGTCGGCAAGGATCGTCAACTCGCCGGTCTTGGTCTTGAAGAGTTTTCCCCGGAATCCGACGATATCGCCGATATCCCACTTTTTGAACTGGGCATACGCCTCCTGGCCAACCACATCCTGGGCAACATAGATCTGGATTTTTCCGGACTCATCCTGGATATGGAGAAATGACGCCTTGCCGAATTTCCTCATGGCAACGATCCGGCCGGCGACCATGCAGGTGAACGCGTCATCGTTGGGTTCGCCGGTGCGGATCTGCTCGCCGTGCGGAACGATATCGATGATTCGGTTGGTGGGCTTGAAGTCATTGCCGTAGAGCGGAACATTCATGCCCCGGAGTTCTTCAGCCTTCTGGCGCCGTTGTTTGAGAAGCTGGTTCAGGTTGTCCATATTCTTTCCTTGGTGGCGTCACAAAAGGTTCGATCGGCAGTTTTGTCGGGCCCCGGGGAGGCGACCATGCTCCCGCGCATCTCCCTGCCTCTCCGCTGCTGCAATCCCGTATCTATCGTTCTTTTGTTCTGATTCGCCTTGATAATGTTTTCAGTTCAACGTTATGATATTATAAATATTTTTCTCGTAAAAGCGAAGATACGTCCCGGGTAAGTTCAAGGACCTTGGTTGCCAGGCGCAGGGAAAGGGAACCAGTGCCGCAACTGGGGGTGATCAGGGTCTGTTTCAAGAGCGCTGCCTTGTCCCTCTTCGCATCAACGAGCAGGGCCGCCTGTTCCTCCCAGCGATCAACCAGGCTGGCTGCGCTTTCCATTTCAATATCCGCCGGCTCGCCGGTGGGGACAATACCCCAGGCAATGATCCCGCCCCGGTCGAGAAAACCATCAATTCCCTGACGGCAGGTAACAAAGCGGTCGAAATAATTATAGGCGTCAAAGCTGATAATGTCGATGGTCGAGTTGAGGAGGATATTCCAGTCGGTATTGGCGCAGACATGGACCCCGGAAAGACCGCCCGCCTGCCTGACCGCATCGATTACCTCGGCGAGATCGCCGGCAATGTCATCCATGGATACGCTGATAAAGGCCGAGGAGCCCAGCCCGGCCAGTGCCGGTTCATCAATGAAGAGAAGCACCGGCACCCCGGGGGCCGCCTTTTTAAAGGTCAATACCTGCCAGGCAGCCTTCATGGCAAGCCCTTTGACTACCATGTCGCGGATGGTGGGATCATAATACCCGAGGCGGTTTTCCTGGTCATGGATACCGGTCAGCTGGGTGAATGGGCCGGTAACCTGGGCCTTGATCGCCTTTACATTCTTCTTGTCGGCCAGGTTCTCCGCCAGCCCGTATATGCCTGCGGCCCGGCTGCGGCTGACCTGAAAGCGCGAAGTGAGCAGGGCGTCCGGGTCCTCAGCGGCCGCGAGAAACTCCTCGTAAAAGGCAAGCTGCTGGTCAGCGAATTCCGGGGCAGCGGTTGAAAAATAGGTGCGCTCCCCTTCCTCGACAACCCCGGGGAGTCCCTCGACAAACTGGTTGAGCATCCCCTCCCGGGTCGAGCCGGGCAGCTGCGGCCATATCGGGATTTCAGGGGTATGGCCGAAGACCAGGGAAAGGGCCTGGGCAAGATCTTTTACGGGCAGGCTGCCGATTAAGGTCGGCAGGCCACCGGGTTGCCAACTCTGGCTCTGGGATGTTGTCATGATATCACCGCTATGACAATGAGTTATGAAAGATTTTTTTTCGGGTTGGCAGCGCCAGGGGGTACGAAAAAAAAGGGTTCTGTCCAGTTGCCAACTACCTATCAATAATAGATGGTTCTGTCAATGGTTTCCATGGAGCCTTACCCTGTCAGCAGGGAGACTGATTCCAGGTGGTGGGTCTGGGGAAACATGTCCACCGCTAGAACCCGCTCAACCGTGAACCCATTGAGCATCAGGCCGTCGAGGTCTCGGGCGAGGGTGGCTGGATCACAGGAAACGATGATGATCCTCCGCGGTTTAAGGGCTGGCAGAAGCGAGATGATATCCGGCGCGCCCTGGCGGGGCGGATCGATAAGGACCAGGGGAAAGGCGCGTCCCTGTCCGATCAGTTCCCGCACCGCCTCTGCCACCGGTTTTTTGGAGAATGTGCAGTTGTCCCGGCCCGCGGCTTTCGCGTTTCTTTTTGCGCTGCGGATCGCGGCGCCCTGGCCGTCGATTCCATGAACCCGGCCGGCGATCCGGGAGAGGGGGAGGGAAAAATTCCCCATGCCGCAGAAGAGATCAAGGAGTTCCGAAGGGCTCTCTTCAGCAGCCCATTCCATGACAGTCCGGATCAGGTTCTCGTTCTGGGCAAGATTTATCTGGCAGAACCCGCCCGCCTCCCATGAGAGCGTCGGTCCGGGAAATTCTTTTATCCAAGGCAGGGTAAAGGAGAGAAGCAGCTCCTCGTTTTCCGCCCGCACCCCATTGATGGTAAAAATGCCCTGGCCCTTGATAATGAAAAAGAGTCGCCCGAGGCCCGGGGTTTCCTCCCGCAGGGAGAGTGCGTTGCTAATGTCCGCTGGTCGGGGCCTGCGGGAAAAATGAAACAGGGCAACGACCTCCCGGCCGTCCGGGTTGAAAAGAAGTTCAAGGGCCGAGGTCTGGACAAGAAGGGGCGCCAGAGCCCGGTGCAGCCGGATCGAGCCCAGCACCGAGTTGATTTCCGGCCGGGCGAGGGGGCATGCGCTTACCGGCTCTACCTCATGGGAGTGGAAACGGTGAAAACCAAGGCGGCCCCGATCGTCACAGTGGAGGCGGATCCGTTGCCGGTACGCAAACGGTTCCGGTGAGGCGAGCAGGGGCAGAAAAACCGAATCATTGAGGCCCCGGACCCGCGCACCGCCCCGGCGGATGGTTTCGGCAAAGACCTCCATCTTGTACTGGTGCTGGCCCTTACGGGAAATATGCTGGAAATCACAGCCCCCGCAACGGGTGTAGAGCGGGCAGGGTGGGATGACCCTTAGCGGGGATTTGTGGGCAATGGCAACCGGATCAGCGAGAAGATAGTCTTTTTTCCGCTCTCTGATCGCCACCAGCACCCTTTCTCCGGGCAGAACGTGACGGACAAGGACCACCTGGCCGTCAGCGGCCCGGCCAAGGCCATGGCCGCCGGCGACAATCTTTTCAATGGTCACTTCTTCCCGGGTTTCTCTTTTCAACATGGTGGTTTTGCGGTAAGGGCGATTTTGCCGGCGATCTGAAAATTCCGATCTCCTCGGGGTGCGGCGGGTATGGAGGAAAATAAATGGCTTCCGCCCGGCGCGTCTTCAGGGAGATGGTAGCAAAGTTCAGAGATCAAGCAAAAGGAAATCTGATCGGCGTGTATCTTCAGTCTGTCGGGTGAAGCGCGCAAAGAGGCCAGGCTGTCCTTGACCGGATCCGCCGGGTGCAGGTATGATTCACCGTGTAAATCGTGGAGAACATACACAGACCTTCAACTGAACAGGGGAATATGGAAAATACAGGGGAAATAACAATCATCGGCGGGGGACTTGCCGGATGCGAGGCGGCATGGCAGGCGGCGCAACGGAAGTGCCGGGTCGTGCTTCATGAAATGAAACCGGTCAAGTTCAGCCCGGCCCACTCCTCCCCGCTTCTCGCCGAACTGGTCTGCTCCAACTCTCTGCGCTCCAACGCCGTGAATTCCGCAGTCGGTCTTCTCAAGGAAGAGATGCGGCAACTTGATTCACTGATCATGGAGGCCGCGGCCGTCACCTCTGTCCCTGCCGGAAAGGCCCTGGCCGTGGATCGAGATAAATTCGCCGCCTATATTACCCAGCGGATTGAAGGTCATCCACTGATCACCCTGGTCCGCGATGAGGTCCCCGCCCTTCCTGATCCGGATCCGCAATCCGGGCCGACGATACTTGCCACCGGGCCGCTCACCTCGGATTCCATGGCCGACTCGCTGATGGCGATCACCGGCCGCAACCATCTTGCCTTTTATGACGCCATTGCCCCGATTGTTGACGTCGATTCCCTGGACCGCTCCATTGTCTTTGAGGCCTCGCGTTACGAGGAAGGGCCGGGAGATTACCTCAACTGCCCCATGAATCGGGAGCAGTACCTCGCCTTTATTACGGCGATGAAGGAGGCAAGGAAGGTGCCGCCTCAGTCCTTTGAGGATACAAAATATTTTGAAGGCTGTCTGCCGATCGAGGTCATGATCGAGCGTGGTGACGACACCCCGCGCTTTGGGCCGATGAAACCGGTGGGCCTGCCCGATCCCCGGACCGGCAGGGATGCCTACGCCATTGTCCAGTTGCGCCGTGAAAACCGGGAAGGGACATACTATAACATGGTCGGATTCCAGACCAAGCTCGCCCATGGCGAGCAGAAACGGGTATTCCGGATGATTCCCGGCATGGAACAGGCGGAGTTCGCCCGACTGGGCAGCATCCACCGCAACACATTTATCTGCGCCCCGGAAGTCCTGCTGCCGACGCTCCAGGCGGCAAAAAGGCCGGACATCCTTCTCGCCGGTCAGCTCTCCGGGGTTGAGGGCTATGTCGAGTCAACCGCCATGGGGCTTCTTGCTGGAATTAATGCCGCCCGCATGGTGCGAAATGAAGATCCGCTCGTCCCCCCGGCGGAAACTGGGCTGGGCGCCCTGATCAGCCACCTCACGGCAACCGATCCCAAGGGGTTTCAGCCTTCAAATATCAATTTCGGCCTTTTCCCGCCATTGGCTGGAAAAAAAATCCCGAAAAAGTTCCGGGGCGAGGAATATGCAAAACGGGCGCTCCAGGCGTTTGCCGCCTGGAAGAATGAAACAGCTATCGGCTGAGGGCGCAGTTCGGTTTCTGTCCGGATGGTCCTTTGTTCCGGTCTGGTGGGTATATTCGTTTCCGGATGAAAACTGTTTCAGGCCGGGGCGATAACCCGGTGCAGGAGAAGATCCCGCACCACTTCCGCCAGCGGCAGACCGACCACATTACTGCAGGAGCCGTTGAGGTGATCGACCAGGAACCCGCCTTTGCCCTGGATCCCGTAAGCGCCCGCCTTGTCCATCGGTTCCCCGCTCGCAACATAGGCCGCCGCGATCTCTTCTGAGAAAAGGGTGAAAAAAACCTCGGTGCTCACCACCCGGCGCAGCTGTTTCCCCAGTCCGTCGTGCCGCAGGGAGTATCCTGTCAGTACATGATGGCTGCGGCCGCTCAGCTCCATGAGCATCCTGACGGCCATCTCCCTGGAGTCCGGCTTTCCGAGAATTTTGTTGTCCAGGACCACAATCGTATCCGCGGCAAGTATCCAGGCGTCCCGCTCCCTTGCCGCCACGGTCATTGCCTTTTCCGCGGCCATCCGGCGGACAAAGGTTACCGGCCTTTCATTGGCCAGGGGCACCTCTTCTGTTTCCGGGATCGAAACCGTGAACTCAAGGCCCAATTCGGTGAGAAATGCCTGTCGCCGGGGTGAGCCGGAGGCCAGAACAAGTTTTTCAGTGGTTGTAAATACAGGGAGTGTGATCACGGGATCCGATGGAGTTATCACTTATTGAAGGGTTGCCATTTTAACTGTGCTCTCATTACAGTATTTCAAAAGGCTTGATCACCTCTGGGTCGAGAGTGGGGAACTGATAGTTATTGTTGATAAACAGCCGGATGCAGGCATCAACCACCGCCTCATCAAAAAGGATACCCTTGCTGCGGGTCATCTCCTCGAGCACCTGTTCTATCCTGCGAGCCGGCCGATAGGGACGGTGGGATGCCATCGCCTCCACCACATCCGCCACCGCCACCACCCGGGCTTCAAGGAGAATATCCTTGCTGGTCAGCCCGCGGGGATATCCTGAGCCGTCAAGCCGTTCATGATGCTGAAAAACGATCTGGGCAATGGGCCAGGGGAATTCTATTTCCTTGAGGATATCATAGCCTGCCTGGGGATGGACTTTTATCAGGGAATACTCCAGGTCGGAAAGAACGCCCGGCTTGCTCAATATCTCGGCCGGGACAGAGAGCTTGCCCAGATCGTGAATCGAGGCTGCCATCCGGATACCCTCGATCATTTCAGCGGGAAGCCCCATTTCCTGACCGATTCTTCTGGCCAGGTCGGTGGTTCTTCTCTGGTGGCCGGCGGTAAATGGATCTCTGGTCTCAACCATCCTGGCCATGGCGCTGATGGTTCCGGAAAGTGACCTGCGCAGCTTTTCCACATTGATCCGCAGGGAATGACCGGTATTCTCGCGGGTGGCGAAATCATCAAAAATCATCACCACCTCACCGGTGGAGAGTTTGTAGATGGAGTTGTCGCGGAGGCTTTCGATATCCTCGCCCCGGTAGCGGTAACTCGGGTAATGTTCCGCCTTCCCGGTTTTCTGAACCCGGCGGATCACGTCAAGCAGGCCGCTCTCCCTGGTTTCCGGGTAGATTTCAGTGAGAGTTCTGGCCAGCACATCGGCGCGGCTGATCTTGTCCATTTTTTCAGCCGCGCTGTTAAAGTCCAGAAACTCGAAATCATGGCCATCGTTGGTGGGGTGGAAGATGGCAACGCCGCTGTTCATGCGGGAAAAAAGCTCCCTGAAGCGTAACTCGCTCCCGGCAAGGGCGGCCTCGGTGTTCGCCTGGGACTTCAGAGTCCGTTGGAGGCGGAGACAGAAAAAGGCAAGGACAAAAAACGCGGCAGCCACAAGGGGGATGACGGAAAAATAGATTCTCGTCATCAGTTCTTCCAGTTCTTCCTTCTTGTCCGTGATATCCAGGTAGACCTCTAATGCCCCTTGAAATCGGCCATTGTCCATGATCGGGACGTAGGTCGCGACCACGTCCACCTCGACAATTTCATCTTCTGGAGTGGGGGAATTTTTTTTGACAAGCTCGGAATGGGTCTTGCCGCGGGCAACTGTATTCCAGAAGTACTCCTGGGTACTTTTTACGCCGATATCACCGGGGGCCGAGGAAAAGAGGACCTCCCCGCCGGGGGAGTAGAGCTTGATTTTCAGGATATTGAAATCAGGGCGGATCAAGGAGTCATGGGCAGAGAGGGTGGCAATGGAAATCGTGGCGTCGCCATGATCATTGTCCATGGTTGCCATGGAAATCATGTGCCTGGCGATAATGACGGATTCTTTCTCGGCATTGTGTTCAACCATGGTATACATCGCCGGCCTGACGATAAAAATAAGCGATGCCGGAAGAAGTAATACCGCTGCCAGTGCAATGATGATTAATCTTGAGAGCGTGCCAGGGTTCATGTTTGATTGAAACAATACGTTCAGGGCGTTTGGCCGTTAATCTTCAGGTAGTTTCCTCCAGCGCCCGGTCATTTTTCAGCAAGTGGCATGTCTGTTGTCCAGGCCTCACGCTATCGACTTTCAGTCGATAGTTGTTGACTGAAGATACCCTCTTTACCCCGAAAAACATCTCGTACTCGAACAGAAAAAACCGCTGCGCCCGTTCGGGGGAAGGAGCCGTTGCCGTGACTATGGTTGATGAGTATACCAGAGAAAAGAAGCGATGCACACAAGTTGTCGAGCAGACGGTCAGGTTTCAGATGGTTTTGGGTCCTTTTTGCCATCCGCTTTTTCCGAAGGACGCATCCATTTATACATCCCGTAGATGCTCAGAACCGTATAGGCCCCGAACAGGGATGCCTCGGCCCACATGCTCTTTTGCAGGAAACTGGCGACCCATCCGATATTGGCGATGAACCAGATAACCCAGCCGGTGACCTTTTTCTGAATATTGAACCACGTTCCGGCCAGGCTGAGGCCGGTTAAAATCCATTCAAGCATGGTATCTCCTGAAAACAAAAGTAGTGTCCATATATCGCAAACGAGCACGGAAGATATTCGTCCTTGCCGTTGCAGTCAAGCATTTGTAGGGCGCTGGGATCTGTCAAGGTGTAACTCTCTATGATATCAGAGGAAAACTTGACATAAAACCCCGGAACAGCGTATAACGGATCAGGGTCCCCTGTTGTGCGGGAAGCACAGGTGCCGGCGGCATTGCTGCGGGCGGCAGAATTTACAGGAATGCATGAAACAGAAGATTACCATCAGATATCCCTCCTGGGAGCGTTTCGCGAGCGACACCCCTGCCCTGCGACAGGGCAAGATCTTTCTGCCCACCCGCAATCCCCTGCCGGTTGATACCCCGGTCTCAATACATTTTTTTCTTCCCGGCATCACCGAAGAGTTTGTTGCCGATGGCCTTGTGGTCGGCCATGGCGGGAGGACGGAAGGTCAGCCGGGAATGATCGTGGCCTTTATCAGGGGGTCGGAAAAAATCCTGGCCAGGCTTCTTACCGCTCACGAAGCCACGCCTGTAGATAACCCTGCCGAACAGCAGGAAAAGATTTCTCTCGACTGGCTCCGGGATGCGCTGCGCCATGACGATGAGGTGACCCTTCTCGCCGTTGATGAAGCAGAGCCCGAACCCGCGCCCGCCCCCCTGCCGGAGCAGGTGAGAAGGAACCTTTCGAGCTCGGAGGTCTCCCTGGTCAGGCCGGTGGCCGATTTTCTCATCAGCATGACCAAGGCGATGCTGCGAAGCGGGTATTACGACCCTTCCCATCCTGCGAACAGAGAATCAAAGCAGGGCCTTTTTTCCGAATTCCATAATGCCC
This sequence comes from Desulfobulbales bacterium, assembly GCA_041598875.1. Classification (GTDB taxonomy): domain Bacteria; phylum Desulfobacterota; class Desulfobulbia; order Desulfobulbales; family BM004; genus JAKITW01. Next base: position 14,526 of record JBFHXP010000041.1, read on the forward strand.
TGGGCCAGGCCCCGGAAATGATGTTCACCCTCAGCGAAGGGGGAGGGGAACAGGATATTACGATCATCGGCGTCCTTGATGAGCCGGTCAGTGTCCGCCGCCTTATCGGCGCAGGCCAGGCAGAGCTGTTCATGCCGAAGATTCACGACTATTTCGAGCGCAAGAATCTGGTCAGCCTGACCCTGAAAAAAAGCATCACCCGGGACCACTTCCACAGCTTTGTAGATATCATGCACTCGCAGGAAGGGGAGGGCGAGGAGGAGAGCGGCCGGGACGAAATCCTCTCCCGCCGGCTCGCCGCCGCCGGAATAACCGAAGTATCGGCGGTGTTCCGCAGTGACATGCTCCAGCTTGGCAAGAATCTTCCCTGGCGGGTGCAGGTCGCAATCCACCGCCTGTTCAAGGATATCAAGATGCTCCCTCTGTATCAGGACAAGACCGATGCCGAGATCAAGGAGATGAAGGTGCGGATTGTCGAGGATATACTCCGGCCTCTGAAACATCCCAAGCTCCTGGCTGATCTGGTGGTCAACTGTTATATCATTGCCAGCAATATCGATGCCCTGGACTCCGAGGACATGGAGCGGACCATTGTCTCCTCCTTTCCATTGAACATGCTGGCTGAGGCCTCGCGCCATATTCTTGAAGAGATGAAGGAACTCGGCAGGGGCTCCGCAGGGGGCCGGGGAGAACGCGATGCCGCGCGGGTTAAAAAGGGCCAGATGGCAAGCATCAAGAGGGTGCTTCGTATCCTCGGGCAACGGATGATCGAACAGGGCGCTGCCGGGAGCGCATTCTTCGAGGAGTTGCACCAGCACAAAATCATGCGGCTCGACGAGCTGCCGCAGCAGGTGCGGTATCGGATCAACTCCCGGTTGATGGCCTCGGATCTTACCGCGAAAGGGACACGGTATTGCGAGTATCTGCGCCGTTCGCGCGATCCGGAAGAGGTGTCGCTTCTGCTCCGCGGGTTTCGCCGGGCCGCGCCTCTTCTTGTCGAGCACCGCTTCTGGGCCGTGCTTCTTGATATTTCCCGGGCCGCGGCCGCGCTTCCAGAAGAAATTGCCATGGAGGCCACCGGCATGGCAAGCGCCGCCTGCTTCATTCTCCAGGACGTCATGGAATCTCTGGGCGCCGGACTGGCGGAACCACCCGCGGTCAGGCGGCCCGTGCTTCAGCTTTTCGAGCTGACAGGGGAACCGGGAGTTGCGACGCTGCTCTCCGCCCTTCTTCACTGCGAGGAGCGAGAGGCCCGGCGTGAGGTGCTTCAGGTGCTGATCTCCATCGGCGAGGCCGCCCGTTCCGGAGTTCTTGCCATCCTGGAAGATCCTGAACAGTCGTGGGTCATGATCCGAAACGCACTTCTGGTGCTGGGGCATGTCGGAAACCGGGAACAGGATCTCGGCCGGGTGCGGAAATTTCTGCACCACGTCCATCCCCGGGTGCGGGAGGAGTCTCTGGTCGCCGCCATCAAGTTGAAGGCCAGGGATATCGAGCCGATCCTCATGAATGCGATAAATGACAAGGATGAGAAGGTCAGGCAGCGGGTTATCTCCTCACTTAATCTTATCTCGCCGCTCTCCCAGAGTTCTATCGCCAGGCTTCTCGATATGATCCAGAGCGCCCCTCCCGATGACCAGGAAGAGGCCGAGTCCCATGACCGGCTCGCGGCCATGACTATCAAGGCATTGGGGATCATGGCCTCTCCCCGGGACCCGAAACAGATTGAAGAGTCTATTCTCGCCGTTGCCCAGCAGATCACCGGCCGCAGAAAGGGCTTTTTTGATTTCTTTTCCATTACCCGCGAACAGGAGCGATCGGTGATTCTTGCCGCTGCCCTTGAGGCGCTTGGCAAGATCGGCGGCCCGCTGTCCCTTGAGTATCTTCAGGAAATCGCCGAAGGAGATGACGTCTTTGCCGAGCAGGCCCGGCAGTGGCTGAACATGCGCCGCAAGAAGAAGGGCGGGAGCGCCTCACTAAAACCCGCTGGAAACTGAGGGCATCGTGTGTGCCGGGAATCTTTCCGTCCCTCAGGGGTAGAGCACTGTGATGTTGTCAACCACCTTGACCGTGCCGTAGGTCGTCCGGGCAATCTCGATCACCCGGTTTTTCTGGGCCTGGGAATGGACCTTTCCCGTGAGGGTCACCACCCCCCGGTTGACATCGACATCCACGTTCATTGATTGAATCCCGGGCTCCCTGACCATTGCCGTCTTGATTTTGACGCCGAGATGCTTGTCAGACATCGCCTGGTTGATGGTCTTCGATCCGATCTGCAGATTATTTACCACCTGGCGGACGCCGGGGACGGTTCTGGTTATGTCTATGGCTCGGTCCGCCTCAAACTTGCTGGCCACTACCCCGGTGAGATAGACAACACCCTCCAGGGTGTCAACGTCGATCTGCCGGGCCTTGACCGCTGCATCTTCAATCAGGCGAAGGTTTACCTTGGTGGTGATAGCTGAGTCATCAAGCATGGAGCCCGCCGACCTCTCATCGGTGCCTACCATGTACCCTCCCGCCGCCGCTCCGCCTAAAACAGCGGCACCGCAGCCGGTGGTCATGAAAAGCAGGTAACAGGCCAGTGCGATTTTTTTCATTGCTTCCCCTTTAGCTGTTTTCTTGATGGTCTTTGGCACATCTCTGGAAATGTTCTGCGCGAATCAGTTCTTATATACCCAATTGATTGATTGGAATAAAGAAAAAACAGTACCTGGCGGAAGGGACAGCAGGTGTTTGCCGGAAGGCGCTGCCCTGGCGGGGCTTAGAGGCAAACAGAGAGGGCGGAGCAGTCAGGTCCTAAAGGGTTTTCATCCGGAAACGCCAGTTTTAAAAGATCTCGGTAGTTGATCTTTTTCAAAATTGTCTGTTTCCGGTTTGAAAACGGATAGATGTAGCCATCCGGAAAATACAGACTTTCCGGACGGACACTAATGAGTGTCCGGGGAGTTCCGATCTCCACAGTTTCCGGGTCTTAGATGTTATGCAGTTTTAATTTTTCCCAGAGGTTTTTCCGGCTGATTCCCAGGTTTTTTGCCGCCTCGGTCCTGTTGCCGCCGCTTGCCGCCAGGGCCTGCATCAGGCATTCTTTTTCCGCATGCGCCAGGACTTCGGCCAGCCTCCCGCCCGGGAAAACCCGTTGTCTGTTTCCCTGGCCGACCAGATCGGCGGGGAGGTCCCACGGCTCGATCACCGGCCCGGATGCGAGAACGGAAACACGTTCCAGGATATTACGCAGTTCGCGGATATTTCCGGGATAATCGTAGGCCATGAGGATCCGCAGGGTGTTGGCGGTTATTTTCAGGGTCCTCTTGAGATCACCGGAAAACTCATCAAGAAAATACCTGCTCAGTTCGGGAATGTCTTCCTTGCGGGCGCGGAGTGGAGGAACCTCAACCGGAATGACCTGGAGCCGGTAAAACAGGTCTTCGCGGAATACGCCATTTCTGACCTCAAGAGCGAGATTTTTGCCCGTGGCGCAGATGATGCGCACATCAATCTTGATGGTTCGCGTGCCGCCTACCCGTTCGATTTCCCGTTCCTGAAGAACCCGCAGGAGTTTTGCCTGGAGACCCATGGGCATCTCGCCAATCTCGTCCAGCAGGAGGGTGCCGCCATCCGCCTGTTCGAATCTGCCGGTCCTGCGTCCCACGGCGCCGGTAAAAGACCCCTTTTCATGCCCGAACAGTTCTGACTCCATGAGTCCTTCGGGGATTGCAGCGCAGTTCACCCGGATATAGGGGCCTTTCGCCCTGGGGCCTCCGTAGTGGATGGCCGCAGCCACCAGTTCCTTGCCGGTGCCGGATTCTCCGGTGACAAGAACCGTGGAGTCAGTGGCCGCAACCCGGGCTATCATGTCAAGCAGGTTGCGGGTGGTTGCACAGCTGCCGATGATCCGCTGTCGGGCGCCAAGCCGTTCTTCCAGAGATGTGCAGCGCAGTTTTATCCGCTGCATCTCAATCAGTCGCCTGACCCGGATTATAAGATCATCCATGTCAAAGGGCTTGAGGACATAATCGGCAGCACCATTTTTCAGGCAGGCAATCGCGTCTTCCACCCTGCCGAATGCGGTCATCAGGACCACCGCGGTTTCCGGAGAGAGCCGAAGGACTTCCTTTAAAAGGGCGATGCCGTCCAGCCTGGGCATGCGGATATCGGTGAGAATCAGGTGGTAGTGGTTCTGTTCCACAAGGGCGAGGGCCTGCCTGCCGTCTTCCGCCTGATCAACTTCCCAGCCGCATTTGACCAGTTGATCATAGGTGGTGACCCGCATAATCTCATCATCTTCGGCCAGCAGAATTCTTGGCATGGAGCACGCTCATTAGTCTCACGTCAAGGTTGAAACCACCGTCTTCAGACGGTCAGCTTTCAGTTAGTGGTATGTTCGTTGTTCAGGCACAAAGTGGCAAAGGCACAGAGTGGCAAAGTTTTTAAAGATTTCGTCTTACATCTCACGTCTCACTTTCTCTGTCACTCTGTCCCTCTGTAACTATGGCGCCTCAAGCTATCGACTTTCAGTCGATAGTCGTTGACTTACGATACGGGCAATTTGAAAGCAACAAGACACCCTGCTGGGGCAGGGATTTTTCAGGATACGGAAAACAGTCTACCAGGTGCCCTGAAAAAAACAACATCAGGGAGAGTGTGCGCCTGGTGGGCCCTTGGAGGAGTGTGTTTTGGCATGAATGCGCGCCGGGCAAGGAGCAGGTAACCAACCTCCATAGCGGGGATATGGTCGGCCGCCGGGGAGGGGGGGGGCGGGCGACCGGGGTTTCGGGAAGAGGAGGGATGGGGTTAATTACCTGCTCCTTGCCAGGCGCGTCAAGGCCATGTGTCTTTCCATGTTTTTTTGCGGTTCATGTCGGCTGACTGGTATTTCCCTGAATCCATTCCAACGATACCGGTTTTCCGTGGTGCACAGGTTTTTATTGCAAAGGGTGTGCCTGAATTTTTTCTTAAAAAAAACTGGTTGTTATGTTTGGGGTTGGGTGTTTTTGCTACCAAATGGTAGCGCCGGCCCGCTGCCGTCGTTACCATTTGGTAGCACTGGCGGCAGTCCTGGCCTGAATGATTGGCCTTTGCCGGTTTAGCGGGCCAGGCAGGCCCTATCGGGTGGTTTTCTCGGGGATGGTAATGGTAAAGGTGCTGCCTTTGCCCACCTCACTTTCCACGGATATGGTGCCGCCGAGATGACGGATCAGGGAATATGTTACGCTCAGTCCGAGTCCGGTTCCCTCGCCGACCTCCTTGGTTGTGAAGAAAGGATCATATATCCTGGCCAGATCATCCCTGGCAATCCCTTGCCCGGTGTCGGCGAAGATGAGCTGCACAGCGGAACCCTGTCGTCTGCTTGTCACGGACAGATTCCCACCTGTGGGCATTGCCTGATAGGCATTGAGACCGATGTTGACGATTATCTGTTTCATCGCCTCAGGGTCGAGAAAGAAGGTGCGGTCCAGGGTCAGGTCGAGGTGGAGCTGGACATCCTTGTGGGCAGGTGCGAGCAGGGCGAA
>JBFHXP010000042.1:0-19135 GCA_041598875.1 Desulfobulbales bacterium
ATATGGTTGCCCGGCAGCGGTACGTTCATGTGGGGTTTCCCTGTTCTTGATTTTCACCAACCAGCTTGCTGTTTTTCAGCAGTGCCCAGCCCAGGGGATCCCGCTCCGGCGCACCCCGGTTTTTCTCCCGCTGGTCGCTGAAATGAGCAAGGAGCCGGGTGGCAAGCACCTTGCCCAGCTGCACCCCTTCCTGATCAAAGGAGTTGATGTTCCAGATAAAGCCCTGAAAAACGATCTTTGCCTCATAGAGGGCGAGAAGCGAGCCCATGGTATAGGGGGTCAGCCGGTCGGCCAGGATCATCGAGCTGGGCCGGTTTCCAGGGAATTTTTTATTGGGGTTGTCATTCTCCTGGCCAATGGCCAGGGCCAGGGACTGGGCCATGAGATTGGCCAGGAGTTTCTCCTGGGAGCTGGTTCCCTGGATGACCAGATCCTCGCCGTACTGGCTCCGGCGGAAGCCGATGAACTCCACCGGCACCACCGTGGTCCCCTGGTGGATCAGCTGGTAAAAGGCGTGCTGGCCGTTGGTGCCCGGCTCACCCCAGAGGATCGGGCCGGTTTTATAGGAAACAGACTCCCCGTTTTGGGTCACGGATTTGCCGTTGCTCTCCATGTCGCATTGCTGGAGATGGGCGGCAAAACGGATCAATGCCTGGCTGTAAGGGAGAATTGCCAGGGTGTCATGCCCTAGGAAGTTGCGGTTCCAGATGCCGAGCATTGCCAGCAGGAGGGGCAGGTTTTTTTTCACCTCCCGCTCCTCCGCCGCCATGTCCATATCATGGGCGCCTCTGAGGAATTCCATCACCGCATCATGGCCCAGGGCAAAGCCGAGCATCACCAGGCCGACCATGGAGGTCGCGCTGTAGCGGCCGCCGATATAGTCAAACATGTAAAAGGTGCGGAGATAGCGGGCCGGATTGTCCATCGGGCTCCCCTGGCCGGTGACCGCGATGAAATGGTTGCCCGGATCAAGGCCTGCCCCTTTGTACGCCGCCCGGACCAGTTCCTCATTGGTCAGGGTCTCCAGGGTGGTGCCGCTCTTGGAGACAATGGTGACCAGGGTCTGGGAAAGATCGAGACCATGAAGAACCGCGGCCGCATCATCGGGATCAACATTGGAGATGAAGTGGACCCGGCGGCCGCTTTTACGATAGGCGGCCAGGGCGAGAAAGACCGCCCGGGGCCCCAGGTCAGAGCCGCCGATGCCCACATGGACCAGATCGGTAAAGGGCTGGCCCCTTAAATTGGCGCATTCCCCGGAATCAAGCTGTTTGAGAAATATCTCCAACTTGTCCAGCTCGGTTCTCGCCTGGGCAGTGGCCTCGGGCGCAGAGGGATTTTTCCTGAACAGATCGCGGCCCGCGGTATGGAGCACCTGGCGCTCCTCGCTGGCAAACCCCTTGATCCGGTTGATGACCGCGCCCTCTTTCATCTCCATGAACCGGGTCACCGCATTGCCCTGCACAGCCAACTGCTCCAGGGCATCGAGCACCGGATCATCGACCCGCTGCATGGCATAATGGAGTTCAAGCCCCGCCTGGCGACAGACATAGCGGCCGAGCCGTTCCCCGTTGACCGCATCGGGACCGGTCAGATCAAAGGGGGTGGCGGCACGTTCCGTCAGGGTTTGGAAGGCGGGCAGGTCGTTGAGATTTTTATCCACTCCCATAACTCCCTCCTGGCTCGCTTACGTTATGATTCTGTGTTCCAGTGGCAATCAGCCATTGTCGGCGATATCACGCATTGTCTTTATCGCTGCAGCGTAATCGGGCTGGTTGTAAACCGCGGAGCCGGCCACAAAGATATTGGCCCCGGCACCCGCCACCTCGGCGATGGTTGCCGGGGAGACCCCGCCGTCGACCTCAATGGCCACGGAGAGACCGCGTTTGGTGATCATCTTTTTGAGCTGCCTGATCTTGTCCACTGCCGAGGGAATAAAGGACTGGCCCCCGAAACCGGGATTGACGCTCATCAGCATCACCAGGTCCAGATCATCCAGGATGACATCAAGCGAGCTGAGCGGGGTTGCCGGGTTGAGCACGGCACCCGCCTTTTTCCCAAGTTCACGGATTGTGGCAATGGTCCGGTGGAGATGATGGCAGACCTCGACATGGACGGTGATCCAGTCGGCGCCGGCAGCGGCAAACTCTTCAATATACCGGTCCGGGTTACTGATCATCAGGTGGACGTCCAGGGGCAGGTCGGTGACCGCGCGCGCCGCCTTGACCACCAGCGGGCCGATGGTGATATTGGGCACAAAATGGCCGTCCATCACGTCGATGTGGATGACATCGGCGCCGGCAGCGGCCACCGCCCTGATCTCATCACCCAACCGGGAAAAATCAGCCGACAGAATCGACGGCGCAATCATGTTCTTGTTACAGAGATCCATACCTTTTCCTTACCAGGGTTGAGGGGTGTTTTTTTCAGAGGAGGCAGCGCCCACCTCGACCATCACATATCTTTCAGGAAGAATATACCTCTTTGCAATAGCCAGAATCTGCGCCCGGTCCACCTTGGTGATTTCCTCGATGTAGCGGTTGCCGTAGTCCTGGCCCAACCCATAGGTTTCGTTTAAGGCCATATCAAGGGCCTGGGCGCTGTGGGTCTGCATGCCCAGCTCATACTGGCTGATCAGGATACTCTTTGCCCGTTCAAGTTCCTCCGGGCTGACCTCTTCCTCCTGCACCCGGCGGAGCTCTTCCCAGATACCGGCCAGGGCCTGATCCCTCTTGTCCGGGCTGGTGCCGATATAGATTCCGAAGGCGCCGGTATCTAGACCGAGAAGGGAAAAGGAGGAGAGGCTGTAGGCCAGGCTCTGCTTGTCTCTGAGCTCGATAAAGAGCCGCCCGCTCTGGCCGGAAAGAATGGTGTCGAGAAGCTCGAGGCCGAAACGGTCGGGGTTCGACAGGGTGGTGCCGACAAAACCTATGATCAGGTGGACCTGTTCCTTGTCCCGGTTGATGGTGACCACCTTGGGCTCGGCCGGAGGCTCCGGGGGGAGGAGGCCCTCGGCAATGGCGCCTGTCGAACCGGCTTCCACCGGCGCCTTCCAGTCGCCGAACAGGGCTTTCACCTTTGCGAGGATAACCTCCGCCTCCACTGCGCCGGAAATCGCGAGAACAAGCTGGTCCGGCCGGCTGTGGCGGCTGTAGAAATCCCGGAGCCCGGTGGCGCTGCTGCTCCGGAAAACCGCCTCCGATCCAATGGAGTTCAGCCCATAGGGATGGCTGTTGAACAGCAGGGAATTGAACTCCTTGAATGCCAGGGCGGTAAGCGAATCATCCTGCTGCTTGAGTTGGGCAAGGAGCTCGGACCGGATTTTTTCCGCCTCCTCCTCGGAAAACAAGGGGGTGCGGAGCACGTCGCGGATCAGAACAAGGGCTGGCTCGGTAAACCGGGCAAGAAAATCCCCTTTCAGGCCAAAGGTATTCTTGCCGTTAAACCCGGAAAGCGAGCCGGCCATGTCCGCCACGGCCACGGCCAATTCCCGGGCGCTCATGGTCTCGGTGCCCTTGACCAGCAATTCGCTTGCAAAGGCAAAGGTACCGTTGGTGGCCGGGGTCTCAAAACGAAGGCCGCCGGGAAACACCGCCCGGATGCCCACCGTGGGCACGGTGGGATCCTCGCGCACCAGAAGGGTGATGCCGTTATCCAGTTTGAACCGGTGCATTCCCGAGAGATAGCTGTCGGTGACCAGGGTGTGGTCCTGAATGGCCGAGGCCTCGGCCCGGGCAATGAGCGCTTCCAGCTCTCCCTGCTCAAGGGCAAAGTCATCCTTTTCCGGAATCAGAAAACCGGCGGTGACCTGACTTGCCTGGAAATAGCTGCGCGCCACCCGGATGATGTCCTTGCCGGTCACGTTCCGCACCTTGGCCAGGTACTCCGTCTCCCGCGGATCTCCGGCCAGAAACTCAAAAGAGCCCAGGGTCCGGGCCTGGCCCTCCACCCGCTCCAGGTTAAAGACAAAATCACTCTCCAGATTATGCTTTGCCCGCTCGAGCTCCTTTTCGGTCACTGGAAAATGTTTGAGCCGGAAGAGTTGGGCCAGGGTCTCTTCCAGGGCGGAGACCATTTTATCCCGGTCAACAACCGCGCTCACCTCGAACACCCCCGGGTCATGGGGAGTGAATGCCGAGCCATGGATACTGTAAACCATCTGCTTTTCATCACGCAGCACCCGATAGAGGCGCGAGGCCTCGCCCTGGCCCACGATCTGGGCCAATACATCGAGTACCGGGGTGTCGGGGCTTGCGAACCGGCTGATCGGAATGGCCACCGCCATCTGCGGCTGGTTGATATCCGCCTTCACCGTAAAAGACGCGGGCCTTTCCCGCACAGGCTCTGCCGGCAGCGTCGGGGCCTTGCCTTCGCTCCGGGACAATTTGCCCATCAACTCATTGACCCGCGTGACCACCTCACCGGCCTCGACATCACCGACCACGACCACCGTAAAATTGTCCGGATGATAATGGGTGTTCATATAGGAAAGAATATCATCGCGGGTGATCGCGGAGATGGTTTCCACCGATCCGATCACCGGCCGCCGGTACGGATGCACCTGATAGGCCTCGGCCATGAGTTCCTGAAACAGGCGGATATCGGGGCGGTCATTGCGCATCCCCACCTCTTCCAGCACCACCTTTTTCTCCCGCTCCAGCTCCTCGGGGTCAAAGGTTGAGTTGAGCACCGCATCGGTCAGCACCTCGAGGGACATTTCCCAGTGGCGGGCGGAAAGGGTCGCATGGTAGACCGTATACTCGTAGGAGGTATAGGCATTGATCCGGCCGCCGGCGCTCTCCACCATTTCCGCCAGCTTGCCCGGGCCGTGGGTCGGGGTTCCCTTGAAGATCATGTGCTCGATGACATGGGTGATTCCCGCCTCCTGGGGCTCTTCATAGACACTGCCCGCCTTGACCCAGATCTGCACGGTCGCGACCTTGGTGCCCGGGGTTTCCTTGACTATGGTGGTCAGTCCGTTCTGTAACTTCTTTTTGAAAAGATGCGGGGCCAGTTCCCGGGCCGGGGCGTTACTGTTCATAATCAACACCATCAAGGGTATGAGAAAAAAGACCAGGGAAAGGGTCTGTCGCCTTTTTTCAGTATGTTGTCGGTTCATGGAAAACTCCAAAATATCCTCACCTGTTGCGCTGAAAACCCTGCACACTCTCCAGCGCGCTTTTATTGCTGCTTCCGCTGCCCTTTTTCCTCTTGCCATATCCGGAAAAAGGACATTGATTATAGCCGTCACCGATGAACAAACACCAGCAAAAAGGTTGAGCAGAACAAGAGAAATCGAGCTGCCCGCGGAAATTACGGTGTTGCCGCCACTGCCGATATGGTAGTGTTTCAATTCAAAAATTATCAGAAATACCCACGAACCAATGATACTACCATGACTTGCCCCGCTGTCAAAGACGATATCCTGATCATCAACGTGACCATACTCCCCCGGGCGGACCGCCGGGAAGGGATGGAAAAAAATTCTTTTGTCCGGATTCAGGGAAACCTGATCAGTGAAACCGGCCCGATGTCCGCCCTGCCCCCTGGAATTCACTGCGAAAAAATCATAGACGGCCGCAACAGGCTTCTCATGCCCGGCCTGGTCAATGTCCATACCCATGCGGCCATGACCCTGTTCCGGGGGCTTGCCGATGATCTGCCACTCATGACCTGGCTCCATGAACACATCTTTCCCGCAGAGGCGCAACACGTCTCCCCGGAGATGGTCTACTGGTGCTCGCGCCTGGCCGCCCAGGAGATGATCCGGGCCGGCATAACCTGCGCGGCGGATGGCTACTTCCATGAAGATGAGGCGGCCCGGGCCTTTTGCGAAACCGGGCTTCGCGGGGTGATGGCCCAGGGGATTGTTGATTTTCCCGCCCCCGGAGTTGCCGACCCCGGCGAGAATGTCCGGCACGCCGGCCGATTCATTGATGGCTGGCAGACCGTAAATGAACTGATCACCCCGGCGCTCTTCTGCCACTCCCCCTATGTCTGTTCCGCGAAAACCCTGGTTGCGGCCAAGGAGGTGGCCCGGGAAAAAAAGGCGCTTTTTTTCATCCACGTGGCCGAGACCCGGGACGAGGTGCAGCAGAGCCTCCTGGAACACGGGGTGTCGCCGGTCCGCTATCTCGCCGATCTCGGGATCCTTGATTGTGACACGGTCTGCGTCCACTGTGTCTGGCTCGATGATCATGACCGGGAAATCCTTGCCGCCAGCGGGGCCTCTGTCGCGCTCTGCACGGCCAGCAACATGAAACTCGCCTCAGGGGTCGCCCAGGTGCGGAAGATGCTCGATCTGCGGATCCCCGTCGGCCTTGGCACCGACGGCTGCGCCAGCAACAACACCCTGGACTTATTCCAGGAAATGAACCTCACCGCCAAACTCCACAAGGTCCATGCCCTGGACCCCACCGTCCTGCCGGCCCGCACCCTTCTCGATATCGCCACCCGGGGCGGGGCCAGGGTCCTGGGGATGGAGGAGAGCCTTGGCACGGTCCAGCCCGGGAAAAAGGCGGACCTTATTCTGCTGGACCTCGACCAGCCGCACCTCACCCCATTGTACAGTGAAGACCTCCTGGTCTACGGGGCCAGGGGCGCGGATGTGGAAACCGTGATCATCAACGGCCAGGTGGTGATGGAAGGGCGTCGGTTCCAGCTGATTGACCAGCAGGAGGCAATACACCGGGTGAGAGAAATGGCGGCCCGTCTCAGAGGAGCCATTTGATCGCGAGAAAACCGCCGATCAGGAGGATGAAAAAGAGAATGGAAAGCAGGTTGAAATAGCGTTCGATAAAGGTCCGGACCGGGGCGCCGAAACGGTAGATAAAGGCTGCAACCAGAAAAAACCGGGCCGAACGGGAGAGCAGTGAAACCAGCATAAAGGTCGTAAAATCGATGCGAAAGGCACCGGCGGTGATCGTAAAGAGCTTATAGGGCAGCGGGGTAAAACCGGCAGCGCCCACGGCCAGGGCATCGTATTGCTGGTAGAGTTCCCGGACCACTTCATACTTTTCGTGCAAGCCATACCAGTCAAGAATTCGCACCCCGATGGTATCCATGAACCCGAGGCCAAGACCATAGCCCAGGCCGCCGCCAATAACCGAACCCACGGCGCAGATCGTTGCATAGCGGAAGGATTTTTTCGGGGTGGCGATTGCCAGGGCAATGAGAAAGACATCGGGCGGAATCGGGAAAAAGGAAGATTCGGCCAGGGCAATCAGAAAGAGCGCCCACACCCCGTAGGGGGTCTGTATCCACACCAGGCACTGGTCATAGAGCCGGCGCAGCCACCCTTTTTTTGCCGCACCTCCCACACCGCCACCGGGATTTTTCACCTCTCCCTCAGTCATTCCAACCATGAGCCCCCACAAGATCGACAAAACGCACTGCTTCAATAACCGATTGGCTGACCGTACCGTCAACCTTTTTCACCACATAGAGATTCTGCATCGCCCGATCCCCCACGGGAATGACCAGGATGCCGGGATCGGCAAGCTGGGCGACCAGCGGTTCCGGGACCTTGGGCCCGCCGGCGGTGACCATGATCGCGTCAAAGGGGCTCGCGTCCGGCCATCCGGTTGTGCCGTCATCCAGACGGGAGAGGATATTCAGGTAATGGAGCTGGTCAAAGGTTTTACGGGCACGGCTGAGAAGGGGCTCGATCCGCTCGATGGTATAGACCTTTTCACAGAGGCGGGAAAGGATCGCAGCCTGGTACCCCGACCCGGTGCCGATCTCAAGAACCCTCTCGGAACCGGTAAGACCCAGGGTCTGGGTCATCAGGGCGACAATATAGGGTTGGGAGATGGTCTGGCCACGGCCGATCGGCAGGGGATTGTCGCCATAGGCCTGGGCCCGCAGGGCATCTTCGACAAAAAGATGCCTGGGAACCTGCCCCATCGCCGCCAGGACCCTGGGATCGCGAATATTCCTGGGAACGAGTTGTTCGTGAACCATCCGTTCCCGGGCCTTTTCATAGGTATTCTCGAACCTCACTCCTTTTTCTCGCCTTCCGCGGGACCATCATTTTCCGTCCCGATCTCCTCCTCGTTAAATCGTCGATAGACGCAGGAGGAGACCGTTTCCCCGGAAAAACTGACGTTTACCATATCGTAATTTTCCGTCCCGAGCTTAGGGCCTATGTACGGGGTCTTTCGCAGGGTGCTCTTCTTTGTGTCCGTGTAGATCCACACCTCTTCGCCGTTTTCAACGGCCCGCCGCTCATCGGGTTCGCCGAGATAGGCGAGCACATCGGATTTTGTCGCCTGGCCGGGAACGATCAGCGCCGCGTCGGAGACCAGGTGACGAACCGGTTCACGGTAAAAGAGGGAGCAGCCGGAGAGGACCAGGACAAAAATGACAAGAACAGTGGTCCGCAGCCCTGGATGAATATGTAGCGCCATGGGGATTCTCCCGGAAAAATAGTGAAAAATGAACCGGAAGGCGCCTGTTCGCGCCTCCCGTGATTCAATTTTGCAGGCAGGAAAGGATATCGCGATCACCATCCTTTTTCAATAGATTATCTCGTGTCCATCCGGAAAGTCCTTTATTGCGGCTGGGCAAGACGTTCGAGAATCCGGTAGCTGCGCTCCACCATCTTGCGGGAATCCACCACCAGCCCGGCCTGAATCAGCGCATTGTCAAGAATCTGTTCAGCAATGCTCTGGGCCATGGCCTGATCGCGCTCACGGAGCCCGGCCAGGCTTCTGATCAGGGGATGGCCGGTGTTGATCTCGAGATTCTTGGCGCCGATTTCCGGCGCCTCCTTGCCCCGGGAGAGGTTGGCCGCCTGCATCACCCGCTCCATGGTGCTGGTCATGAAGTGGTCTGGATTGACGACCATGGCCGGGCTGTCCACCAGTCTCCGGGAAACAACAACCTCTTTTATCCGTTCACCCAGGGTCTCCTTGAGCCAGGAGGTAAGACTGGAAACATCCCCTTCGGCCATGGCCGTTTCACTGGATTTTTCAGCTTCTCCGGACTCGGCCGCGCCTTGCGGGAGCTCGATATCCGACCGGTCGGCGGAAACGAGCTTTCTGCCGTCAAACTCGACCAGGTGGTTCATGACAAAATCGTCAATAGGTTCAAGGGTATAGAGGATCTCGATTTCCCGCTTGGCAAAGGCCTCCACATAGGGCCCGGTTTCTATGGCTGCCCGGTTCGGGCCGTTGATATAGTATATCTCCTTCTGCCCCTCGCCCATCCGCTCGACATACTCCTTCAGGGAGACCGGTTTTCCGCTTTCCGACTTTGAGGACTCAAAACGAAGAAGCCTGGCGATCTCATCACGGTAGAGATAGTCAGAGGTGGCGCCCTCTTTCAGGTAAATGCCAAAATTATTCCAGAACTTCAGATATTTTTCCGGATCCTCAGCTGCCTGCTCCTCAAGGAATTTCAGGAATTTTCTGGTCAGAACCTTTTTCAGCTTGGCAACAAGGGAGCTGTCCTGCAGGGCCTGGCGGGAGATATTCAGGGGGAGGTCCTCGCTGTCAACCACCCCTTTGAGAAAGCGGAGCCATTCCGGGAGAATGGTCTCGCTGTGCTGCTCGATAAGCACCTTCTGGCAGTAAAGGTTGACGCCGGCCGTTGTCCGGCCGAAACCCATGATCTCGATATTCTCCTGGGGCACAAAGAGCAGGGCATTGATCGCCAGGGGGGCATCGGCGGTAAAGTGAAGGCGGTACCAGGGATCATCAAAGGCATTGCCGATGAACTTGTAAAACTCGGCATACTCCTCATCTTTGATCTCCGCCTTGTTTCTGGTCCACAGGGCCTGGACCGTGTTTATCATCTCGCCGGCGACCTTGATCGGAAAGGAGACAAAGTTGGAGTACTCGGTAACTATCCGCTTGATCCTTGCCGCGTCGGCAAATTCATGGGCATCATCCTTCAGCTCGATGATGATCCTGGTGCCGCGCCGGATTCCCGGGGCCGGGGCAATGGTATAACTGCCCTCGCCATCGGAAGACCACTCATGGCCCTCGGCATCGGGACGGTAGGAGCGGGAAAGGACCCGGACCTTTTTTCCGGCCATGAATGCCGAATAAAAACCCACCCCGAACTGACCGATAAGGCTGACATCCTTTCTCGCCGCCTCGGTGAGCTGGGTAAAAAAGGTCTTGGACCCGGAATGGGCAATGGTTCCGAGATTGGCGTCCAGCTCCTCGCGGGTCATTCCGATACCGGTATCGGTAATGGTAAGGGTATGGTTGGTGGCATCGACCTCGAGGTTTATCTCCATGGGAACATGGCTGTCAAAGGTTTCTTCCTCAAGAAGACTCTGGTGGCGGTATTTTTCCAGCGCGTCCGCGGCATTGGAAATGAGTTCGCGGACAAATATTTCCCGTTTGGTGTACAGGGAGTGGATAACGATATCGAGAAGCTTCTTGACTTCGGCCTGGAATTCTCTGGTTTCAGCTGCTCTGTTTTCTGCAGTCATGGATACGTCTCTCCTTACGGTTTAAATCTGGAAATGGACTCGCTTTTACCACTGTTGACATACGTTCATCTGTTGATTTTTCCCTGGATCTGGGCAAGAATGATCTCCAGGAGTGGGAAAATAACCGGATGAATTCCGAGTTTTCGGTATGCGTAAAAAAACCTTGCCACTCTGTGCCTCTCTGTCTTGAGCGCGCCGGCTCAAGACCGAAAGTAATGTAATCATCATCCCCACCCTGTCAAGATTGAAACAATACAGGAGACAACTCTCTAATTTTTTTTAGAAAAGGAGTATGCCGTGGACATCGTTTCCTTTGGTGACATCCACATGGACATCAAGGCCATTGGTGCAGTGGAACCTCTCAAACGGGCCGACCTGGTGGTGGTAACAGGAGACCTTACCAACTACGGCGGGCGCGGGGATGCGCTGCAGGTGATTGACGCCCTTCGCCTGTACAGTGGACAGCTGCTGGTTCTGCCGGGAAATCTGGATCAGCTGGAGGTTCTTGATTTCCTGGAAGGGGAAAAGATCTCCCTGCACGGCAGGGGGCAGATCATCAACACCGTGGGCATCTTCGGGGTGGGCGGCTCCAATATCACACCCTTCAACACCCCCATTGAATTCACTGAGCAGGAGCTTGACGGCCTGCTTGAGACCGGTTACGCCCAGGTGGCCGGGGCTCAGTACACCATACTCGTCTCCCATGCCCCCCCCTTTGGCACAACAACCGACGTCCTGGCCAACGGGGCCCACGCCGGCAGCCCGGCGGTTCGAGCATTTATTGAAAAGAGGCAGCCCGATCTCTGCATCACCGGCCATATCCACGAGGCAAAGGGCAGGGACCGGATCGGCAGAACCGAAATTATTAACCCCGGCATGATCGGCCATGGCGGCTGGGTTGAAATTTCGTGCACTCCGGAAAATCTCACCGCACACCTCCAGGGGTAGGAATATGGAACATACATACGATCTGATTATTGTCGGTGCCGGACTGTCCGGGCTCTCTCTGGCCCATTTCTATCGCAAGCTGAACCCGGAGGCGGATATCCTTCTTCTGGAAAAGGGTCTCCGGCCCGGAGGCGCCATCCGCACATTCAGCCGGGACGGGTATCTTGCCGAGTGGGGGGCCCACGGTTTTCTTGATAATTCAGAGGCCAGCCGGGAGATCCTTGCCGATACCGGACTGGACCGGGTGGCACAGCGGGCTCCCCTGGGCAGTTTTGTCCGCTACATCTGCAGGCGGGGCAAACTGGTGATGATTCCCCAGAGTCCGGGCAGAATCATCGCCTCTTCGATTCTCCCCCTTTCCGCCAAGCTCCGGGTCCTGGGAGAATTGTGGAAAAAACCTCTGGCTGGCGAACAAACGGTCAGTCGCTGGATAGAACACCGTTTCGGCCCGGCGATACTCCCCTTTGCCGATGCGGTTTTCACCGGTACCTATGCCGGGGATATCAACCGGCTCTGCATAGACGCGGTCCTGCCCGGCATCCGGGGCCTGGAGATGGAACACGGCTCGGTACTCCGGGGGTTTATCGGGAAACGCCGGAAAAAAAAGAAGGACACTAAAGGAAAAAAGGAGTTGCCGGCCATGATCAGTTTTCCCGAGGGAATGGGCAGACTGGTGGACGTGCTGGCTGAAGACAGGGAAATCCGCTACGACGCCGAGGCAAACCAACTCAAGGTAACGGAAAAGGGTGCCTGGCAGGTGGTGACCGGCAATGAGAGTTTCACCGGACACTCGGTGGCAGTGGCCCTGTCGGTGAACCAGACCCTGGCCCTTCTCTCCACCTCTGGTTTTCCCAAGCCCGGGGCCCCTCCCCTGGCCGAGGCCCGGATTGCCAACGTGGTCATGGGATTCACCGATACCGCGAAAATCCCCTTTGGCTTCGGATATCTGGCCCCTGAGGAGGAGAACCGTTTTGCCCTTGGCGCCCTTTTTTCCACCCACATGTTTCCCGGCAGGGCCCCCCTCGGGCGGCACATGGTCGAGGTTCTGGTTGGCGGCCGCCGCCACCCTGAACGGCTCGCGATGAACGACGAGGAACTGGTCAGCCAATGTTATGCCGACCTCAAGCAGCTCCTTGATCTTCCTGATCCGCCCTGTTTTACCCGGGTACTCCGCCCCGAAAGCGGTATTCCCCAGCTTGAGATGGGCGCGCCCCGGCTCCAGTCCTGGCGCCGGGACCTGATGCGGAAAATGCCCGGCCTCTATATAGGGGGGTTCGGCTGGGAGGGAATTGGAATCAATGACATGACCAAGACCGCCCGGGATCTGGCGGCCCTGATAAAAAAGGGCGGCTCCCATCTGAAGGAAGCCGCCTCGGTGAAAAATATTTATTTTTAGTGTTGTGCGAACCTGAGTACGGCGAGCACATACTTCTGCGGATCGACTACCGAGATTTTTAAAAAGTGGCGTTTCCGGATGAAAACTATTTATTCATCTTTTCAGCAAGAAGCTCCACCTGGCCGCGGACACTGCCGTTTCTCGCCATGGCCTCGGTAATCACCTTTATGGAGTGCAGAACCGTTGAATGATCGCGGTTGAACGCGGAGCCGATTTCCGCCAGCCCCTGATTGGTGTATTTCCGGGCCAGATACATGGAGACCTGGCGGGGGAAGGCGATGGACTTCTTGCGGGATCTGGAGATCATGTCGCTGACGCTGATCTTGAACTGCGCGGCCATGAAGTCACGGATGTTTTCAGCGGTAAAATCCTGGGCGCGGCCCACAATTTCCTCAACGATCTGCCGGACCATCTTCAGGTCGGGAGTGGATCTGGTCAGGGTGCACTTGGCCTTGAGGCCGACAATCGCGCTCTCCACCAGCCTGATGTCGCCGCGAATCTGCTGGGCCAGGTACTCGACCAGGTCCTCTTCCAGCCGCAGGTTGCAGTTTATGGATTTACGGCGGATAATCCTCCGCCTGGTCGCCACGTCGGGAGGATTGATTGTAGCGATAAGCCCGGCCGACATCCGCGACCGGAAGCCGCTGTCAATACTGGCCAGATCCCGGGGGGCATTGGCGCCGGTCAGGATGATCCTTTTTCCCGCCTTGAGTAAAACATCCAGCAATTCGTTCAGTTCTTCCTGGGTCTTGTTTTTCCCCTTCAGGGTGTGCACATCTTCGAGGAGCAACACGTCGCAATGACGGTGGTACTTTTCCTTGAAGGTATCCATGCAGTTTGTTTTTATACCGCTGACCATCTCGGCGCTGAACTGCTGGGCAGTGAGATAATGGAGCCTGGTTCCCGGTGACATACTGAGAACATTATGGGCCACCGCATGGGTAAGATGGCTTTTGCCAAGACCGGTGCCGGCATTTATATAGAGATAGGAGCCCAGGGAGTCGTCTCCCTTGGCAATTGCCTGGCAGGCGGACTGGGCCAGGGAATTGCTCTCACCGACCATGAACTCATCAAAGGTAAACCGGGGATGAAGTGAGCGGACGCACTGTTTGATCTCCGGCATGGTCGGCAGACGAAGCTGTTCCATGGCCTGCGGCTTGGGAGATGGAGAGGCGGTCAGCTGGACAGTAACAGCGGAATTACTGCACGCGGCAGCGGTTTTTTTAATCAGATCAAGGTAGTTTTCCGAAACCCAGGCGCAGAAAAACCGATCCGGGCCGATCAATGTCATGGTGGAGTCATCTGTCTGGCTGCAGATCAAGGGGTCTATCCACAGGTTGAACATGGTTTCTGAAACACTTTCCTTCAGTTCCCTTCTAACGTTATCCCAAAGCATAACAGCCCCAATTTAGGTAAACTTGAACCAAAAATTACGATCAACCGACGCAGGGGTCATCGATACCCTCCGGAACAGCAGATCCGGCAGCATTTCACGATGATCAAATCCGTGCGGAGTGCACATAAAAAAAATATTTCCTGTAATGAATAAATCCTTGAGTGTCCAACGACCAGATGAAACATTTTTCCGCGTCTCATTTGTGATGACTTTTTAGTGAAAGTTGCGTTCTCTGTCAAAGACGATTTTGGAAAAATTTTCCCTCTTCACTCTCGCGGTTTTCAACAAGAGATCCGCTGTTGAATAAGGTCGTAATTTCACAATTTCCGCTCTCTAATCCCTCGAAAACCCGCCTCTTTTTTTGAAAAATGAAATTGTTTTATAATACTGTACCGTTATGAGATGGGCTGAGAAGTTATCAACAGAGTGCTGAATTCTCATAACTCAACCAATCTCCATTTTACTCAAAATTTCTCCTGATTCCTCAAAATATGCCTTTCGCATAGAGAATTTTTCCAGGGGAGCCGTCCGCAAAATCACGCAGAATTAAGACATACCACAATGTGATATCCGGAAACATTTTAAACCAAGGAATACAGCGCCGAAAAACCAGCCGGAAAATCCGACGCGCTAGGGAAATCACCCTAAACCATCCACCCGGGCAAGGGTCATGACCTCCACGCCAAGGGCCCCGGCGGACTTGAGCACCCTGGCGCACTCATTAACCGTTGTCCCGGTGGTGTAGACATCATCCACCAGGAGGACGGAGCGGCCGCTGACCCTTTCCTTTTTCGTGACGGCAAAGGCGCCGCGGATATTTTTTCTCCTGGCAATGGCGGTCAACCCGGTCTGCGGCACCGTGTTCCGGTGCCGGAGCAGAAGGTCAACGGCGATACGCCTGCGCTGGCCCGGGAAAAATGACCGGGCCAGCAGCAGAGACTGGTTGAAGCCGCGTTCTTTCAGGCGCAGCGGATGGAGGGGGACCGGAATGATCAGGTCATGGCTGGCGTGGCTGGGGGTGGAAAAAAGAGTAAACAGGGCGGCAAATGTGGGAAGGACCGCGTAGCTGCCCGAATATTTAAGGGCGTGGATCGCCTTGACCAGCGGGCCGTGATAGAGGGCAACCGCCCGCGCCCTGTCGAAATAACGACTGGAATCGAGGCAGGTCCCGCACAGGGAGTCATCCCCGGCCTTTGAGAAATACGGCCGGCCGCAGAGGGGGCAGAGCGGTTTGCGGATAAGAACTATTTCCTCGCTGCAGGCAGAACAGAAGAGCGGCGGCTCACATCCGGCCAGAGAAACGGCGCACCCCAGGCAGTATGAGGGGAAACAGACTTCCTGTATTGCCCGAAAGAGGGGTGTGAAACCGGTTTTACCCATCTGCCTCTCTCCGCTGGTATACGGATTGCCACAACTCCAGGCAAGATGCTGTTTGCAATCCCAAGGGGTATATGCTAATGATTTTCCACCTTCTGCTCCCATATGCCCGGACCCGGTCTTTTGCCTGCCCGAGGCCCAAGGATAAATAAAGTCTAAGAAAACTCTTGATATCAGCAATAAAACCAAGGAACAACCATGGCAACCCAAAAAATTATTTACACCAAAATCGATGAGGCCCCGGCACTGGCAACATACTCCCTGCTTCCCATCATCAGGGCCTTTGCAAAAGGATCCGGTATTTCCGTTGAAACAATGGACATCTCTCTTGCCGGCAGAATTATCGCCACTTTCCCGGAGAGCGTTCCCCCTGAGCTGCGGATCCCCGACTACCTGGCTGAGCTGGGCAGGCTCGTCAAACAGCCCGAGGCCAACATCATCAAGCTGCCCAACATCAGTGCCTCGATCCCCCAGTTAATTGACGCGATCAAGGAACTGCAGGCCAAGGGGTATACAATTCCCGACTTTCCCGAGGAACCGAAAACCGAGGCGGAAAAGGCACTGCGCGCGCGTTTTGCCAAGGTCCTGGGAAGCGCGGTCAATCCGGTGCTCCGGGAAGGCAACTCCGACCGGCGGGCCGCGGCCTCGGTCAAGGAGTTCGGCCGGAAGAACCCCCATAAAATGATGAAGAAGTGGCCCGAGGGATCACGGTCCCGGGTAGCACACATGACTGCGGGCGATTTCTATGGCAGTGAAAAATCACTGACCATTGAAGGACCCTGCGATGTCAGAATCGAGCATAGAGCGGATAACGGCGCCCTGACCCCTCTCAAAGAGGGCATTTCCCTGCAGCAGGGGGAGATCCTTGACACATCGGTAATGAATGTTCGCGCCCTGCGGGCCTTCTATGCCGAACAGATCAAGGCGGCGAAAAAGGAGGGGGTTCTCCTCTCCCTGCACCTCAAGGCGACAATGATGAAGGTCTCGGACCCGATCATGTTCGGCCACTGTGTTTCCGTTTTCTACAAAGACGTATTTGCAAAACATGGCCGGGTCATCAAGGAACTGGGGGTCAACGTCAACAACGGCCTTGCGGATCTCTACGGCCGGATCAGGAATCTGCCGGAAGAGCAGCGGGCGGAAATTGAGGCGGACATCGCCGCGCTCTATACGTCACAGTGCGAACTGGCCATGGTTGATTCGCGGAAAGGGATCACCAACCTGCATGTTCCCAACAACGTGATCATTGATGCTTCCATGCCGGTGGTCATCCGCGACGGCGGCAGGATGTGGGGCGCTGACGACCAGCTCCACGATACCATCGCCATGGTCCCGGACCGCAGCTACGCCACCATGTATCAGGAGATCGTTCGCAACTGCCAGGAGCACGGCGCCTTTGACCCGGCAACCATGGGCAGTGTCTCCAATGTCGGCCTGATGGCCCAGAAGGCCGAGGAGTACGGGTCCCACGACAAGACATTCGAGGCGCCTGCCAGCGGCATCATCCGGGTGGTTGACTCCTCCGGAAAAATCCTGCTTGAGCAGCCGGTTGAAGAAGGCGATATCTTCAGGTCGTGCCAGACCAAGGATGCGCCGATCCGCGACTGGGTCAAGCTGGCCGTCAACCGGGCCAGGGCCACCGCCGCGCCGGCGATTTTCTGGCTTGATACACAACGCGGACACGATGCCGAGATTATCGCAAAGGTACAAAAATATCTGCCTGATCATGACACAACCGGGCTCGAGATCCGCATCCTGCCTCCGGTGGAGGCGATGCGCCTTTCAGTGGAGATGGTCAGAAAGGGCGAGGACGTTATTTCCGTGACCGGCAATGTTCTGCGTGACTACCTCACCGACCTCTTTCCCATTCTCGAGCTTGGCACCAGCGCGAAAATGCTTTCCATCGTGCCGCTGATGAACGGCGGCGGGCTCTTTGAAACAGGCGCCGGCGGATCGGCCCCCAAACACGTTGAACAGTTTCTCAAAGAGGGCCATCTCCGCTGGGACTCTTTGGGCGAGTTCTGCGCCCTGGTCCCCTCCTTCGAGCACCTGGCCGCAACCCATGGCAACAGGACCGCCGCCCTTCTTGCCGAGACCCTGGATCAGGCCATCGGCAAACACCTTGAGAATGAGAAATCTCCCTCCCGCAAGGTCCATGAACTCGATACCCGGGGCAGTCATTTCTATCTTGCCCTCTACTGGGCAGAGGCCCTGGCCGGCCAGACCCGGGACCAGGGACTGCGGGAGAAGTTTGCCCGGCTTGCCCGGGAGCTTGCCGAGAATGAAACCAGAATAGTCGATGAGTTGCGGGCCGCCCAGGGCAGCCCGGTGGACATCGGCGGCTATTACTTCCCGGACCCTGAAAAGACCGACCGGGCGATGCGGCCAAGCGCCACCTTTAATGCGCTGATTGACGCGATATAACCTTGATACTCTCGTAAAAAATCGACCACCGCACCGAGATGGCTAAGTCAAAAAGTTCGATATACAAGGCGTGGTGTTTTTGACCAGTCCCGAGACTATACATATGGTATGTCGAGGGCCTGGACAAAATCCACAACGCAGTAGATCGGACTTTTTACGACGCCATCAGCCTTGATGAAAGCGAGCACACCGGGGCATGAAGACCGTCCCCCATGGCGGAGAGGTCTTTATGCCCTGATTTCTGCAAGCAGTTCCCGGGTTATTTTTTCCATCAGCGGCCGGTCTCCCCGGCTCTCCACATTGAGCCTCAAAACCGGCTCGGTATTTGATTTACGGATATTGAACCGATACGCCTCCGCCTCCAGGCTCAGGCCATCGGTATAGTCCAGCTCCCCGTGATCCCTATATTTTTTTTCAATGGCGCCAATCACCTGGTCCGGGTCCCGGACCGTGCTGTTGATCTCTCCGCTCACCGGATATCTTTCAATATACTCAGCGACCATGGCGGATAACCGCCGACCGGTGGCGCTGACCAGTTCACAGACCAGCAGCCAGGGAATCATCCCGGAATCGCAATAGGAAAAATCGCGAAAATAGTGGTGCGCCGACATTTCTCCGCCATACACGGCGTTTTCAGCGCGCATCCTCTCCTTGATAAAGGCGTGACCGGTCTTGCACATCACCGGTATCCCGCCGGAAGCAGTTACTATTTCCCGGGTGTTCCAGGTCAGGCGGGGGTCATGGATGATCTTTCCGCCGGGACTCTTCGCAAGAATCGCCTGGGCAAGAAGGCCGACAAGGTAATACCCTTCTATAAAATCGCCCTGTTCGTCAAAGAAAAAACAGCGGTCAAAGTCCCCGTCCCAGGCAATACCCATGTCAGCGCCATGGGTGCGCACCGCATTGGCGGTTATCTCCCGGTTCTCCGGAAGAAGGGGGTTTGGTACCCCGTGGGGAAAAGAGCCGTCCGCTTCGTGCTGTACCTTGAAGAAGGTAAAGGGCAGTTTCTGCTCAAGGATATCAATAACCTGGCCGGCACACCCGTTGCCGGCGTTTACCACCAGTTTCAGAGGCTGCAAAACCCCGGGGTCGACATAACGGAGCAGATGCCCGATATAGGCTGACCGGTTATCCACGGCAGTGATGGCGC
>JBFHXP010000043.1:0-19018 GCA_041598875.1 Desulfobulbales bacterium
AGAGCTCCGGGGTCTGGCCGGGCAGGCCATACATCAGATCAAGATTGATGGCGTCAAACCCGGCCCTTCTTGCCATATGCACCGCATCGAGGCCATCGGCCGCGGAATGGCTGCGGCCAAGGGTTTTCAACAGGTGGTCGGAAAAGGACTGGATTCCGATGCTCAACCGGTTAAACCCGGCCTGACGCAGAGCAGACAAGCTCTCCCCGGAAACGGTGTTGGGGTTTGCCTCCAGGCTGATTTCCACCTCCCCGGCCAGGGGATATCCATGTAAAAAAGATTCGCACAGAGCGGTGAGATGGCCGGTTTCGAGCATGGTCGGGGTCCCACCCCCGAGAAAAAGGGAGGCAAATCTTCGTTCCCTGGTCCAGGGATGAGCAGCCATTTCTTCAAGCTGGACCAGCAGGGTTTGACCATAACGCCTTATCCCTTCTTCGGTCTGGCCGGCCGCCGACACAAAAGAACAGTAGGGACATTTGCTTTTGCAGAACGGGATATGGACATAAACAGATGCCGGGGCCTCGGCCGCTCCCGGTCCGGGCGGATCACCCTTCATCGGAGCCCCTGTTCGCTTCCCCAACACCGCCCGAAGCAAAGACTCCGTTGCACGCATTTCTGACATCAGCCATGATCCCGTGGTCGGCAAAACTGTACACCGTATCCGAGGCGCCGATCAGCAGATGGTCAAGCAGGGAGATATTCATAAAAGAGCAGGCGAGATAGAGGGTCCTGGTAAGATCAATATCCTGGCGGGACGGGTTGAGGCTGCCCGAAGGATGATTATGGGCAACCACCAGGGCGGCGGCGTTATGCTTCAAGGCCTTGCGCACCAGTTCCCGCGGATAAACGGTATTCACCGTGATCGTGCCCTCGGTGATGGTTTCAACATCGATGATTCCATGGGCGGCATCAAGAAAAATGGCGATAAAGATCTCCCGCTTGCGCGCCCGCAACGAATGAATCAGGTAATCCGCCACCTCCCGGGAGGAAGAGACATATCTCTTTCCCTGAACACTGTGTCGCAGGTAGCGGCGGGCAACCCCCTGGATAAAGTGAAGGGCAAAAATGTTTTTCGGGCCCAATCCCTTGATGGACTGCAGTTCACCAGGGGGTGCGTCGAGGACCGCGGCCAAAGAGCCAAACCTCTTGCGGGCGGTCCGGGCGAGTTCCTTGCAGTCGATCCGGGGAGTGCCAAAGGTAAGGAGCAGTTCGAGGATCTCGTCATCGGAAAATGAGTCAATGCCCAGGGAGAGAAATTTCTCCCGGAGTCGCTGCCGGTGCCCCTCTCCCTTTTTTTTCCATGATTCCCGGTCCATCGCCCCTCATACGGAAATATGTTCCTTCAGTCGGCTAACTCCCTGGCAAAGAGTTCGTTGGCCAGTTTGGGGTTGGCCCGGCCCCCGGTCTTCTGCATGAGCTGACCGACAAAAAAACCTATCATTTTGACCTTTCCTGCCCGGTACTGCGCAGCCTGGCCGGGGTTGGCGGCAACTATTTCCCGAACCATTTCCTCCAGCTCCCCGGTGTCACTGACCTGGAGCAGATTCTTTTCCTTAACAACGGTTTCAGCATCACTGCCGCTTGCCAGCATCTCGGCAAACACGGTTTTGGCAATCTTGCCGCTGATGATTTCCCTGTCCACCATGTTGAGGAGCGCGGCCAGGTTTTCCGGGCTTACCGCACATTTTTCAATATCTATCCCATCCTCCCCCTTAAGCTCCCGGAGCAACTCGGTCAAGATCCAGTTGCTCAGTTTTTTGGCATGGGGATAGAGGGCGCATCCTCTTTCAAAATACTCTGCCAGCTCCCGGGAGGATGTCAGCACCTCGGCATCGTGTTCCGGCAGGTTAAATTCCCTGGCAAACCGGGATCGCCGCGCATCGGGCAGTTCGGGAAGATTTTTTTCCACCCGCTCAATCCATTGCGGGTCAATGACCACCGGCACCAGGTCGGGATCAGGAAAATACCTGTAATCATGAGCATCTTCCTTGCCGCGCATCGAGTTGGTAATACCCCTGTCCGCATCCCAGAGCAGGGTTTCCTGAACCACAGTACCGCCATCGAGAATAAGATTCCGCTGCCGCCGGATCTCAAACTCCAGAGCCCTCTGCACGTTGCGAAAGGAGTTCATATTCTTCAGCTCGGTGCGGGTGCCGAATTCCTTCTGCCCGGCCGGTCTGAGGGAGATATTGGCATCGCAGCGAAAACTTCCCTCCTGCATATTGCCGTCGCAGATGTCAAGATAGCGGAGGATGGCGTGGATCTTCTTGAGGTAGGCCACCGCCTCTTCCGGAGACCGGATATCCGGCTCGCTGACGATCTCAATAAGTGGAACGCCCGTTCGGTTGAGATCGACATAACTTCTGGAATCCTTGCTGTCATGGATCAGTTTCCCGGCATCTTCCTCCATGTGGATCCTGGTCAGGCCGATCTTCTTCCGCTCACCGTTGACCTCGATCTCCACCCAGCCATGCTCGGCAATGGGGAACTCAAACTGGGAAATCTGGTACCCTTTGGGCAGATCGGGATAAAAATAATTCTTGCGGGCAAAGACATTGCTCCGGCTGATCTGGCAATGGGTGGCCAGGGCCATGCGGATGGTAAATTCCACCACCTGCCGGTTCAATACCGGAAGAACTCCGGGCATGCCGAGACAAACCGGGCAGGTATTGGAGTTGGACGGTGCGCCAAAGGCGGTGGTGCACCCGCAGAATATTTTGGAATTGGTCTTCAGCTGGGCATGAACCTCAAGCCCGACAACGGTTTCAAACTCCATTCTTTCTCTCGTTTTTTTAGATAGTTACAGATATGTGAGCATTGTTATTTTTGACGCGACACAGTCATCGGGCCAGAGAGCAATTTTTCAAGATGTCCTTTATTTCTGCGCAGCGCTGTGAACCCAGGCCCTGATCCGGCCCAGCTCCTGCTCCCATCCAGGCCCGGTTCGCAGACCGAGAAAAAGGCGGAACAACTCGTCAACAATCCGGGCCACCTCCTCGATCATCCCGACCCGTTCAAGGATACGCCCTTCAAAGGCCAGTTCCTTGTGTTCCTCGTCACTGACATCCACGGTTTTGGGAACCTTGAGGCTGCGAAACTCAAAAAGGGTGGCGGTAAGGGTAAGAAACCACTCATAATCACCATGGGCCAGGCGGATTCTGGCCTGCTCCAGTTTCTTGCCCATGAGCAGTCCGATCCGCGCCTCCTGAAGTTCGGTCTGCAGACCCCGGCAGGTAAGTTTTTCATGGGCCTCGCCCTCGCCAAACTCAAGAAGCATGTGCTTTTCAAAAACCAACTGGATATCGCCGGTCCCGGGCAGTAAAACAGTGCCCCCGCGCTCATCGCTCTTAAACCAGAGCCAGGTCAGAAACTCCTGACCGATAAATCTTTTTTCCGCAATAATATCTACAAGATCCATAAATCATTCCTTTGTGGGTACGAAAAAAATCACACGAAAATCGCCGGTCGCAGCTCGGTCAGGGCCTTCTGTCCATCCGCGTCAAGGAGGCGGTCGGCGGCAAGATAGGGAACCTGGAGAACAAGGTGGAGCCCGAAACACTCCTTGAAAAAATCCTCTATCACCGCATGGGCTTTCTTGTTTGTGGAAAAAAAGAGCACCGTATTGTCGGCCAGGTTCCAGGAGAGATCATAAACCGAAGGGGTCGGCACTGCCCGGCTTATCAATTCCCGCTTTACCTGTTCCTTGATCTCCTGGCGGTGGCTCCGGCTCAGTTTCGGCACCTCCCGTTCCTTTTTTACCCGCTCTTCTTCCTTCAGGGCAAACTTATTGAGAACAGCGGACGGCACCTTCCGTTCATCAAGGCGCAGGGCAAGGACAATATAGTCGGCAACCGCATAGGAGCCATACGCAAAACGGCTGTCAAACATATTGGCAACCGACACCCAGCCGATGGAAAACTCATCCACGGTGTCATCAATATCACGAAAGGAGAATCCTGCCACCCGTTCAGCGACAAACTCGAAAAAATTATCAGCCATCTCACCCTCTACGGCATAGCGGACAAAACCGACGGACCCGGAAAGAAACCCCATGGAAAAAACCCTCCTGATGATAAAAAAAGAGTGCCGCGCCAACACGGCACGGCATCCGGCAGACAGCGGAAAACAGATACATCAATTCTATAGCAAAACTGGCGACACTCGACAAGGAATTTGATTCATGGACGGATAAGGGCATGAATAAACGTGAAAACCAGCTGTTGGTTGGCGGCCGATAGCCCTTTGCCCACCCGCAACCACCACCAAAATCATAAAAAACCAAGGCAAATGCTTGACAAGAAAGACCGCCTATTGTATTTATCCAGATCTTTATTGCGGGTCGTTAACTCAGTCGGTAGAGTATCTGCCTTTTAAGCAGAGAGTCGCGCGTTCGAGTCGCGCACGACCCACCAGTAAATAAATGACTACGTCCCCGTCGTCTAGCCAGGTCCAGGACACCGGCCTTTCACGCCGGCGACACGGGTTCAAATCCCGTCGGGGACGCCAGTAATATAAAGGAGTTGGCCAATCGAGGCCCACTCCTTTTTTGTTTCTGTGAACCAAAAAAAAGAGAGCCGATATGGCTCTCTTTTTTTTCAAAAACCTGCTGGAGTCGGAAAAATTCTGGTCTGCCGGGAGGTTGCTGTTCGCGAAATGCCCCACCCTGCCATCTCAATCCGCAACCCGTATCGGATTATTCTCCAAGCCCCAGACCCTTTCTTTTTTCCCTGATCCTTTTATCAATAAGTTCGGCAGCCTTGAAAGGATCCGGCTCAATGCCAAAACAGGCGCCGACGAGGCTTTCAAGTCCGGAAAGCGCCAGGTTGGTCACCATTTCAGAGCCGGTGATATTGGGAGGATGACCCAGGTGGGTATAAATTCCAGAGGCAACGCAGTACACACCTATGGCAGCAGCCTTCTCCGAATACCATTCCGGCGACGATCCGGCAAGGGGCAGGTCGGCAATATCCACACCAAGTTCATTGGCAAGAAGTGCTGCAAGCTGCAGAATCCGCGAGTTATCAATACAACTCCCCATATGCAGGACCGGCGGAATGCCCAGAGAACCGCAGATCTCCTTTAGCCCGGGTCCCGCCATCTCAATGGCTTCCGGCACCAGTAATCCAGCCTTGCCGGTTGCGGTGGTAACACACCCGGTCACCAGCACCAGGATATCCCTTTTTATGAGTTCTTTTGCCAGGGTAACATTGCTGTGATCCTGTCTGTACTTTGGATTGTTACAGCCGACGATGGCAACCGTCCCCCTGACCTTGCCGGCCTTGACCGCCTCAATGAGCGGGGTCAGGGTTCCCCCCAGTGCCGCAAGAAGAACCTCATTGGAAAAACCGGTAACCAATTCCATCGGCCCTTGAGGAATTTCAACCCGCTTTGTGTTCCTCAGGGGAAAACGCTCAATTGCCATAGAGACAACCTTGCGCGCCTGCTCCGCTCCATTATCCACCTCAAACTTAAGGTGTTCCGCACCGGTGAACCTGGCCTTGTCGGCGGTTGTGACCATCTTGGTGTGGTAACAATTACCAATAGTTACCAGGCTTGGCATGATACACTGATAGTCTACAACTATAAGCTCGACCGCGCCGGTGATGATGGCCAGTTCGGTCATTAAATGATTTCCAGCCATGGGAATGCCCTGGCGCATCATCAACTCATTGCCGGTACAACAAAGACCAGCCAGGTTGATCCCGACAGCCCCTTTTTCCCTGGCCATGGCGATGAGTTCCGGATCATTGACCGCTTCGACAAGTTTTTCGGAAACAATGGGGTTATGACCATGGACGAGAATATTGACCTGATCCTCCCTGATCACGCCGAGATTCGCCATGGATTTTCTCGGACTCGGGGTTCCGAACAGGATATCGGAGATCTCGGTGGCAATCATCGAACCTGCCCAGCCATCGGCCAGACAGGTGCGGGCACTGTGGAGAATGGTATTGGCAGCGTCATTATCACAGCCCATATGGGTGCGGTGCATCATTTCCGCGATCTCGCGATCTACCCCGCGGGGGGTAATGCCGAGATTTTTCCAGATCTGTCTTCTCTTTTCCGGTACCCGGCATGAAAATGAGAGTTCCGTGCGCAGACTGCCGTAATTGGAATAAAACTCTTCACTTAAATCCCTGGCAATGTCGAGGGGTTCCCGCCCGCTGGTGGGAATTCCCAACTCAGCGGCAATACGGATCAACTTGGCCTCATCCTTGATGGCATAATCCCTGGTCAACCCATGGGCCACCGCATGGAGAGCCTCAATACAGTCACGGCCATGGTCCGAATGACCGGCAGACCCGCCGGCGACAAAACGACCAAAATTGCGGGCAACCACCACATCGGCATCGGCACCGCAGACGCCCAGGGGTGCTTTTTTGCTGATCCGGCAGGGACCCATGGTGCAGTTTCGGCAGGAAAGACCGCTTTCACAGAATGTACAGTGGGGAGTTTGCTTTTCCAGACGGTCCCAGGCGGTCTCAACCCCATCACGTTTTGCCTTGCCCAGCATCTGCCGGGCATCATCCCAGATCGATTTTTCCTCAAGCGTTTTTTTCGTTGTAGCCATTACATCCTCCTTTAAAGTGGTGGTTAATAATGAATACAAAACCAAACAGCTTCTGTTTGTAAGGAACCTTTTCCCCGTGCCCCTTTCCTGTTACGCCCGAATCAACTCCCCGGCAAGCATGGTGTCGGCAAACTCAAGGACAAAGTCGCGCTGCCTTTTCGTGGCATGGGCAATACACTCACAGTGAAGAGTTGACTGGCTCCGCACCAGCAGTTCAAAACAGACCTGATCATCACCCAGAACCACCCCGAAATAAAAAGGGCCGCACTTTTCATGCCCCAACTGTACATCGGTCCACAGGGAGCGGGGCAGTTCCAGCCAGAAAGTCCCCTCCATCGAACCCGCGCGCAGGGTCCGACGGAGGTAGCTGTCAAGAGCATCCCTCTCCTGCCGGCTCAATTCATCAATTACAAATTGTCTCATTTTTCCACTCCTATAGCAACTCGGCAGCAATCCCGGCCAGGGTGCTCCGCTCACTCTTTCTCAGGGTAACGTGACCGTGTATGGGCTGCCCCTTTAAACGCTCCACCGCATAGGTCAAACCATTGCTCCGGGAATCAAGATAGGGGTTGTCGATCTGGTAGGGGTCTCCGGTTAAGACGATTTTTGTTCCCTCGCCGGCCCGGCTGACAATGGTCTTGACCTCGTGGGGGGTCAGGTTCTGGGCCTCATCAACAATCACGTACTGGTGGGGTATGGAGCGGCCCCGGATATAACTGAGCGCCTCCAGCTCCACCATATTATCCTTTAAGAGTTTCTCTATCTTCTGCCGTGAACTGGCGCCGTTGTCCTCCTTGCCCTTGGACTCCCCACCCACCAGGTAGGTGAGATTATCAAAAATGGGCTGCATCCACAAGGTCAGTTTTTCATCTTTGCTTCCGGGGAGATAGCCGATATCCTTGCCCATCGGAATAACCGGGCGGGAGACGAGAAGCTTATCATACTGCTTAAGTTTGAGCGTGATTTCCAGACCAGCGGCCAGGGCAAAGAGGGTCTTGCCGGTCCCTGCCTGGCCGACCAGGGTCACCACCTGGATGGTCTGGTCCATAAGAAGCTC
The DNA here is from genome assembly GCA_041598875.1 of Desulfobulbales bacterium. Taxonomy (GTDB): domain Bacteria; phylum Desulfobacterota; class Desulfobulbia; order Desulfobulbales; family BM004; genus JAKITW01. Next base: position 7,629 of record JBFHXP010000043.1, read on the forward strand.
AAGGGCCATCCGCTGTTCCTTGTTGCGCGACCTGATATTCCAGGCAGTATCAAACCGGGAATCCAGGTGAACCAGGCCATGATCCTTTACCATCCGCCCCATGCCGGTATGCTTTTCATTGGCCTCGTCAACCAGAATGACAAACTCGTTGGGCAGGACTTCCCGGCCTTCAATCTCCAGGACATCATTTTTATGAAAGGCGTCAACGGTCTCGCCAGGAACCAGAATTTCCCGGTACCCATTGAAAAGCTCATCGATATTGACGGTCTGCTTTTCAAAGTCCATCACCTCCAGCCCAATGGCATCCGCCTTGAGCCGGGCGCTGATATCCTTGGACACAAAGATGACCCTGTTGCCCTTCTGGGCCAGGCTGAAACCAACAGCAAGAATACGGTTATCCGGAACACTCATGTCCATCCCCGGGGTCGAGGCTATGATGTCCCCCTCAATAATAATCTGCAGCGTCCCGCCGGTCTCCATCGCAACCCCCTTGCCCAGGCTCCCTTTGCTCCGGAGACAGTCAAGGCGGCGGATAACCTGGCGGGCATTGCGGCCGAGCTCATCACTGTGCGATTTGAACTTGTCCAGCTCCTCAATAACCGTCATCGGCAAAACGATATTATTGTCGGCAAAGGAATCTATGGATTCCGCATTATGGAGAAGCACGTTGGTGTCGAGAACAAATATTTTTTTCATCAGATCCCTTTGTTTTTATTGACAAAGTAAAACTTGTCAGATGTCGAGAAACGTTGTGTCCCGGTTCAGGACCTCGCATCCCGTCTCGGTAACAACCACCATGTTTTCCAGCCTGATCCCGCCCCACCCAGGGATATAGATCCCGGGCTCAACGGTGATCACCATGCCCGGGGTCAACCGTTGTCTGCTCTTTTTATTAAGGCGGGGCGATTCATGGACCTCAAGCCCCACTCCGTGACCCAGGCCATGGCCGAAGTATTTACCATACCCGCCGTTGCTGATAACCCGTCGCGCGGCGCGGTCAACCTCCCGGCCGGTCACCCCCGGACGAATCGCATCAATACCGGCCAGCTGCGCTTTCCTTACCAGACGAAACAACTTGACGGTCAGGGTATCTGGCTCTCCCAAGACAACTGTTCTGGTCATATCAGAACAGTACCCCTCCAGGACCAGCCCCATGTCTATCACCACCGGTTCCCCTTTTTCAATCTTCCGCTCCCCGGGCGTGGCATGGGGAAGGGCCCCATTGGGACCGCCGGCGACAATTGTGGCAAAACAAGGCCCTTCAGCCCCCATTGACCGCATCAGGGTTTCAATCTGCAGCGCCGCCTCTTGTTCTGTGATTCCCGGACACAGGGAGCCATGCACCTCCCGGAAAACCGCTTCGTTCAATGCCACCGACCGGCGTATCAGATCAATTTCCCGGCCTGTCTTTCTGGTGCGCATTTTTTCAACCCAGCCGCAAACTGACACCAGGGAAACCCCTATTTTCATGAGGCTTTTGGTCATGGAGGTTGCCGCGGCATGGGTCATCGCGTGCCCCTCAAAGGCAAGACGGGTACACTCTATCTTTGGGAGAATATCACCGAGAAGGGAGGTTATTCCCTGGGGATAGAGAATCACCTCAAACCCTTTTGCCTCTGATTCAGCCTGGATTTTGTAGCGAAAATCGGTGAGCAGAAAGGGGGTGCCCCGCGCCGGGATCAGAAGGGCGCCGGAACGTTCCGTAAAGGATGTGTCATGTGCGGTGAACCCGCTTAAATACCGACGGTTTTCCTGGTTGGTAACCAGAAAGGCATCTACCTTTTTTCTCCGGAGAACCTGCTGAATTTTATCAATATACGTTCCCATACCGATATGGCGTCACGGAAGAAAATGGGCAAAGACCCTTAATCCATGGCGGTAAAGATGGGCATGCAGTTCTCGAATGGCCCGCACCGGATCCACCTGGGCAAGATCAACCCGGTACCTCTTTCCCGTTTCCATGGCCGTCAGGCTGCCAAAGCATTTTTTATCGTACCGAAGCTCCGCTCCTTCGGCGTGCCACTGCCGGATCCGCGCATCTATCCGCTCAACCTGCTCACGGGCCAACCCGTCCTCGCCGGACTCGAGAAAAATCTCAATTTCCATGGTGATTCCTAAACCGACCCCAGACGCTGGGCAATAAGATTTTTGTACTGGTCAATGGCCCTTCCGTACTGATCATTTATATCATTCTGCAGCCGCTGCCACTCCTCGGCAAACTTGGGGTGCATCTTCGGATCCATCTTCATTCCCAAACCGGACTTGCCGGTCTGCTTGAGCATTGCCTGCTCCATCTGATGACGAAAACTCTCTTCCAACTGGTTCTTGAGATCCTTGAGATGGGCCTGGTACCGATCAAGAATCTGCTTCAACTCCGCGATCACCGCCCCGATATCTCCCGCCCCCCCGGAAAGCTCCATCAGCCCGCCCAGGGCCTGCTCAAGATCCTCACTCATTTCAAAACGGGGAAGAACGATATTGCGGAGCAGGGTCAGCACCGCCCCCTTGCGGAGGTGCTGCTGATCTGCAGGCGGGTGTTCGGCAAGGGCGCTGGCAAGAGAGGCTGTTTCTTTTCGCATATACTCTGCGGCACGCCGCATCCCCTGTTTGATCTTTTCATCTGGGTCAGGAAGGCCTTTCTGTCCCGACCCAGCGGCATCCATCTGCGCCAACCGCTCCAAAACCTTTTCCATGGTGCTCTTTATTTCTGCCATATTCCACCTGCAAAAAGAAAACCTTGTTTGTCTTATCGGCCACTTAACCGTGATCGCCACAATAGAGTCGATGCCCGTTACAACCTGTTTACTGTACCGCAATCACAGGAAAAAGGCCAAGAAACAACCGGGCAGTTCACAAGTATCTTTGTGATCGATACTTGTCAATTTATTTGTTCATGGTAATAGTAGCATCCTGATTATGAATAATGGAATCATTTGTACAAAAATACAGAAGCACGAGGGAGATGATACATGGTATCAGTAATCGTCCTGGCCACCCGTAACCAGGGAAAGGTCAGGGAATTCAAGGAACTTGTCAAGGGTTTTCCCGTTAAAATATTGAGTTTGAGTGATTTCGGCCCCATCCCCGAGGTGGTGGAGGATGGTAAAACCTTTGAGGAAAACGCCTATAAAAAGGCGTCATTTACCGCCAAGGTGCTTGGGCTGCCCGCCATATCCGACGATTCCGGCCTGGTCGTGGAGGCCCTGGACGGTGCCCCGGGGGTCTATTCCGCCCGCTACTCGGGAGAAAATGCCACTGACCGGGAGAATGCCGCAAAAGTCCTCAAGGAGATGAAGGGGAAAAAAAACCGGCGCGCAGCCTTTGAGTGCGTTCTCTCCATTGCCGTGCCTTCGGGCCCGGCCCTGACGTACGAGGGGCGATGTGAGGGAGAAATACTGGAGGAACCCCGGGGGGAAAACGGGTTCGGGTATGACCCGATCTTCTATTACCCGGCCTTTAATAAAACCTTTGCCGAAATTACCATGGAAGAGAAAAGCTCGGTAAGCCACCGCGGCCGCGCCTTTGCCGAGCTGGCAGGGGAATTCGACAAGGTGATGATCTGGCTTGCGGCCAGGCTTCAGGAGGTCAAACCACCCAAGCCGGATCACAGCCAGTTCGAACATAACGACTGGTCGGAAGAGAAGATGGTTTAAAACTGCTTGAACCGCATTTTAATCAACTACTATCGACTGATAGTCTATAGTTTGAGCAGAATCAGCCACATGCCGGTTAATCGAAAACTGCTGGCCTGCCGGATCGTGAGGCCCTGGCTCGAGGCACCTCATAATCACGGAGCTCATCTGTCGGCTTTAAATCCAGTTTGCGCCATGTCCCTTCAAAGGCATACTTTTCCTGCTCCGGGGCCTTTTCCCGGCCCCAGACCATTGACCAGAACTTCAAGGTGTAGAAAATATTCCAGAAAATTTCATTATTCTTGATCATGAAACAGAATCGCCGCCACATATAGGCGGGATTCTTAAAATACGCCTCAGCGTAGAAATTCCTGAAATATCTTTTAATGACCTCCCACTCCAGGTTGGGATGTTCGTAAATATTCTCTGCCTTGTTGTAAACCGTGTAGTTGTCCCAGTCCAGGGTCTTGATCCGGCCCTCCCTGCGCAACCTGCTGAACATCGGCGTACCCGGATAGGGTGTTGCCATGCCGCACTTCATGGTATCGAGTCGCACCCGCCGGGCATAGTCGATGGTATCCTGCATGGTTGATTCGGTATCCCCTGTAAGCCCGACCATAAAGAAACCATTGGGCTCAAGCCCTGCCTCGCGGGCCATCTCAACCGCCTCAACACCCTTTTCCAGGGTTGCCCGGCCGCCCTTGCCAAAGGCGCGCATCACCTCTTCATTGCCGCTTTCAAAACCAAAATAGACCCGGTAGCAGCCGGCCCGCTTCATCAGGCGAAACAACTCGATATTGGCGCTGTCCACCCGGATACCGTTGGTGCAGGTCCAGGCCATTTTTATGTTTTTCCGGATAATCGCCTCGCAGACCTCTGAGGCCCAGTTGTTGTCGCTGGTGAAAATATCGTCAACCAGCACCGCCTCACGATACCCGAGGCCCTGGATCATGGAAAGCTCCTCGGCGCAGCGTTCGGGTGATTTCTTTCGATATCCGCGGCCCATGGTATTCTTGCTGCCGCAGAAATCGCATGAAAAGAGGCACCCCCGCGAAAATTCAACGGTTGTCGCCGGGCTGTACCGGGCAATGATTTTTGTCACCCGGGAGTTACACTCCCGTGGATACTCTTCCCAGGCCGGGATAGGCAACTGGTTGAGATCCTCAAGCAGTTCTTTCGGGGGGTTGCTATATATCTGGTTGTTTTTTCGCCAATATAAACCTGGTATATCAGCAGGCGCCTTGTTGTCGAGCAGGTCGGCGATCACGTAGTCCGCCTCTCCGGCCGCCACCATATCCAGGGCCGACTCGCGCATGGTCTCATAGGGAAGGGCCGAGGGATGCGCGCCGCCGCCTATGGTTATGATGTCACTGGAAATATCTTTTACAATACAGGAAATATCCCGCATCTGATTGGCAAGGGGCGTGGTTGCGGTAATGCCGACAACATCAGGCCTTTCATCCAGTATCAGCTGCCGGATAAGATCAGGATCATACGTGCGATAGGAGAGGTCAACTATCTTGAGTTGGTGGCCACGCTCCTTGACCGCACCTCCCAGGACGGCCAGACTCAATATTGGATAGACCGGAAAGGCGATTCCCCCCTCATTTGACCCATAAGTACGGAAGTATGAAGGGTTTATGAGCAGGGTTTTTGCCATTACTACCCGCGTTCCTCCCGGAGATCGCGCCTCAGGAGATCCCGCACCGCATCCGTGCAGGGTTTGTCGTCATAAAGAACCGCGTGAATCTGTTCCAGAATCGGCATCTCCACCCCCTCGCGGCGGGCAAGATTCCATGCCGACCGGGTGGTTTTGATGCCCTCGGCAACCATATTCATTTCACCGAGGATCACATCCAGGGTCTTTCCCTGGCCCAATTTTAATCCCACGGTGCGGTTTCTGGACAGATCGCCGGTACAGGTGAGAACAAGATCGCCAAGGCCTCCCAGACCGGAAAAGGTAAGGGGATGGGCGCCCATTTTGACACCAAGGCGGCTTATTTCAGCCAATCCGCGGGTAATAAGCGCCGCCCGGGTATTGGTGCCGTAGCGCAGGCCATCGCAGATACCGGCGGCAATGGCCACGATGTTTTTAAGGGCCCCGCCGATTTCGAGCCCGATAACATCGTTGCTGGCATAAGCCCTGAATTTTTCAGTGGAAAATGCCTCTTGAAAAAACTGCGCCGCCTCCTTGTTGCGGGAGGCGACAGTGACCAGGGTGGGTATGCCAAGGGCAACCTCTTTGGCAAAACTGGGCCCGGAAAGGACACCCAGATGGTATGGTCCCCCATGTCCGGCCAGCTCCTCCTCCATTACCTGGGTCATGGTAAAGAGGCTTTCGTTTTCAATCCCTTTTGTTGCGGAGATGATATGGGCGCCAGGCGCCAGGAACGGCACAATCCGCTGAAAAACGGAACGGTAGACATGGGACGGGACCACCATGACCACCAGTCGACGGCCGACAACCGCCTCCCCAATATCGGATAACGGCTTAATCGTATCGGCAAAAGAATACCCTGGAAGATAGGTGGTATTTTCCCTCTCCCGACAGAGCTGAGCGACAAATTCCGGCCGATGCGCCCAGAGAGTAATATCCAGGCCGTTATCGGCAAGGGGTCTGGTCAAAGCGGTACCCCAACTGCCGGCGCCTATGACTGCAACCCCTTCAGCCGCTTCCATTATTCCATCTCCGGGGAATCCCCGTTTTCCTCGTACTCTTCATCATCGTCATCATCGGATCCCGGGGCGACCCTATCCATGCCCACGACCTTTTCTCCATCCTGGAGATTGATAAGACGGACCCCCTGGGTGTTGCGGCCGATGACCCGGACCGACTCCATCTTCAACCGGATGATTTTATTGCTGCTGGCGATGAGCATCACCTCGTCCTCATCAATAACCATGAGAGCGCCCACCGTATTGCCGTTTCGCGGCGTGGCCTTGATCGCGATAACCCCCCTTCCACCACGTTTCTGGAGACGGTAATCCTCTACTGAGCTCCGCTTGCCGTACCCGTTTTCAGTAACCGCGAGAATGGTGCGGTCTGCTTCAAGTACCACCATTCCCACCACCTCATCACCTGGAGAAAGGGTCATACCCTTTACTCCGGCGGCAACGCGGCCCATGACCCGGACATCTTCTTCGCGGAAACGGATGGACATTCCTTTTTTGGAGATAAGGAGGATTTCATCGCTGCCAGTGGTGATGGCAGCGGACATGATTTCATCTCCTTCGTTAATCCTGAGGGCGATCTTGCCCTTGCGCAGGGGTCGGCTGAACTCGCTCAAACTGGTCTTTTTGATTCGGCCAAGCCTTGTGGTCATGAAAACGCATGACTCCGCAGCCCTTTCAAAGTTGGCAACCGGCAGGATGGCCGCAACCTTTTCCCCTGAGGTCAATTCCAGCAGGTTGACGATGGCCTTGCCGCGAGCTGTCCGCCCGGCCTGGGGAATTTCATATACCTTGCGCCAGAACACCTTGCCGTAGTTGGTGAAAAAGAGAAAGGTGTCATGGGTTGAGGCAAGGTACAGGTCGCTGACAAAATCCTCCTCAATGGTGGTTATTCCCTTTATCCCCTTTCCTCCACGCCGCTGGGCCCGGTAAAGGCTCATGGGATTGCGCTTGATATATCCGTTGTGGGTTACCGTGACCACCATGTTTTCCTGGGTGATCATATCCTCGGGCAGGATCTCGTCCGGGGCGTCGATGATCTCGGTGCGCCGGGCGTCGCCATACTCCTCTTTTATCTGCTCAAACTCATCCCGGATAATCTTCAGTACCAGATTCTCGTCACTCAGAATCTGGTGGAACCAGGCGATATCCTTTAAAATTGCCTCAAACTCACTGATTATCTTGTCCCGCTCAAGTCCGGTCAACCGCTGCAGCCGCATTTCCAGAATGGACTGGGCCTGGATCTCGCTCAACCCAAAACGGCCCATCAATCCATCCCTGGCCTCGGCGGGATTTGCCGATTCCTTGATCAGGGTCACCACCTCATCCATATTGGTGATGGCAATCTTCAGCCCCTCAAGGATATGGGCCCGAGCCTCCGCCTTTTTCAGATCATAGGCGGTGCGCCGGTAAACAATTGTTTTTCGGTGAAGAATAAAGTGCTGGAGAATCTGTTTTATATTCAGTATCTCGGGTCGGTTATTGACAATGGAGAGAAGAATAATCCCAAAACTTCTTTGCAGCGGGGTTTGTTTGTAGAGCTGATTCAAAACCACATCGGGAAATTCGTCCTTCTTCAGTTCGAGGACGATACGCATGCCGCGACGGTCAGATTCGTCACGAATTTCCGAAATCGAGGTGATTTTTTTCTCCTTGACCAGAAGGGCTATCTTGGTCACCAGGGTCGCCTTGTTCTGCTGGTATGGGATTTCGGTGATTATTATCGCCTCCCGGTTCCCACCCTTTATCTCTTCAATATGCGTCTTGGAGCGCATAAGAACCGATCCGCGGCCCGTTTCATAGGCCTGCCGTATTCCTGCCCGGCCGCAGATAAAAGCGCCCGTTGGAAAATCCGGCCCGGTGATAATATCGCACAACCTGTGCACCGAGATATTCGGGTCATCAATCATGGCAATGAGCCCGTCCAGGACCTCGGTAAGATTATGGGGGGGGATATTGGTTGCCATTCCCACGGCAATACCAGAGGATCCATTAATAAGAAGGTTTGGTATTTTTGCCGGAAAAACAAGAGGTTCAGTGAGTGAATTATCGTAGTTGGGGATAAAATCAACCGTCTCTTTTTCCAGATCAGCAACCATCTCCTGGTCGAGCTTGGTCATCCGGGCCTCGGTATACCGCATCGCCGCCGGAGAATCACCGTCAACCGAACCGAAGTTTCCCTGCCCGTCCACCAGGGGGTAGCGCATGGAAAAATCCTGGGCCATACGGACAATGGTGTCATAGACCGCGGTATCGCCATGGGGGTGATATTTACCGATAACATCACCGACGATACGGGCAGACTTGAGGTGGGGCCGGTTATGATAATTATTCAGTTCCCGCATGGCATAAAGCGCCCTCCGGTGAACCGGTTTCAGCCCGTCGCGGACATCGGGCAGCGCCCGGCCGACGATAACGCTCATCGCATAATCGAGGTAGGATTTACGCAGTTCCTGCTCAATCGAAATAAAATTTCCGCTTTTCTTTTCATCAGTCATGGGTAAAGAACCTTAGGTATATGTTTTTCCGGAAAAATCCGGAAAGGAGTATAAAAACATTAAATATCAAGATCAGAAACTTCCAGCGCATGGGTCTGGATGAAGTCCCGCCTGGGCTCCACCTTTTCACCCATCAGGGTGACAAATATGTCATCCGCCTTTTCCGCGTCTTCGATCGTTACCTGGAGCAGGGTCCGGTTTTCCGGGTTCATGGTTGTTTCCCAGAGCTGTTCCGGATTCATTTCACCAAGACCTTTGTAGCGCTGAAGTGTGCTGCCCTTAAAGGATTCCTTGCGGATAACCACCAATAACTCGTGCCAGTTTTCCACCTCTATTTTCTGGTTGGACGCCTCCACCTCAAATCTCTTGTGAAGATACTCTTTCACCAGCGGGTAAAGGGTAAGGGCATTTCTGTATTCAGGGATAAGGGGAATATCAGGGCCAATGGTGATAACCATGTGGGCCTTGTCCTTTATGGCCGCATCAAATTCATAGCAACTCGGCTTCCAGCGACAGGGCCGGATATTGCCGAGAATAAGTTTTTTGCCATTCAGTTTTTCTTTTAATCCCCGTACGAACTCCTCGTCGGCGAACTGATCCGCGGAATCCACCTCATTGCGGAGAAGGAAATCAACCATATCCTCCCAGAGATTAACCCGATCTAGGTAGGTAATAATCTTCTGGTATGTACCAAGTTTTTTTAACAGGTCCTGAAGATCTTCAACCTTTCCCCCCCCTTCACCAAGAAGGGTGACAGTCATGGTTGCGCTGGCATGATCAAAGAGATGCTGGTTCAGCTGATCCTCAACCGTAAAGAACTGTTCTTTCTTTCCCTTGCCAAGACGGAAAAGAGGGGGCTGACCAATATAGATATATCCCCCCTCCACCAGGGGAAGCATCTGCCGGTAAAAAAAGGTGAGCAACAGGGTTCTTATGTGAGCGCCGTCAACATCGGCGTCGGTCATGATAATAATCTTGTGATAGCGGAGGGATTCAATATTAAACTCATCTTTGCCAATGCCTGTTCCCAGTGCCGATATAATCTGTTTGATTTCCTCACTGGCAAGAATTTTATCAAACCGGGCCTTTTCCACGTTCATTATTTTGCCGCGCAATGGAAGAATGGCCTGAAAGGCCCTGTCCCTTCCCTGCTTGGCACTGCCCCCTGCCGAATCACCCTCAACCAGAAAGACCTCTCTTTTTGCCGGATCCTTTTCCTGGCATTCGGCAAGTTTTCCTGCCATCAGCAGATCAATACCAGTACCTTTTTTCCGTGACAGCTCCTTGGCCCGGCGGGCCGCCTCCCTGGCCCGCGCCGCATCTACAGCCTTGGCGAGTATTTTGCGCGCTTCCTGGGGATTCTGTTCCAGATAGATTGCAAGTTTTTCATTACACACGCTCTCGACAATGGAACGGACCTCATTATTTCCCAGTTTGGTCTTGGTCTGACCCTCAAACTGCGGGTTGGGTACCCGGACGGAAATAACACAGGTCAAACCTTCGCGGACATCATCACCACCCATTTTCTCCTTCAGATTCTTGGGAACAATATCATCACTGGCGTAGCGGTTTATACATTTTGTGAGGGCCGCCCGAAAACCAGCGACATGGGTTCCACCCTCCCGGGTATGAATATTATTGACAAAAGGAAACAGTCTCTCATTGTACCCATCGAAATACTGGAATCCTATTTCTACCTGGACCTGATCCTTTTCACCGGCCAGAACGATTGGCACCTCATTGATTACCGTCCTCTTTCTGTTGAGATATTCGACGTATTCCCGTATTCCACCCTTGTAATTAAATTCATCTTCAGCCCCGGTCCTCTCGTCCTTTAAAACTATTTTTACACCCTTATTAAGAAAGGCCAGTTCCCTGAGTCTGTTTTGAATGGTTTCATATTTAAAAACATTAACCTCTTTAAAAATTGAGGTGTCAGGGGTAAAGGTAATGGTGGTCCCGGTAAGGGTACTTTCGCCAATTATCTCAATATCTCCCTCTTTTATCCCTTTTCTGTACGCCTGTCTGTGGATGTGCCCATCCCTTTTTATTTCCGCTACCGTATACTCACTGAGCGCGTTTACCACGGAAACACCCACACCATGGAGACCGCCGGAGACCTTATAGGTGGAATTATCGAATTTTCCACCGGCATGAAGGGTGCACATAACCAGTTCCAGGGCGGAAATTTTTTCTTCTGAGTGAATCCCCACCGGTATGCCGCGGCCATTATCCTCAACCGTTACACTGTTATCCTTGTGAAGAATAACCTTTATTTTTGAACAGTATCCGGCCAGGGCCTCATCTATGCTGTTGTCAACAACCTCATAAACCAGATGATGAAGACCATCTTCTCCGGTATTTCCAATATACATTGAAGGGCGTTTACGAACCGCTTCAAGACCAGCCAGAACCTTAATCTGCTCGGCACCGTACTCATTATTTTCTTGCACCACTTTTCCTTCCTTTTTCTCTATTTTTATTTTCTAAATCCTTAATCCGTGATGAAACTGCAGTAAAAAAAGCTGTTTAAGTCAATTAACATTTTGATTTTTAAGAACAAATATTGCAATATTCACCTGTCACAAAA
>JBFHXP010000044.1:0-18875 GCA_041598875.1 Desulfobulbales bacterium
GTTGATGGAAAACATCCATTGCCCGATCATGGTCCACCCTACCCCCACCTAGAGTTCATCGGCAGACACTGCCTAAATAGTGTCCATCCGGAAAGTCTTTTGTTCCTGATGAAAACTAATTACACGCAGGCATTTTTAACCAGAGGCGCGGCACACGCATCTGCCGCGACAACAGAGTACTACACCCAAATATCAAGATGGAAGGAGTCACTACAATGAGCAATAAAGTGTCTGATATAGACAAACACATGTCCGCCATAACATTTGCCGAGGCAGGTGAACATGAAACCGCCAGGGATATACTGAGCGGAGGTTCCGCCCGGACGGCAAAGGCAAGCACCGCAACCTCCCACAAGAAGTCATTCGTTGGCGCCTTTATTTTCGGCGCCCTCTCCCTTACGGGATACTTTTTTCTTCTGAGCAACCAGAAATGGGTCACCACCACCTTTACCATGGGAGGATGGCATGCCGTGTTCCCTGTTGGCACCGCCTTTCTTTTTTCATTCATCCACGGCGCCTTTGCCAGCAATCTTCTGAGTGCGCTGGGCCTTGAGGCAAAAAAATAAAACCACAACCTCTGACGAGTTATTGATAACAAGGAGTTACACCACTATGAGAAAACTACTATTAATGCTGCTGATAACCCTCTTTGCAGTGCCCATATCCTCTGCGGCCTTTGCCGCCGGCGGCCCGCCTAAAGATATACTCAAGGGCGTCTTCATTGCTGTGGACGCTGACTCCAGGTCCACGGTGTTCAAAAAAGACGGAACCGACGAGACAATCACCCTCATCCTTGGCACGGAGATGAAGCCAAATGATATCAGGGTAAACAAGAAGGTGCTTGTCAGCCTGGACAAGGACGCGGGCGAGGGAGTGATCAAGGACGTTTCGATCATGTTCATGGACATGACGGTAAAAAAGATCATCTCACTGCTGGTTATCGGCCTGATCGGCGGCCTCCTGAGCGGATTCATCGGTTCCGGCGGCGCCTTTGTCCTTACCCCGGCAATGATGTCCCTAGGCGTGCCCGGCGCGGTGGCCGTGGCCAGCAATATGTGTCATAAGTTTCCCAAGGCGATGGTCGGGGCGTATAAACGGTACAAGTATGGCCAGGTGGACCTCAAACTCGGCCTCGTCATGGCCTCAACCGCTATTATCGGTGTACAGATCGGCATCGTCATCCAGAAATACATCCTCAACCACTTTGGCAACGCCGGCTCAAACCTCTATGTCAGCTTTGTCTTCATGGTTGTCCTGGTCCTGGTGGGAGGTTACGTCCTCTATGATGCCTACAAACTCTCCAAGGGAGGAGACACGACGCCCAAGGTTTCCAGCCTGGCGCTCAAAATGCAGAGCATCAATATACCGCCGATGATGGAGTTCAAGGTGGCCAAGGTCAGAATTTCCGCATGGGTTACCATTCCGGTGGGCCTCTTTACCGGAATGCTGGCCGCGACCATTGCCGTCGGAGGCTTTATCGGGGTTCCTGGAATGATCTATGTGGTCGGCGCCTCCGCGGTCATTGCTTCGGCAACCGAGCTTGTTATAGCCTTTATCATGGGGGCCTGGGGTTCTGTGCAGTGGGGGCTAAGCGGCCTGATTGATATCCGCCTCACCCTGCTCATCCTTGCGGGTTCGCTGATCGGGGTCCAGCTTGGCGCCCTGGGTACAACCTATGTCAAGGATTACATGATCAAGCTGGTCATGGCCTCAACCATGCTGATTGTCGCTGTCAGCCGGGGTGCCTTGATTCCGGGGTATCTTGCCGATTTAAACCTGCGCCCGGCCCTTGATGCGCAGACAGCGCATACCTTGAGCCAGATCAGTTTCTGGGCCCTGGTCACCGCCCTCGGATCCGCCGCAGTAATAATCACGGTTGCGATGATAAAAGGAATGAGCGCGGCCCGGGCCGAACAACGCGAATCCGTTGCCAAAGCGGTAAGTCATGGCTAACTACCGGAAAATTCTCGTTGCCTACGATGGATCCGGCTCAGCAAAAAATGCTCTTGCCCTGGCAGGGAAACTTGCCAGGCAAGAGAAGAGCTGGATCAAGGTGGTCGCCGTTGTCCCACGGTATGCCGGAGAGATTGAACTGATCGGGGTTCGTAACATCAAGGACCTGATTGATGGGGCCGGCGGCAAGCTGCTGGCCGATGCGCGGGAGATAGCCAGATCCGAGGATATCCATATCCTGACCGACCTCAAACAGGGGGAGCCATTTGAAAAGATCGTCTCCGTGGCCGAGGAGGAAAACTGCGACCTGATCGTCATGGGCAGATGCGGCCGCAACCATCTGGAAAGAGAACTCATGGGCAGCGTCACTGCCAGGGTTATCGGTCATACCACGAAAAACGTGATGGTGGTTCCTGAAAGCGGGACACTGGCGTGGAACACCATCATTCTCGCCACTGACGGCTCGCCCTTCAGCAGTGCGGCCGTTGAAACCGCCATAACCCGGGCCAGAGACAATACTTCAAAGCTGACCGCCGTATCCGCGGTTTATGCAAATGAGGAGTTCCAGGCATTGGCACCGGCAATCGTCGACGAACTCGGCGACAAGGCAAAAACCTGCCTGGATGAGATCCGCGCCAGGGCAGCCGCTGAAGGGGTAGAGATGGAAACCCTGGTCAGGGAAGGCGAACCGCACCAGGTCATCACCCAGGTTGCCGGTGAAAGGGGTGCCGAGGTTATCATCATGGGTTCCCATGGGCGAAAGGGATTCAGCAAACTTCTGATGGGCAGTGTGACCGAGCGGACCATAGGCTACGCCCAATGTCCGGTTCTTGTTGTCCATTGATCAATGTCACCTGGCCGGCAATGGCGCGAGCAAGTCGCAGCAAGCCTGGACAGGCCGCACGAATTTAATGTACGTTTTTCCCGTTGACTTTGACCTGCAGTCGTTTTTCGGTCTCAACTATCAGGTAGCCGATGATGCCGGCTCCGATAATACGGGTCCATGCTCCCATGGAGATAGGGGCGCTCTGGAACAACGTGTTCATGATGGGCAGATAGGTATACACAATCTGCAGGAGCAGCATGATCGCCGCGCCACCGAACACCCACTTATTGCTAAAAAATCCCAACTGGAAGATTGATTTTGTTAACGACCGACAGTTGAACAGATAAAACAGCTCAACGATGACAAAAACATTCACCGCCACGGTGCGCGCCTCGGCGACAGTGGCGCCCCGCATAAGCTCCCACTGAAAGAGACCGAAGGAGGCGAGCAAAAGGAGCCCTCCCACCAACAATATCCGACTGATAAGTTGTCCGGTGAGGATGGGCGTTTTGGGATCCCTCGGTTGCCGGAGCATGATGCCCGGTTCTTTTGGCTCAAAGGCCAGCATCAGACCGAGAAAACCAGCCGTGGTCATGTTGATCCAGAGGATCTGCACAGGAAGGATGGGCAGGGTGATTCCGAGGAAGATGGCGGTCAGGATAACCAGCCCTTCACCAAGATTGGTGGGCAGTGTCCAGACGATAAATTTTGTCAGATTATCAAAGACGCCTCGACCCTCTTCAACAGCGGCTTCGATGGAGCTGAAATTGTCATCGATGAGCACCATGTCAGCCGCTTCCTTGGACACCTCTGTTCCGGTAATACCCATGGCAACACCGATATCCGCTCTTTTCAGGGCCGGGGCATCATTCACCCCGTCACCGGTCATGGCAACCACATGCCCCCGGGACTGAAGGGCCTCGACCAGTCGCAGTTTCTGTTCAGGGCTTACCCTGGCGAACACCGATGTATTTTCAGCCACCTCGATCATCTCGGCATCGGATAGTTTTGCCAGATCAGCGCCGGTCAGTACCACAACTGATCCGGCATCATGCTTCGGCACCCCATCAAGTCCAATTTGCCCGGCAATCGCGGCTGCGGTCAGGGCGTGATCGCCGGTAATCATCTTGACCTGAATGCCGGCCACCTGGCAGACCTGCACTGCCCGCACCGCCTCGGCCCTGGGTGGATCGATCATGCCCATCAGGCCGACAAAAACAAGACCAGAAGCCACATCTTCATGGCCAATCATCTCTGTTTCATCCGGTTCTACCCTGGTGGCGAATGCCAGCACCCGTAATCCCTGGGTTGCCATCTTATTGACTGCTTCGGTAATGGCATCGCTGTCCAGCTTCGCCTCACCTCCCTTCTCTCCAAGCATGGACCCGCACCGGGCAAGAACCGCCTCAACCGCTCCCTTGACAAAGACGCGTTTCACCCTGTCCGGCCCGGTCTCGTGCAGGGTGGCCATGTATTGATGTTCAGATTCGAAGGGGATCGAGTCAAGGCGCGGAGTTTCCCGTTGCAGATTCACCGGATCGAATCCGCCTTTATATGCCGCTGTCAGAAGCGCTCCTTCCGTCGGGTCTCCCTCAACCCGCCAAATGCCGTTCTCTTCCGACAGAGCGCTGTCATTGCAGAGGACAGCGGCCCGCAGGCATTCTCCCAACGCGGGGTAAAGCGCCTGATCGATGATGGTGCCCTGGGCGTGAATCTTTCCCGGCACAGGGTTATAGCCGGCACCGCCAACCTCATACATAGCTCCGCCAGCCATTATCTCTCTCACGGTCATCTGGTTTTCGGTGAGGGTGCCTGTTTTGTCCGAGCAGATGACCGAGGTGCTTCCCAGGGTCTCCACTGCCGACAATTTGCGGATAATGGCATGGCGTCGCGCCATCCGCGACACGCCTATGGCCAATGTGATCGTGACCGCCGCCGGCAGACCTTCGGGGATAGCGCCCACTGCCAGAGCCACCGCAGCCATGAACATGTCAAACAGAGGTTGGCCGCGAAGCAGGCCTACGCCCACGGTGATCACTGCCAGGGCAAGAATGGCGTATAGAAGAATATGGCTGAACTGATCGATTTTGCGGGTGAGTGGCGTGGCCATTTCCTGGGCGGAAGAGATGAGTTCTGAGATGCGGCCTACTTCGGTATGGTCTCCGGTTGCCGTGACAATGCCTTTTCCCTGTCCATAAGTCACCAGGGTGGAGGCGTAGACCATGTTTTTTCTGTCTGCCAGAAGTGTGTCATGACTGAGTATGGCCGCTGTCTTTTCCACAGGCACAGACTCACCGGTGAGCGCCGATTCGCCGATCTGCAGATCACGTGTCTGGATAAGCCGCATGTCGGCAGGCACCTTGTCACCGCTCTGCAGGAACACGATATCCCCAGGCACAAGATCTTCCGATGAAATGCGTTTCTTTTCACCCTGGCGCAAAACAGTGGCCTCACTGGTCATCGTCTTGGCCAGGGCGGCCAGGGCATTGACGGCCTTTGCCTCCTGAATAAAACCGATTACCGCATTCACCAGCACCACCCCGAAAATGACGCCGGAATCGACCCATTCCTGGAGAATGGCGGTAACCCCGCCTGAAACGATCAGGATGTAGATGAGTGGTTGGTGAAACTGGAGGAGGAACCGCATCAGCGGGCCCCGTTCTTTTTTGCCGGTGATGGCGTTTGGGCCGTATGTCTCCCGGCGATGGCCGATCTCGAATTGATCAAGGCCTTTTTCCGGATTGGTGTCCAGGAGATCAATAACTTCTTCCGCAGGCAGGTGGTGCCAGTGCTTGTCGATTAATGCGTTCATGTTTTATTCCGTTATTAACACCTGATTTTTTCTGCCATTCTGCCTGCCCGATTTACTCTTTCACTGTGTCATCGGACTGAAATGTCATTTATCAGAGTCACGATAACACAATAAAACAGTTCGATAAATTAGAAAATAACGCTAAGTTTATTCGTAATTAACGAATCAATAGATGCTGCGGTTGAATAGCGTAACTGATCCTTCCCAAGATGAGTGTCACTCTGTCAGTTTGCATCCGGATACGCCACTTTTCACAAATCTCGGTATCGATCCGCAGAAGCATGTGCTCGATGCACCCAGTACACCTGCGCATACTTCACTGATATCCTTGATCCTTTCCAAAACTTTCTGTTTCCGGATTGAAAACGGGAAGGTGTTGTCCTCCGGAACAAAAGACTCTCCGGATGGACACCGGATAATCGAGAAATATTGACGGTACACCGTCATTATGTGTATACCACTCAAGCAAACTTCTCTGTTCCACCCCTAACCTCCATGGAGTTGTGACAGAATGAAAAACTGCAATACCGGCAATTTGGGCGATCACCATCTGTTTTTTCTGGAGAGCCTCGACAAGGTCGACAGGGCCATAAGTAAAGCGGAAACCCTCGATCAGATGATGGGGGATGTACTGGACACGGCACTGGTAATTTTTAACAGCGACCGCGCCTGGCTGCTCTACCCCTGCGATCCCGTCGCACCTTCCTGGAGCGTACCCATGGAGCGGACCCGCAAGGAATGGCCGGGAGCCCTGGCCGGCGGTAAGAATATTCCCATGCTCCCCGAAGCGGCCGAGGCCTTCCGGGCCGCCCTGGAATCAGACTCCCCGGTTGTCTATGACCCGGAAAGCGGGAGGCCGGTGCCACCTCATGCTGCCGCACAGTTCACCATCCGTTCTCAGATCACCGTCTCGATCCATCCCAAGCTCGGAAGCCCCTGGCTTTTCGGCATGCATCAGTGTTCTCACGCCCGCATCTGGAACAGGGACGAACAGAAACTTTTCCATGAGATAGGCCGGCGGGTTGCCGATGCCCTCAGCACCCTTCTTCTTCTGCGAGACCTTCGCAGAAACGAAACGAAATACCGTGCCCTTGTGGAGTCATCAACGGATTTTATCTGGGAGGTTGATGGCAACGGTTTTTTTGTCTATGCAAGCCCGATGGTCAAGAAGATCCTGGGATATGATCCCGGGGAGGTCATCGGCCGCACGCCTTTTGACTTCATGCCTCAAGAGGAGGCCGCGCGGGTTCAGAAGATCTTTGCCGATACGGTTGCCGGGAAGAAACCGATTGAAGCCCTGGTCAATGTCAATCTGCATAGAAACGGCGATCTCGTTACCCTGGAAACCAGCGCTACGCCGGTTTTCGACGATTCCGGTGAGATAGCCGGCTATCGGGGCATTGACAGAGACATTACCAAACGCAGGAAGGCCGAGGAGGCATTACGGAAAAGCGAAGAAAGATTGCGCACCGTCATCGACGCGACCCCTTTCCCGGTCGCCGTTGCCGACCGCCGCGACAACAGCATTGTTTTCTGGAGTCACAGCGCCCTTGCCCTTTTCGGGCACAACGTATCCACAGTGGCGGAGTGGTACGAGAAGGCCTACCCGGACCCGATTTACAGAAGTGAAGTAATCGAGTCGTGGCGCCCCTACCTGGAAACACCCGATGAATCCAACCATCCGGTCAACACCGGGGAGTACCGGATAACCTGCGGCAATGGCTCAGCCCGCATCTGTGAAATTTATGCGACCTTTCTCCCCGATTATCTCATTGTGACTTTCAATGACATTACCGAGCGGAAAAAAGCGGCAACCGCGCTCCAGGAAAGCGAGGAGCGTTTCCGGACCTTTTACGAAACCGCGCCGCTGGCCTTTGTCGTCTGGGACACCGATTGCCGGATCACCGAGTGGAACGATCGCGCCCGGAAAATGTTCGGCTGGGAACGTTCCGAGGTTCTCGGCAGGTCTTTCTATGATCTGATTGTCCCGGCGGAAGAGAGGCAACCCATCGAACAGATTGTGCAGAACATATTGAATGGAACGGTAGACAAAAACGTGATCAACCAGAACATCACCAGAGACGGCCGTGTCATCTGGTGCGAATGGAGCAACGCCATTCTCCATGAACCCGGCGGCGGCGTCAGGGCAGTTCTCTCCCTGGGCCTCGATGTCACGGATCGCATCACCGCTGAAAAGGAGCTGGAAAAGCATCACCGGCAGCTTGAAAACCTGGTGCGGGAAAGGACCATAGCCCTGGAAGAAAAAAACAGGGAGCTGGAAACCTTCACCTATTCCGTGAGTCATGACCTCAAGGCGCCGTTGCGGGGGATTGACGGCTACAGCCGTCTTCTCCTTGAAGAATATGGCGACAGGCTCGATGACGAGGGCCGACTGTTCCTGGAAAACGTCCGCCGGTCCACGGAACAGATGAATCAGCTCATTGAGGATCTCCTGGCCTATTCCCGCATGGAGCGCCGCGATATCCAGCCCGTGCCCATTGACCTTCCCGCCCTGATCGAGATGCTCTTTCATGAAAGAGAACAGGATGTTGCCGACAGGCAGGTGGAGTTGACCAGCGATATCCCATTTGAAACCATGATCTGCGACCGCGAAAGCATCCGCCAGATACTTGGCAATCTCCTGGACAATGCGGTCAAGTTCACCCGCGACCTGCCTGTCACGCGCATCGCAATCCGCGGGGAGGAATCCCCGGATGCCTGGATCCTGTCGGTGCGGGATAACGGCGTCGGCTTTGATCCACAATACAGGGAGCGCATATTCGGCATCTTTCAGCGCCTGCACCGCGCCGAAGACTATCCTGGGACCGGCGTGGGCCTGGCCATTGTGAAAAAGGCGATCAACAGAATGGGCGGCCTGATCCAGGCGGAAAGCGAGCCCGGCAAGGGGGCTGTTTTTCATGTTCACATACCCAAGGCAAAACAACCCTCAGACAGCAAAGGACAAACCAATGGGCAACATTCGTGACGACAGCAGGCCGATTCTTCTCGTCGAGGACAATCCGGTGGACATCGATCTGACCCTCCGGGCGTTCAAGAAACGGCGCCTGCTCAATCCTATCCAGATCGCCCGGAACGGCGTTGAGGCTGTTGACCGGATTTCCCGCTGGGATGCCGGGGAGCAGCAGCCGCTGCTCATCCTGCTCGACCTGAAACTCCCCAAAATGGACGGCCTGGAAGTCCTGCGCGTTCTCAAGGAGCATCCTCTTTACAGGGTGATACCGATAATTGTGCTCACCTCCTCCTCGGATGACCAGGATGTCACCAGGGCCTACCAGCTCGGCGCCAATTCCTATATCGTCAAACCGGTGGATTTTGACAAATTCATTTCGGTTGCCGCGGAGATCGAGGTCTACTGGATGGCGACCTCCGTTCTTCCAGGAGGTGCGTCATGAAAATTCTCTATGTGGAAGACAACCCTGTTGATATTGATCTGACGGTACGGCACCTGAAAAAAACCGCGCCCCATATCACCGTGGAACCGGTCCGGTCGCAGACCGAGGCGCTGAAGAGGATCCAGGATCCTGATTTTCTCGATTATGATCTGGTGCTCTCCGACATGCATCTGCAGGACGGCGACGGCATCACGGTGCTGTCTTTTGTCCGGAGTCATTCAATCCCGACCGCCGTGGTGATCCTCACCGGCCAGGGGGACGAGCAATCGGCGGTTGCCGCGCTAAAATCAGGCGCCGACGACTATATCGTCAAGAAAAAGGGATACCTGGACCATCTGCCCTCTCTGCTTGAAGCCGCCATTGCCTCCTATCAAAAGGGCAAGGAGCGGAAGAATTACCAGTTGCGGGTGCTGTATATCGAGCACAACCAGGCGGATATCGATCTGACGATAAGGCATTTTCAAAAACATGCCGCGCATATCAGCCTTGACGCCGTTAGCAGCGTCAAGGAGTTTTACGAGGCACTCGACAGCACGGACCTGATTGCGAGGTACAACGTGCTCCTGCTTGACTACCGGCTGCCTCTTGAAAACGCTCTTGATGTGCTGAAGCGGATACGCCAGTCACCCCATGAAGGAATCCCGGTTATTCTGGTCACCGGCAAGGGAGACGAGGAAATCGCGGTCATGGCCCTGAAGCTCGGCGCCTTCGACTATGTCACCAAACACAAGGGATACCTGTTCAAACTTCCTTCGATCATTGAAAACGCGTTTTACAGCTGGCAGCTTACCCATGAACATCAGGCATTGGAGGAGAGTGAGAGGCGATACCGAAGCCTGTTTGAGGACAACAAGGTGGCCATGCTGCTGATTGATGCGGGCAGCGGCCGTATTGTGGACGCAAACCTGGCCGCCGTGGATTTTTATGGATGGTCCAGGGAGGAGCTGTGCGCCAAAAAAATTGAAGAGATCACCGTCTCCACCCCCGATGAAATTGCCGCGAAAATGAATGCCGCGGAGAAGGAAAAACGCGGCCACCTCCTTCTCAGGCACCGCCGTTGCGATGGATCGGTCCGGGATGTTGAGATGTATAGCGGCGATATCGACATCAAGGGGCGGTCTCTTCGCTATCTTTTACTTCATGATGTTACGCAGAGCATAGAGACCGAAAAGGAAAAACGCAAACTGCAGGAGCAACTGAATCAGGCACAGAAAATGGAGGCCCTCGGCACCCTTGCTGGAGGGATCGCCCACGATTTCAACAATGTTCTTGGAGTGATCCTTGGTTATACAGAGTTCGTCAAGGAACAGGCCACTCCTGACTCTCAAATCCAGGAAGATCTGGACCAGGTTCTGATCGCGGCGAAAAGGGCCAAAGATCTGGTAAAGCAGATTCTTGCTTTCAGCCGCCAGGCGCTTGTCGAGCGGATTCCAATAAAGATCCAGCCGCTGCTGAAAGAAGGATTGAAGATGCTCAGATCTTCAATCCCGAGTACGATAAGCATAAATGAAGACATAGATCCGAAAAGCGGCATTATCCTGGCAGCACCGTCCCACATTCATCAGATTCTGATGAATCTCTGCACCAATGCCTACCATGCCATGGAAAAAACAGGTGGAACCCTTTCCATTTCCCTGAAAACAGCTCACATCACCGCTGATTCAAAGAAAAAAATGCTGTTGGACTCCCCTCCCGGCGAATACGTGGAAATTGCCGTATCAGATACCGGATGCGGCATAGGTCCCGACATTCTGGATAAAATATTTGATCCGTATTTTACGACAAAAGAGGTTGGCAAGGGAACCGGTCTGGGGCTGGCGATCATATATGGAATTCTTTCGGAATACGGGGGGGCGATCTCCGTTGAAACCCAGCTCGGCAAGGGGACGACCTTTCATGTCTATTTCCCGGTCCTCAAAGAGGATGTTCTGCCGGATATCAAAGAGTCAGACGACATTCCCAGGGGAGAAGAGCGTATCCTGTTTGTTGACGATGAAAAACTCCTGGCTGACTTGGGGGGAACCATGCTTGCCAGGTTGGGCTACAAAACAACCGTGGCCCTCAATGGTTTCGAGGCGTTGGAATACTTTCGGAAGACGCCGGAACAGTTTGATCTGGTGATTACGGATCAGACCATGCCGGGCATGACCGGAGTAGACCTGGCCCGCCGCCTGCTGGAGATTCGACCTGAAGTTCCGATTATTCTCTGCACGGGTTACAGCAACCTGGTTGATGCGGAATCAGCAAAAGCCATCGGAATACGAGAATTTGCCTTAAAACCCCTTACAACAAGTGCAATCGCAACACTGATCCGGCAAGCGCTTGACGCGGCCGGACCGGCGTCCTGATACTGACTGTTGAAAATCGTTTCTCCACGGCCCGGACGGCATGGATAGAAGGTTGTATTCGCCAGAAAACCATGCGCCACGGAGCTTCCCGGCAATTTTGGCATGCTGAAAAACCACAGGGGATTTTTAGCCGATGGGAGCAGATGCTCATGTTGAAAGAGGCTCACACATACACTATTTCCCTGTCTGCCGTCCCTCTACCCCTCCTCAAAGGGACGTTCCCGGGCAAAGTCCGGAAGAAACTCCTCCTGACTCTCAAGCTCCTGAATAAAGGCGTTGTCAAGACCAAGATCAAGCGCGTAGTCCGTGATCGCGTCATACTCTTCCTGGGTAAGAACCCGGTTTATTTCCGGAAAAACACCGGCCCGGTACTGGGGAGAGTACTGCGACATGATGCTGACATATATCTCAGGGGAAATGTCCGCGACAAGGCGCAGGCACCGCCTGCTGTTCTCCAGACAGCCGGGTAATACAAGATGGCGGACCAGCACTCCCCGCTGGGCAATGCCATTCTCATCCATCTCCAGATGACCAACCTGGGCAACCATCTCCGCAAGCACAGCAGGGACAACGTCCGCATAATCATCAACCCCTGAATATTTTTTTCCCAATCTGTTATCCAGGTATTTGATGTCCGGCAGGTAGATATCGACCAGCCCCTTTATCCTCCGCAACGCTGCCACGGAATCATATCCATTGGAGTTGTAAACAACAGGGACAACAAGGCCACCTGCCTTAGCCAGACAAAGTGCATCTGCCATATGGGAAACCATATGGGAAGGCGAGACAAAGTTGATGTTGTGGGCGCCCGCATCCTGAAGGCGAAGCATTTCCAAGGCCAGCGCGTCCGGAGTCAGGGTCTGGACCCGTCCATGCCGGAACTCCTGGCTGATCTGGTAGTTCTGGCAGAAAACGCACCGGAGATTGCATCCGGCAAAAAAAACAGTCCCAGAACCCCTTGTCCCGGAGATGGGCGGCTCTTCCCCGAAATGAAGACCGATATGGGAAACCGTACTTGACGGGCCGATCCCGCAAAAGCCGCTCCTGCCGGCACTCCTCTCCACCCGGCATGCCCGCGGGCACCATTCGCAGAGTGGCGAAGACATTGAGACAGATTCATTCATTTCGATCATAAGGAGAGAGGGCGTGGTAAAAATCAGGCAACTGATTCGAGATCAGCAGGCAGGGGCAATAAAAGTATTTTGCATAATAACTCCTCAGCATGGTAATGAGACGCACTATACCGGAACCCACCAGAGGAACACGAGGAAAAATTCATGGCATCCGAGAACACGGTGAACAGCACCGCCGGCCCAGGAAAGAGTAAAGAACCATCGCCGGTTGACCTGCAAACCCTTTTCAGCAGGGCCCTCTCCCTTCATCAGGCCGGAAAGCTGAGCGAAGCGGAGAAGGTGTATCTGCAGGTCCTGGAGCGGATGCCTGCGAGCATCAACCTGCTGTGCAATCTGGGCGTCCTCTACAGGGACATGAAAAATCACTCCATGGCCCTGACCTACCTGCAAAGGGCCGCGGCGCTTGATCCGGACAACCCGATGATCGCACTCAACATCGGCGCGGTACTCGAGGACCGGAAGGACCTTCGCGGTGCGGTTGCCGCCTACCGCAAGGCCCTTAAGGCCTCACCGCACGATCCGCGGATTCTCAACAATCTCGGCAAGACCCTCCACCTGACAGGAGAGACGGCCGCGGCGCTTGACTCTCTCAACCGGGCAGTGAAGGCTGCGCCCGACTATCCCCTGGCCCAGAACAACCTGGGGGTGCTTCTCGCGATGCTGGGAAGAAACAATGAGGCCATCGACTGCTTCACACACGCCCTCGCAGCAACTCCGGGCGATATTTCCACCCTGTACAACCTGGCAGGGACGCTGAACACCATCGGCAGGACCGCGGAAGCGGAAAACTGCTACAGACAGGTGCTGGCCATAGATCCCGGGCACGCCCCTTCAAGCCATATGCTTGCGGCAATAACCGGAGTTGACACGGACAGGGCTCCGGCCGACTATGTCACCGACACCTTTGACCGGTACGCAGCCCATTTCGAACACCAGCTCACGGAAAATCTGGGTTACCAGATCCCGTCCATCCTCAGCGCCGCACTGAAAAAGGCAACCGGAACCCTCAAATTCGGCAACGCCCTTGACCTCGGCTGTGGCACCGGCCTTTCCGGCAAGGCATTTCACCACCTGACCGCAAAACTCACCGGCGTCGACCTGTCCGCCGGGATGCTCGAGGAGGCCCGCGCAAAAGGCATATACCTTCAGCTCATTCAAGAAGAAATCGTCACCTTCCTGAATTATTCCAAAGAACTTTTCGACCTGTTCATTGCCACGGATGTGTTTATCTACATCGGAGACCTGGCCCCTGTTTTTGCTGCGCTGAAAAAACGGGCGGCCCAGCCTGCATACCTGGTCTTTTCCATTGAAAGCATGGGGAATGGCCGGGACTACGAACTCCGCCCTTCCGGCAGATACGCGCAATCGATCGGGTATATAGAAAAACTGGCCAAAGAGTTCGGATTCAGTGTTGTGGAGTGCCAGGAGCAGAATATCCGCCGGGAACAGGGAGAGTGGATCAACGGCGCGATATGCATCATCAGGATCAACCATCAAGGACCCTTCTGATAACTTTTGCCAGTTCGCTGTTGATTACCGGCTTCATCAGAACCTCCTGAACACCAAGTGCCAAGGCGCTGTCTACTGTGACGTCATCACTGTATCCCGTACAGAGAATGATCGGGATGTCCGCCCGTATGCGCCGCATCTTTCCTGCCAGTTTAGTACCCTTCATCATCGGCATGGCCTGATCGGTAATGACCAGATCAAAGAAGTCAGGAGTTGCACTGAAGAGTTTCAGGGCCTCAACGCTGCTGGTTATGACAACAACCTCATACCCGAACGATTCAAGCACCCTGCCGAGCATCTGGGCCAGGATTTTTTCATCATCAACAATCAGGATACGTTCCTCGCCCCTGGCAAGCGGGGCGGAATCCGGCACAGCGTCCCTGCCCTCGACCGCATCCAACTCGGGAAAAAGAAGGCAGAAGGTGGTCCCTTGCCCCGGTTGGCTGTGGACCGTGATATCACCACCATGGTCCATGACCACACCGTGAACCACGGCAAGTCCCATCCCGGTTCCCTTGCCCTCCTGCTTGGTTGTGAAAAAGGGCTCAAAGATGCGGCCAATGACCGCCGGTTCGATGCCGTGTCCCATATCTGAAACGCGAAATTCCAGATACCGCCCGGGCTGAAGAGTGGGATGCTCAACGGTCTCCGTTGACTCAAGGGTCTTTTGGCGCAACTCAACGGTGAGAACCCCGCCCTCTTCCTCCATGGCATGGGAG
This sequence comes from Desulfobulbales bacterium, assembly GCA_041598875.1. GTDB lineage: Bacteria > Desulfobacterota > Desulfobulbia > Desulfobulbales > BM004 > JAKITW01. The sequence goes on from JBFHXP010000044.1 coordinate 14,714, forward strand.
GCGTTGATGCACAGATTCATCAGTACCTGGTAGATCTGGGTCGGATCCGCGAGAATTATCGACTGCCCGGAAGTTATATTCTGGCGGATTTCAATGGTGGATGAAAGTGTTGACCGCAAGAGCTTGAGAACTTCCTTGATAATCGGCGCAGGCGACAACGGCGCCTTTACCGCCTCTCCCTGCCGGCTGAACGTCAGGATCTGCTGTACCAGGTCCTTGGCGCGGTATCCTGCGGTGCGCACCAGCATCAGTTGCCTGTAATCATCAGACTCTTCATCACATCGAGAGAGTACCAGATCCGTGTATCCCAGGATGACGGTCAGGATATTGTTGAAATCATGGGCTATGCCGCCGGCCAAGGTCCCCATGGCCTCCATTTTCTGGGTCTGGCGGAGTTTTGCCTCAAGGCTTTTTTGTGCGGTGATATCCTTGGCAATATGCACCGCGCCAAGCAAGGCGCCATCTGCATCAAGCAATGGAGTAATACATACCTGGAAGATTTTTTCCAACCCGGGATGCGAGACTTCGGCACTATGGGCTGTGCGGTCGTTCATGGTTTTATCAAATGGGCATTCCTCGCAGGGTACGTCCTGTTTGCGAAACAGTTCATAACAGTATCTGCCGACCAGTTCTTCCGGGTCCACGGAAAACATCTCGCACACGGCCTTATTGGTACGAAGGATACGCATCTCGGGATCAAGAATCGTAATGACCTCCGGAATGGCGTCAAACGTTCGCTCCCACTCCTTTTTCGCCCTGCGGATCTTTTCCTCCGCCTGAACCCGCTCGGTAACATCCTGTACCATGGCTATGGTGGCCACGGGTCTCCCGCCGTTGTGCACAGTGTAGATTTTGGTAAAGCTCCACTGACAATCCCGCGTCTCTCCATCCGGGCGAAGAATCGGGATATCAACAGAGTCCTGAAACTCCCAACGCGACTCCCTGGCGGCCTCTTCTATCTTCCGCAAGGACTCGCCTCGTTTTTCAGCAGGAAAGAGAACATCCAGCGGACCGCCGACCATTTCCGTCGCCGTCCTGCCGCTTATCTTCTCAAAGGCACGATTAAAAATGGTTATGCATCCGTCAATGCCCAGGACCACAATCGGGGCATTGGCATACCTGATCAGAGTATCAAGATAATCCCTGGTTTCCTGTAAATCCTTGGTCCGCGCCTGCACCTCGCGCTTCAAGATTGCAGTCCAGCGGTTAGTGGCAACAAACAGGGCGGCGCCTGATACCAGAAGGATCAGAACAACAAAGATGATGGTCAGAATCTCATTGTCCCGGACAGCCCGCAGGAACAGATCAACAGTTGATGCAGGGGCAATGACCGCCACAGACCAGACGACCTTGCCCTGAAAACGAACCGGTGCATAGGCGACAAGATCCCCACCCCTGCCCTCATGCCCGCTGGACCAGTCCGCGATTGAGTAGCCGACCCCTTCTTCTCCGGCAATCATTGACCGGTAGACCTGGTCACCCTTTTCGTCACGATCGGCCGACTCCCCCCTCCGAAGCAGCGCAAAGAGATCCTGACCGATATTTTCTTTTATGGGATGGGAAAGGATCATGCCGCCACTGTTCAGCACCCAGACATCGCTGTTGCCTCCATTAAGTAAAGGTGCAGCAGACTTCTCGATCTGACTGGCAGGGTCAAAAAATCCGATCAGCATCCCCCGGATACCGCCCTGGGAATAGTGGTCACGGGCATATTTTTCACCTTCCCCGTCCCTCTTCGAATTAACCAGAAAAACCGGCACCGCCACCCGGATCCGCAACCGGTTCTGTTCGTTGAGGATGGTACTCAGATTGACATTCTCCCTGCCGTTTAACATCCCCTGGAAATACGCCTTGTCAATGTAGTCCTGGCCCACCAGTTCCGCCAGCCATCCCCTGTCAGGATAGACCAAGCGCACGGTACCGTTTTTATCGAGCAGGCGCAGGGAGGTGGAGGAAAGCTGCCCGGTCAGCTGCAGGAAACAGTCCGGACAGAAATAGGGCTCCCATAGATCCTGGTTTGTGGCGGCGACCTTCAGGGATTGATAGATCGTTTCAAGGTATGATTCCAGGCTCAGGGCAATGGAACGGGCCATGATCAACTGCCGTTGATTAAAGTCCGCCCGTTCTGCCCGGAGATGCGCATCATGCCTCTGTTGACCGAGAATGAGGACAACGGCGATGGCGATGATGGTAAGGGCAACAATAATGGACTGATAAACTGCCTGCCGGCTCTTTTCCATCTTTATCAATTCGTTGCCCATCGTAAACTACCCCCGGAAATATACACCGTTTCCACATCTTCAGCGTACTGCACGGACCGCGTTGCCCTGGCAAGCGACAGACAAATCTGTCAGATTTTTGATTTACCTTGAGAATACGGGGTTTTTCGGTCTTTGTATGTAGGGAGAGTTTGACAAATTTCACGAATAGCGTGCGCATCGGATGGGGAAAGAAGCGTACAAGAAGATGAAACGAGGGGGATTATTTCAGGGGAGTCAGTCCCTGCTGGATGGCGTATTTCACCAGGCTGGGGAGGTCTTTGATACCGAGTTTTGCCATCAGACGGCAGCGGTAGGTTTCCACTGTTTTCGGGGAAAGATAGAGCAGGGAGGCAATGGCGGCGCTGGTTCTTCCTTCGACCACATACTGCAGGACCTCGCGCTCACGGTCACTCAGGCGATCGAGCGGCGAATCGGCCGCAAGGCCATGATGATGACGCTCAATATCCTGCCCGTCCGGTGTGCGGCTCACATAGCGTCTACCGGCGTGCGCCGCTCGAACCGCCTCGAAAAGTTCCCTGCCGATGGATTCCTTCAGCACATAGCCGCTGGCCCCGGCCTTCATCGCACGATAAACATGCTCGGCTGTGGAGTAAACCGAGAGAATCACGACCCGTGTCAGGTCGGAAGAGGCGCATATCTGCCTGGTCGCTTCAATGCCGTTCATCTCCGGCATGGCAATATCCATGACAACCACATCCGGGCAGAGTTCAGCCACGGCCTTGATTGCCTCACGACCGTCGCCAGCCTCTCCGACCACCTCCATGTCGGGCTGGGTCGCCAGCAGATGGCTGAGCCCTTCGCGAACAACACCATGATCATCCACCAGCAGAACGGTGATGCTCATAACGGAACCTCAACGAATACCATTGTGCCCTTCCCCTGGGAGGATTCCAGCTGGAGGTGGCCGCCAATGGCCTCGATACGTTCGCGGATAATGATCAGGCCAAGACCTGTTGTTGGCTCACGGCAAATTCTTTCCTGTGGGGAAAAACCAATTCCGGTGTCACTGACCTGGAGTTGAAGATGGTCGTTGACGATTTCAAGCCGAATGACAATCTGGCCGGCGCGGGCATGTTTTACCGCGTTGAGAACAGCCTCCTGGACAACCCGGAAGAGAGAGATCTCCTTGTGGGGACTAAGCCTGGGAATATCTCCACCCTCAACAAAGACCGGGATGCCGGTGCGTCTCGAGACATTTTCTCCATGCCATCGCAGGGCCGATCCCAGCCCATAGTCGTCAAGCAACGGCGGCCGCAGATCAGTCATTATGGCGCGGGTCTGTTTTGTTATTTTTTCAACCAGCAGCTGCGAATCATGCAACCGGGCAGCAACTGCCGGACGTTGCGCGTCACTGGGCATATTCTTTAAGATTTCCAGATTGATGCCAAGGGCGGTAAGATCCTGACCAGCCTCATCATGGAGTTCCCTGGCCAGACGCTGCCGTTCGTCCTCTTCCGCCGTGGTCAGACGCAGGGCAAATTCCTGCAGCTGGGTCCGATGGAGAGAAACCGTCTCCAGCAGACGGGCGTTCTGCAGAGCCAGGGCAACCGACGAAGCGACCTCATCCATAATGTATCTCTGTTTTGAAGGGAAATCTCTCTTATCCATGGTAAACACGCAGAGCGCGCCGAGGAGTTTTTTCTCCACCAGAAGCGGGACCGCAAGAAATGACTCAATGCCTGCCCCATGCATCGCCACCTGGATGGGACAGGGCGTCCGGTGCCTGACTTCATGGACAGTCACCGCCTCGCCCCTCAGGAGGCTTTCCATGAAAAAATCGCACTGAAAGGCAAGGGTGTTGTCAACATAGAGTGGCGCCTTGACCTCGGCCCGGCTGACAAGGGGAATGGATCTTCTGTTTTCCAGATCAAACAGCAGGA
>JBFHXP010000045.1:0-18803 GCA_041598875.1 Desulfobulbales bacterium
CGAATTCCGTGGAGCTGCGTTGGCAGGCCGAAAATCTCCTCACCGTAGCTACGGCTACGCTTCCGGGGATTTCCGGCCCACCTCCTTGCCCACGAAAACCTCGCTCGGTCTCGTGACGAATGGTATTCTCCGACAGGCTCCTGGGGGACTCCCTGATGTATCACTTCAACGGGATGCCGGGCTTCAATGCAAGGAAGGGACGGCAGGATCATTTCACCGGATCACGGACCTCGAATTCATAGGTCAGACCCACGGCGTGGTCATGGGGATTGGCCCACATGCAGCAGTACACCGCCTCCTGCTCCACGGTAAAAGATCCCTTGAGTTCTGCAACGCCTTCATGCTTGGCCGGGTAAACCTTGCCGCTTTTTGTGTGGTAATGCACATCAAAATTTACCAGATCAGAGGTCTGGAAAGAGTAGGAGACCTGCTGCCCCGGCTGCCAGTTGTCACAGGCCTCGTAGAATTTACCGGCGGGTATGGAGAGAAGTTCACCACCCGTGTTCCGGTGGGTCGCGGCGCAACCATTAATAATTAATAACAAAACAGCACCTGCCATGGCAGAGAACGTGACTGACGATTTTTTCATAACCACCCCTTGTAAAATTGACATGCAACAAATAATGATTCCCAATAAAAAAGAGTGTACCGTTAAATTGCGCCAAAGCAAAGCGCTTTATGGGATCTGAGAGGCCTACTTTCAGAAAAAAACTTGCCCCCCCTTGCAGGAACATGTAGAAAGGGCATGGAGGGAGATATGAACATTAAAATCATCTCCCCCACCAAAGAAGCGCTATCTAGTGTCCATCCGGAAAGTCTGTTTTTTCCGGATGTCTACACTTGGTTGTTTTCAATCCAGAAACAGACAATTTTGAAAAAGATCAAGGAGATCAAGGAAGTATGCGCAGGCGTACTGGAGTACGGCGAGCACATGCTTCTGCGGATCGACACTGAGATTTTTAAAAAGTGGCGTTTACGGATGAAAACTATCTAGGAAAACCTTACAGGATCGATACAGAAATGACTCTTTTACCCAGATTGCACCGACCACTTTATGTGCTTGTGACCCTCATCGTCTTTGGCCTGTTTGCCGGCAGCCTTATTGCAGTGGCGGCGGCAGCGGAAGGAACGGAAAAATCACCGCCGCGGATCGCCCTGTTTCCGTTCAAGGTGAATGCCGCCCAGGACATGGGTTACCTGAAGAATGGAATCAGGGACATGCTTGCCACCCGGCTTTCGGCAAATGTCGGGGCACAAATCATCAGCAACGTCAAAATTGCCGAGATTCTTGCCGCACGGAACATAGCCGACCCCGGAATGATGCCGCCCGAGGCATTGAAGGAACTGGGCACGGCCCTGGGCGCTGATTTCCTTGTATCCGGCAGTGTCACCGCCCTGGGGAGCAGCATGAGCCTGGATGCGCGGACGGTTCCCATGGCAGAGGGCAGGGAACCCCAGACCTTTTACTCCACCGCCCCGAAAGAAGATGATGTGCTGCTGGCCATTAACCAGATGGCCTGGGATATCAGCGACCAGGTCTTTGGCCGGAAAAAACCGGCTGAGACTGCCCAGGGCGGAGGTGCCTCCGCGCCAGACCCCGGGGCCCAGGAGCTCTCCTCCTTTCAGACCGCCCATCCGGACCGGGCATTTCTTCATCCCTCTTCCGGCGGCAAATACGGCCCCCGCTCCCCCTTTGTCCAGCCCCGGGGAATCGGATCGGCGCTTGGCTTCAACAAAACCCAGAACCTCAACATGACCATCCAGGCCATGGATATCGGCGATGTGGACGGAGACGGCAAGGATGACATGGTCCTTGCCACCGCCGATGAGGTTTTTTTCTATCATATAGTAGAAAACAGACTGACCGAATTCAAAAAAATCTCCCTGGGCGCCCGCTACAAGGTACACGCTATCACCATTGCCAACCTGAACGAAAACTCGGTAAACGAGGTCTACATCAGTGCGGCGGACACTCAAGCCCCCTACTCCTTTGGCCTGGAATGGCAGGGCTCCGACTTCACCTATCTTTTCAAGAAAGAGCCATGGTATGTGCGGGCCCTTAAAGTCAGCCGTGGCCAAACCGTGCTGGCCGGTCAGAAGGCAGGGGTCAGCGAACTCTTCCAGTCAGGAATTTATGAACTTGAAGTTGTCAACAACAGCCTGAAGGCAGGCCAGAAATTGCCGGTGCACAGCTGGCTCAACCTCTTTGATTTCTCCATGGCGGATCTTGACGGGGACGCCCAGCCGGAAATCATCGCCATCTCCCAGTCAGACCGGATGATGGTCCTGCGGCAGATGGGACAGCTCCTCTGGCAGAGCCAGGATCCCTTTGGCGGCTCCAAGGAATATATCGGCGAGTTGAGCGACCTGCAGCGCACCGGAGCAAACATGGATGATGGGCATGCGGCCGACGGGATGAAAGGGGTTGCCGAGCGCATCTACATCCAGCCCCGGATCATTATTGCGGATATCAACAATGATGAGTTGGAGGACGTGATCTATCTCCAGAACAAATCCATTACCAACCGGGTCACCGCACATCTCAAAGGGTTTAACAGCGGCGAGGTCTATGGCCTTGCCTGGAGCGGAATAGGACTGGCCGAGCTGTGGCGCACCCGAAAGGTAGATGGCTATATCGCTGACATCCAGTTCCGGAGAAACCCGGAGGACCCGACCAAGGGAACCCTGTATGTGGCGGTCCATCTCGGCGGGGGCGGGTCGCTGGGAAGTCTTTCCGCGAGCCAGAGCGCGGTGCTCATCTACCCCATGGACTTCAGTGACGCGGAACAGCTGCCCAGGGAATAATTGGCGCCAGCGGTGAACGCCTACGGATCCTGGAACCTGCAAAAAAATGACCATTAACGACAAAAATATAAAAAAAAACTTGACAACACGGTACCGGTATAGCTTAATGGCAGGTATAAATATTTGTACTGGGGGAAAATTGGCTGCAACCTCATGTTTTAATTGTGAAACAGAGGGTATCAGCCAGAGACACAAGGGGGTGACTGCACTTTTTAAGTAAAGATGTGGCGACTCGTGTCAACCAACAACCCGAACAAGAGAAAAAGAGAAAAGGAGATCAAAGAGATGAAAAAAGTATTATCTACCGTAGCAGCCTTGGGCCTTATTGCCGGCTTCGCCGCCAGTGCCTCCGCAGCTGATGTGCCGCAGACCTCTCCGGCCACCGGTAAAGAGACCCCGGCCAAGCCGACCGCACCTGGCGTGTCCCTCTTTTCCGTAACCGGTTCCTATTCAGTTGCCGGCGCATACCTGAGCGACTCCACCAGCCCTGGTATCACAACCGCTGGCCGTGTGGCGGTTACCACCAACAACATCAACAATACCGTCAGAAATGCCAGCGATGCATTCTACTTTCATTCATTCATCCTCAACCCGGTATTGAAGGTCAATGACAATATCCAGGTAAAGGCTGATATCCGCCTGGCAGACCGCCACATCTGGGGCATGAACGACACCTCCCAGGCAGTAGCAGGTGGCCGGAATGTTGATGCCAACAAGATCTGGATGGAATACGATTCCCCGATTGGTAAATGGTCCATCGGCCGTACCCCCAGCGGTGCCTGGTTCCATAATTTCATGAACTCCGGCGCCCGCGCCAACCGGATCGTCTACACACCCAACATGCTGCCTGAGCCCTTCTTCATGCTCGCACTCCTTGAGAAACAGGTCGAGGAAGACGTAGCATCCCGCTCAATTTCCGCTATCAGGGCTTCTGATCAGGATCAGGACCTGTACCTTGTGCATGTTGGCTACAAGGCTGACATGGGCACCTCAGTACTGGGATATTTCCTGGGCCGCAACGCAACTGCCCCGGTCGCATCATCAGCTCCTGATGTTCTTACCTCCCACACCATCAAGTTCTACGGCAAGTATGACATAGCAGGCTTTAAAGTGGAAACCGAAATTTCCCACGGCCTGGGTGAGGCAATTGCCGCAGGAACCGCAGCTGACCGTGACATCGACAACTGGGCTGGTGTGCTTGAAGTAAGCACCAACATCGGGGCAATAAACCTCGGTGGATTCTACTTCTACATGAGCGGTGATAATAACAATACCGACAAAGAGTACAATGCTGCACTTGGCGCAGGTGGTGTAGGTCATGACTACAACCCCTTCCAGATCCTTACCGGTGACTGGATGGGTCTGCTGAACGGAGATAAGGGTGGTGTACATGGATCCCTTGTAGCTGCTGGCGGACTCTCAGCCGGTGTACACGCAGTTGGTCTTAATGCCAGCATGCCAGTTAATGACAAGCTGACCCTCACTGGAACAGTTGGCTCCGCGTGGGCTGATGAGGTAAATATCACTGTAGCATCTGGCCAGAATGATGACTTTGGATGGGAAGTTGACCTTGGCGCATCATACAAGCTCCTGGACAACCTCACCTATGGCGTACATCTTGCGTACCTCAACACTGGAGACTTCTGGCTTGCTGGCAACGCCACAGTCCCAGGAACTGAGACCAACAACGTCTATCTTCTTGCCCATCAGCTGGTCATGAAGTTCTAGTAGTACTCCGAACTTCATAATCAGCTTGTGCTGGAACAAAGAAACCCTGCAGGCTCTGCCTGCAGGGTTTTTCATTTACAGCGCACCCCATCGCTGATGCTGTTTTGATTAATGATGAAAAAGGCCAGACATCTTCTCGAATATCTCCTGCTCAGGGCACTGCACGCGCTGATCTCCGTACTCCCTCGCCCCGTGGTCTATTCCCTGGCAAAGGGCCTGGGGCTCCTTGCCTTTCACGTCCTGCGGGTTCGGCGCAGGGTGGCGATGACCAATCTGGTCATCGCCCTTGGGCCAAAGTACATGCCAGCCCAGCTCGAACGGATATGCCGGGACTCCTATGTCCATATCGCCACGACCTTTGTCGAAATCCTTCTCAGCTCCCGGCTGAAGCACGAACTCCGCACACTGGCTGATATCACGGAACTGGCTCTTCTCAAAAGATATTCCGATGCCGGCCAGGGGGTGGTGGCCCTCGCCTGCCATATCGGCAACTGGGAAATAGCCGCGGCCGCCCTTGCCGCAGCCGGCTGCCCCTGTACGGTCATTGCCGCCCACCAGTCCAATCCCTACGTTGACCGGTTCATGACGGATGCCCGCGATTTTCCCGGGGTAACCGTGGTAAAAACCACTGACAGCTCTGTTAAACATCTGGTCCGCGCCCTGAAAAACGGGCAGGTGACAGGACTGGTCTCCGACCAGGACGCAGGTGATCAGGGGGTCTTTGTCGAGTTCTTCGGCAGACCCGCCTCGTTTGCCCCGGGAGGCGCCCAGCTCGCCCTCAAATACCATACACCGGTCTATGTCGCAGCCTTGATACGAACCAGGCCTGGAAAATACACCAGTATCTGCCGCGAGATTCTAGTGGAGAAAGATGACACGGTTTCCTCCCTGACCCAGAGATATGCCGCAGCCATGGAGGAGATAATCCGCGCCCACCCGGAACAGTACCTGTGGATGCACCGCCGCTGGAAGTCACGGCCCCCTGCAGCACCTCCCGTGCCTTTCTGATTTCAATCCATAATCCGATACTTCAGTGTTCGAAATTCGACATTCGATATTCGAAATTCTCGCCACCAGGATGATGGAATTTTCCCCCAAAAAAAGACCTCGTCCCGGGGCGGGGAGAGGTCTTTCATATCTGGAGGCTTAGCGGCCCGAAGGGCGATCAAAAACGATCAGGCAGCCTCTTTTTCAACGGTAAGATGCACATCCTGCTGGGGAAAGGGGATGCTGATTCCGGCCTGGTCAAGGGCCTCCTTGATCCGCTGGGTGAGGGCAAACCGAACCGCCCAGTACTCAGAGGTTTTGACCCATGGCCGGACCACGATATTGACGCTGCTGTCAGCCAATTCCAGGACGGCAATGGTCGGGGCCGGATCATCCAGGATCCTCGTATCCTCGGTCATGAGCCCGGCAAGAACCTCCTTGGCCCGGGAGATATCATCACCATAGCCGATACTGGCGACCAGATCGATCCGGCGGATCGGTTTTGCGTTGATATTGGTGATGGTATCTCCTGAGATCTTGGAGTTGGGCACATAGATGAGCTGGTTATCCGGGGTGCATATCATGGTGTTGAAAAGGGCAATCTCCTCAACACTGCCGGTAACACCAGCGGCGGTGATTGCATCCCCGACCTTGAACGGCTTGAACAGGATCAACATGACCCCGGATGCGAAATTGGCCAGGGAGTCCTTTAAGGCCAGGCCGATGGCCAGGCCGGCCGTGCCAAGGATGGCCAGAAACGAGGCGGTATTTATGCCGAGTTGCCCGGCGGCCACTGTCAGCACAACGACCAGCAGTCCATAATAGCAGATCTTTTCGAGAAAACGGGCCAGGGTGGTTTCGATTTCTTGCCGTTCCATCAGGGAGGCGGCCATTCCTGATAACAACCGGGCAAGCCAGCGGCCGACAAAAAAGATCAGCACCGCAATCATGACCTTGATGGCATAACCACCAATCAGGCTGGAAAAAGAGGCGGAATTTGCATCCATGATTCACTCTCCTGGTAAGTGTAGGCCATCTTGAATAATTGTCTTTTCGCTCGATCTCTGTGTCATGCTCAAAATTTTATCCTCGGAATATCAACTATATGCCTGCGGTAAATTTTTTTCGCATTCCTTGATCTCAAACGAAAATCCTGATTATTCAAGGTACCCTGTAGTTGGTTTTTATCCGGAAAGGACCTTTTCCGAATTGAAAATGGATCTGTGTTGCCCCTAAAAAGGGGCCGGACTATTACAGATTTAAATATCGAACCGAGGAATAACGAATGATGAAGGATACTCTAAATGACTACAGATACAACTTGGCCTTCATCGGTTTGAGGAGTGAACTATCTGAGTAAGAACTCTTCTTCTTTGATCTTTATGGTGTTCACTTTGACGTTCGACATTCGACATTCCTTGTTCGATATTCTGCGGTTTTAAAACTCACTTCCAGCCAAACCTATCAAATAGATGACAGTCCCCCCAGGAGATCACTCATTGCCCTGGGCCTGCGGGGCACTGGCAGCGATGAGGCGAAGATCCTTGGACGCGGGCGCCTTTATTTCCCCTGTCAACTGAGCGCCTGACTCAACGGCGAGATCGGTGGACTGGATGCACCCCTGGATCACGGCCTCATTCTGGGCATGGACCCTGTCCGCACGGATATTTCCCTCCACCCGGCCCTGACACACCACCACCTGGGCAAGGATATCGCCGCGGATCTTGCCGGTGCTGCTGATAATCAGATAATCACCACGGACATTTCCCTCTACACTGCCGTCGATCCGGGCCTTGCCCTTGAAACTGACATCACCGGCAATCGACATATCCATATCGATGATGCTGGTTATTACCCCAGAGGAACCCGTTTCTCCGCCCTTGCCCTGTTTTCGCAAACCGAACATCCAGTTCTCCCTCGGGTATCATGACGTTTTTTTCTGGGTCAGGTACCTGGCAACACGCATAAACTTAACCGGGTCAACCAGCTTGTCCTTGTAATGAATTTCATAATGTACATGGGGACCTGTGCTGCGCCCGCTGTTCCCAAGAAGGCCGACAACATCTCCCCTTTTAACCTCCTGCCCTTCCTTGACCAGAGTTTTCTGCAGATGGCCGAGCATGGTGCGAAATCCATTGGCATGTTCGAGAACGACAAACCGGCCGTATCCCGGATCAGCGCCGACCTTGACCACACGGCCATCGGCGGTGGCCTTTACATCGCTACCGAGTCGGCCCCGGATATCAACCCCTTCATGAAAGGCGGACCTTGAGTTCACCGGGTCCTTGCGGCGGCCGTACTGGGATGTAATTGTGCCAGGGACGGGAGCGCCCAGGGGAACCGTCTGGATAGTCTCCAGATACTGCTCAACCTTGAAGATGAGGTCCTCGGTTTCCTTATTGGAAAAGGCGGTAAAAGGCCCGCCTGAATTCCGCTTGCTCTCATCCACCTTGATTTCAACACCCACGGTGCTCAGGATTGACTCAATCAGGCGGCTTTTATGATTAAGATCCTCCAGCGCGTCCTGGAGCAGAAGTTCCTTTTCCTGTTCCAGGGATTCCACCTGGGAGGCAAGGATGTCGGTGGCATTGGTGGCGGTGCGGACCTCCTTGCTGAGATCCACGACCTTGGCGGCAAGCTCGGCCTTTCGTGAATAGAGGCTTATACTGAAAACAGATGTGCAGACGAGTAATGTCAGCAGAAAACAGGTGAGCCCAGCGGTAAACTTCAGGCTTCCGATGGAAAGTCTGAATGCCCTGGTCCGACCAGATTCCCCGGCAATAATAATATGCATTTTCTTTCTCATAAACTCCCCCGCGGGTATCAGCCTAATGATATCGATACGTTATCCTTTTTCACGACTTTTCCGGCACACTAAATACAAGGCAAGTTACTCGCGACACCCGCAGGAGTCAACAGAAAATTAACAAGTTAAGATCGGATCGCCTTGGCAAAGATCCGGATCGGAGCGGGGTACCCTTCCACGGTTTTCCCGGAATCAAGGGGATCAATAAAGTCGGCATAGGACTCAAAATCCATCCACGAAGTCACCCTCTGTTCATCGCTCGACATGGGATGCTGATGAAACACCTCAATCCCGGTGAACCCTGCCCGCGCAATCCAGTTTACCAGACAGGAGGTGGACGGCACGAAATAGGTCCCCGGCACCTTGGCATATCTGCCGGCGGGAAAAATAGCCACCGGCGACTCCCCGGGTATCCCCTGCGACTCGACAATCAAGGACCCGCCCGGCCGCATGGCCGCGTGGATATCCCTGAGCACATCGACCGGCGAGGCGCGATGATAGAGAATCCCCATCAGAAAAACCACGTCAAAACAACCGGGAAATAAATTCATATTTTCAACACCCAGGAGTTCCACTGAAAGGTTTTTCCGCCCGGCGAACGAGTTGAGGGTATGAAAGGTAAAATAATGCTGCAAAAATGGCTCAAAACCCAAAACCAGTTTCGGTTGATATGGAACCATCCGAAACATATAATACCCGTTATTACAGCCGATATCCGCAACCACCTTGCCCGCGAGATCCGGAAGAACCGGAAGCAGCCGGTTCCATTTTCGCTCACTGCGCCACTCCGCATCAATATCAATCCCAAACACGGAAAAAGGCCCCTTCCGCCACGGCATGAAGGAGCGCAGGGCATCATAGACCTTTGCCCTGTCAATTTCACCCAGCTCCTCCGCTCTGCCGATGCGGACCACGTCTCCCGAACCATCAAAAAAATCCGCCTGCAGATGATGCAGGGCCGCAAATGGGAGCCGGAACCGCTCAACACCTTTTTTCCCCAGAGAAAGCCAGCGGCGTTTTGTCTCGAGAAATGCACGAATAGCGAGATGGTCAGCCCCGGGCAGGTGCAAAAGGGCCTCGGCGGAAAGGGGGGCGGGAAGAAGCGGTGAGAGGGTATCAGAAACAGGCATGTGGTATCGGTATACTATCAGCCATTGCGTTCTCCGGCTGAGGAAGGTAGATTATGCAAACGATTAGAAGGTATTGCGTTGGCATGTGACAGGTGTATCTCCTGGACTGACGCAACCAGGATGCCTTGACACCACAGGATACCCGCGCAAGGGAAAAGAGGCAAAACGAAAATGTTTTTTTGCGAACATGAGGCGAACCGCCCTGGCGGCAGAGCGGAAAAAGGAGCTTCCAATGGCAGATGACCGGCGAAAAACACAAAGAAAAAACTCGACCTTGTATCTTGAGGTGTTCGATCGTGTCACTGGCATTACCCTGGGCAGACTGGTCGATGTCACCACCCTGGGAATGATGCTGATGTCAGCGTCCCCCATTGAGACCGGCAAACAATTCCAGGCCAGAATCACCCTTCCGCCCAAACTTCGCAGAGGGGACTTTCTTGATGTCGAATGCCGGTGCACATGGTGCAGGGTCTCGATAAACACCGATTTTCACGACTCGGGCTTCGAATTTGCCGACCTTTCCGACCAGGACAGCCTGACCATCGAACTCCTGATAAAATATTATGCCTTTAACGGGTGAGGCGTCCTGCCTGCCGCGGCCCTCCTCACTCACCTCTTAACAGCAACAAACGAGGCAAAGTTGAACCACTGGAAAAAGGTCTCCACCTCGCTAAAGCCAGCGGCCAGCAAAAGTTCCCTGTTCTTCGCAAGGGAAAAGGGGATGAGCACATCCTCAAGGGCCTCTCTTTTCTGGGCAATCTCCAGATCAGAGTAGCCCTGCTCCTTCTTGAACTGATAGTAGAGCGAGGTAAACAGGGAATTCAACGCCTTGCTTTCACCTGTTACCTTTTCGCTCACAACCATGATTCCACCGGGCCGGAGCCCTTGGCAAATCTTCCGCAGAAACGGGCCGCGTGTCTCAGGGGCAATGAATTGCAGGGTATAGTTGAGAATCACCGCACCCGCGCCCGGCATCTCCACGTCAAGGATATCCTGCTCAAGAAAACGAACCCTGCGGCCATCGCACCTGGACGCCTTTTCCCGGGCCCTGTCCAGCATTGCCGAAGAACTGTCAATGCCGACAAATTCAAGGTCCACCGTCTTCAGCTGACGACTCAATTCTATCAGGGTTGTACCGGTTGAGCATCCCAGATCATAGACCCTGTCGCCAACGGCAAGTTCATTGGCAAGCAGACGGGCGGTCATGGCTATCACCTGATGGTAATAGGGAACCGAGCGCACCAGCATATCGTCAAAAACCGCGGCAACCGGTTCATTGAACTGAAACCCGCCCTGGGGGAAGGTCTGCTTAAAGAGTTCATCCCTGAACACGATCCTCACCTTTCAAATATGATATCTTTTCTTGCCCAGACGCATATCGTCGGTAAGGCGTCAGGCCATCTTGAACAATCGACGGTCATAGTGGAAGCGGAAGGGATACAGGTCACGGCAGGATAATTCTCTCCCCCTGTTTTTTATCGGGATTCTCACGAAAAAGCAGAAAGGTCTTGCCAAGTATCTGGGCCACCTCCGCCCCGGTCCTGGCGGCAAGTTCTTGCGCAGCATCACGCCGATCCATTTCACAGCCATTGCCGACCCTGACCTTGACAAGTTCATCGTGGGCCAGCTGCGCATCGGTTGCCGCAACCAGGGTAGCGGAAAGCCCCTCCCTGCCGACGGTTATCTTGGCAACAAGATGGTGGCCCAGACCACGAAGAAAACGAGCCTGCCTGCCGGTCAAACCGCTTGTTATTTCACTTCCCGCTTCATCACGCATGGTTCTTGATCCTCAAAACAGATTGGAAAAAATTTCATACCCGCCGATCCAGGTTCCGAGCATACTTCCGAAACCGGGAAGAAAAAAGGCGAGAAACACCTTGAGCAGTTTATTCCGCCACCAGCCGCGGACCGTAGCCATATCAGCAAGGGCGGACTCAAACTCCATGACCTGGGGCGGCTGCATCATAACCTGTATAAACGCAGTGACATATCCTGCGCCGATTACCGGGGTCAGACTGGTCACCGGGGCCGCAAAAAAAGCGCCAACCACGGTCAGGGGATGGGCAAGGGCAATAAGCGCCCCCAGGGCGGAAGGAATGCCGTTTGCAAGAATCCAGAATCGGAGGTTGGCCCCGGCCACGTCTGCGCCCTTGCTCCAGCCAATAAACACCAGGGCCGTGACAATGGCGGCGGGTACGCCCCAGCCAATGACTTTCCAGTAGCCTGAAACAGGCGGGATACTGCTGATATCATCAAGGGATTCCACCTTGCCGGCCTTGAGCCGCGCGCTGATGCCGGCAACATGCCCCGCCCCGACCACTGCAACGACATGCCTCCCAGGGGTCTGGCGGATTTTTTCCGCGAGAAAAAGGTCCCGTTCGTCGATAAGCACCTTTTTTATTTCAGGAAGGGCCTCGCCCATCTCCCGGAGAAGCTCGGAAAGCACATCCTGCCTTCTGAGTTCGGCGAGTTTTTCCTCGGAGATCTCTTGCTGGTCAAAGAGGCCGGCAATCAAGGCAACCAGAAGATGGCCCTTTTTCCACAATGAAGTGAAATGCCATGCCCGCCGAAGTGTGACCCGGACGTCACGATCGCACAGACTGACCGGGATATCAGCAGCTTCGGCCGCCTCTATCGCGGCAAGCATCTCCGCGCCGGGCAGGACCCCGAGCTGACCGCCGAGCTTTTTCTGGTATGCCGCCAGAATCAGATTGACCATCAAGGTGCTTAACTGTTTTTTCCGGACTATCTCCCGCACGTCGAGAGTGACAAAACTGCTTCTCTCGGCAAGGGACCTGTAACGGCGCTCATCAAGCTCCACACAGACATTATCCGGTTTTTCACGGGAAATAATCTCCCTGACAAGATCCACCGACTGCTGAGAAATATGCGCCGTGCCTACCAGGACTATCAAGCGACCGTCCCTGCTGATGTACTCCACATCCGATAGACCCTCGGACATTGATTGGTCAAAATTCATAAAAAAACCACATTGATTCGTGTGTTCCCGCACCGGGGCGAGAGTTTCATTCTATCCACGCGCGTACCCAGGCATGGCGAAAGGGAACTTTGTTAGTCAACAGGAAAAAACTGAAATGAAAACCCTCGGGGAGCTGGCCTGAACAGACCGTGTCTCAGCCGGAAAAATCCCTGGCCACCCGCAAAAGGAGACGGCTGCCGGGGTGAATGGTGTTATCTCTGAGATTATTCCACCGCTTGATATTTTCCATGGAAAGATTATGACGCTGGGCAATGGTCCACAGAGAATCACCTGGCCGGACACGATAATAGGTTTCACGCACCAGGCTGGAATTGCTTTTTGCCTGGGACGCAACCTTGAGAACCAGCCGGCTGCCGGGTTTCAGGATATCGCCGTCAAGATTGTTCCAGCTCCTGAGTTCATCCATGCTCACATTATGTTGGCGGGAAATCTGCCAGAGGGAATCCCCTGGCTTTACCTTATAGGAAACCTCGGCCCGCTTTTTGGCACCTTTTAACACCGGCACTCCGGCGGAGGCAATCTTCTCCCCCCTCTCACTCCGTTCGTTATCAGCCACCTGGTAGCCTTGTACCCCATCCACATAAAGGGCCAGTTCCTTTCCCGCCCGGATCCGACCGACATCCTTCAGGTCGTTCCACGCGGCAATCAAATGCGCAGGAACATTGTACTTATTGGCAATGGCCGATAGTGTTTCGCCTGGTCGAATCTTATGCAGGACAAAACCTCCGCCCGCCTTTTCGGCCAGGGCGTACCCCTTGCCCACTCCTCCATCGGGAAGAAAGGCATAATCGGTCGTCTGAAACGGGATGCGCAGAACCTGTCCGGTTCGCACGGAAGATGTACCCAGGGTATTAGCCTTGAGGAGAACCGTCTTGGCAATGCCGTACCGCTTGCAGATACTGTCAATACTTTCTCCCTTACGCACCTCATGGGTTTTAAAACTGGTGGAGACAACAGCATGCACCCGGGGAAGATTTTTTAAGGCGGTGTCACGCTTTCCCTCCGGGATTCTGAGTTCATAGGCCTCATTGTCCGGAGGCGTAAAGGGCTTGCGCAGCTCACGATTCAGTAACCGCAGAGTTTCCTCGGAAGTCCCGGCCGCCAGGGCAACGGCCTTCAGGGCGGTCCAGCGAGGGACCTCAATCACATCATATGAAAGTGGTTTTTCATACTCGATATCATGGAAACCATATTTTTCCGGCTCCCTGGCAATCATGATCGCGGCTATCAGTTTGGGAACATAGTCTTTGGTTTCCGGCTGCAGATACTCCCCCTTGGCCAGTTCCCAGAAATCCGTGGTCTCATACCTTTTAATTGCCCTGCGGATCTTGCCCTGGCCGGCATTATAGGCCGCAACCGCCAGGTACCACGAACCAAAATCTTGATATAACTCGGAAAGATGGGTTGCAGCCGCCAAGGTAGACTTTACCGGATTCCGGCGCTCATCTATATAGCTGTTGACATTGAGGTCATAATGCCGGCCGGTCGCCTTCATGAACTGCCACATGCCAACGGCACTGGCGGTCGAGTAAGCGGCCTCATTGAATCCGCTCTCGATCATCGCCAGATACGCCAGATCAAGAGGCAGGCCCGCCTCGGAAAAGATCTCCTCGATCATCGGCATATACCGGGCGGAACGGGAGAGCCACCTGCTGAAATGGTTGCGGTGCTGGTTCTGAAAAAAATCCAGGTAGAACTCCACCTTGTGATTCATGGTCATGGGGAAATCATAGAGCACACCAGAGTCACCGTCACCCCCCTTCCCGATATTTTCTCTCCCTTCAACCCCTTGGGAGAAGGTCGTTCCCGAATCCGCGGACTCTAGCAGCTCGGACAAAAGGTCTGCTGCGGGGGCTGACGGCCCGACCCTTCCGGCCCTTTGAGTTTGCCTCTCTGCGGAAAAAACAATTTCCTGGTCAAACTCTCCATGGGGATGCTCTTTTTTTTCAACGGGAACTCGAGGGAAATGACCTTTTCTTACCGCTGTTTCCTGCACCGGGGCGCAGCCTCCGAGAATGGCAAGGGAAACGAGCAGGGCGGGAATTTTTATACTCGAGTTCTTCAGGATCACGCTGGCTCCTTTTGTTAGTCTGGCAGAATGAGAATAAACTGCGCAGTGTGATACCACGGATCATCTCGTAAATGCAACCATAAACCGCACTTCCCGCCTCAAGCTGCCGACAGGCAACCCCGAAAAAATCGTCAACAGCGACAATGGATCTTGATTTCTGAAGGCTGGCCGAATACGATTCATACCTGAATTTCCATCCTGAAAATCTTTATCTTTCGGATGGTTGAATCGTCACGAGCGGTCCGGACGCGAGAACATCTCGACAAAATTGCCAAAAAACGGCATGTTATGGCAAGTTATCTGGAGGCTCACCCAGGAACTCCAAGGACATTGCTGTGCGTAAGAACTCTCGAGAGAGTGCCGGAAATGGCGTTTCCGGATGAAAACCATTTTTCGGACGGCTGAGCAGAACCCTTTTCACTTCTGGCACAATTTTTTTTCAAAAAGGTCAAGGAAAACGAGGAATCAAACCCGTAAACACGCACCTTGTATCAGAGCGAGGTAGTATTTCGTCAACCTGCCACCAAAGTCCTCCTGCGGGCCTCACTCTCTCCGATTCAAGAAAATCACCTGAAATCACCTTTCGACCGGCAACAGGCTGTCACCAAAAACAAAAAATATGTTCAAGAAACTTTTCATAACCCTCACGATTTCCACCCTCCTCCTGACTATTGCAGCAGCAGGCGGCGGCGCCTTTGCGTACTATTATTTTGTGATCGCCAACCCAGGTTCGGAAATCCAGCAACACAACATCAAAAAAATTCTTGCCATTGAAAGCCCGGTCCTCTACCGGGACGGCCAGACCAAGATCGGGGTTTTTTTTCAGGAAGCGCACCGCCAGTACCTCAGTTTTGAAGAAATACCCAAAGACTTCATCAATGCGATCGTCGCCGCCGAAGACAGCACCTTTTTCACCCATCGTGGCATCGACTTTGCCGGAATAAGCCGGGCGTTGATCTCCAACATCAAGGCTGGCCGGGTTGTCCAGGGAGGAAGCACCATTACCCAGCAAACGGCGAAAAACCTTTTCAAGAGAAAAGACCGGTCGATCGTCTCCAAGATGAAAGAGCTGCTCTATGCCCTTCGCCTGGAACACCATTACCCGAAGGAAAAAATCCTCGAGTTTTATTGCAACCAGTTCTACGTAAGTGGAAACGGCCATGGTCTTGGCGTTGCCGCACAATTTTATTTCAACAAAAAGGTCGGAGAGCTGGATCTTCTCGAGTGCGCCTTTATCGCCGGCAGTGTCAAACGGCCCAATGCGTATAATGTCTTTATTCAAAAAACCGAAGAACAGACGGCTCAGGCCCGTCAACTTGCCCGGGACCGTGCCACGTACGTTCTTAAACAGATGCACAAGCTGGGAATGATCGACAGCCAGCGCTACCAGGAATCCCTTACCCGGGATATCTCCTTTATCAAGGGAAAGACCTTCTTTTCGCTCAATACCCTGATGGACCAGGTAAAAGAAGCGCTCGGCTCCACTGAAATTGAGGACGCCCTGGCCCTGCACGGGATAGATAACGTCTCCACCTCTGGAATACGGATTATCACCACGGTTGACAAAAACTTACAGGACAAGGGCCTCTATGCATTGCGCAAGGAACTGTCCCTTCTCGATGTCCGCCTCCGCGGGTATGACCCTGACAGGATCTCCACCGCCTATGCAAAATTTTCTTCCGATCCTTTATCAAATCAGCAGATCACGCCCGGAATGTTCGTCTTTGGCGAGATATCCGATGTTGACCATGACAACAGAATCGTGAAAATCATCTTTCGCAGCGGAGAAAAAATCGTCGGGACCGGGCGGATTGATCGTACTGGATTAATGCCCCTCGTCGATTCATTGGTCAAATGGAAACAACAGCGCTGGTCAGAGGCGACCGACAGAGATCTTCTTGAATTCCTCGGGCAGACCAGGAAGGGGAGTACGGTTTTTGTCAGTATCCGGGAATACGATCCCCTGGCGGATGAGATGGTCCTTGATCTGGAGAAATACCCTGAGATTCAGGGGGGCCTGCTGGTGATGCAGTCAGGGCGGGTCCGGGCGATGATCGGCGGAATGGAAAACCATTATTACAACCGTGCGGTCACCGCCAAGCGATCCATGGGCTCTGTGATAAAGCCCCTGGTATACGCGGCGGCCATGCAGCTGGGCTGGAACAACACCGACCCACTGAATAATGAACGGGATATATTCCTGTACCAGAACCAGGCCTATTTCCCCCGCCCTGATCATGTAAGCCCGCACAGAAAGGTCTCAATGAACTGGGCGGGAGTACACTCGGAAAATGTCGCCACGGTCTGGCTCCTTCATAACCTGACCAACCACCTCACCCCTGGACAATTCCGAAAAATTGCCGATTACCTGGGGATGAGCAGCAGGGTCGACGAATCCTACCACCAATATGCGGAAAGACTCCGGGACCGGTATGGAATCGTGGTCAACGAGAGAACCCTCTTTATCGCCGCATTCCACAAGGCGGTAACGGCCATGGAACCGGACCTCATATTTGCCGGCATGTCCGAAGAACTGGATTTTTTAAAAAAACTGCACTATGGCGCCAACTTCGCAACCTACTTCAAGGAGCTGGAAGAGTTGCGCGGAAGAGGATATAACGAAACCCAGGCCAGAAAGATACGGGCGGAAGAAGAAATAGATCTGCGCACGGAAATCCTCAACCGAAACTATCTTCGATTCCGCCAGATGGCCGATGATGTCCACGGCCTGACCTATGACCTCCCCTTTGCGGCCGACAGGGAACCACCCGGAAATCTCTACCTCAACTGGGCCACCGGCCACTATGTGTACGCCGCCAGCCGTCCGGAGAATGGGAACTGGGAGATGTTTGACCTCTCTGCGGCGCGCGCTCTTATAGCGGGCATGAGCGTGGAGGAGGCCAACCGTTTCATTGGGTCGATCCGCATTGAAAACACTCTCTCGGTGGCAACCATCGATACCCTGACCGAATACATGAAACAGGAGTACAAAGAGCTTTCTTCACTGCCGCCGTACAGCTTCGAGGTCCTCCAGCATGTCACTGATTTCCGGATCATGACCGGGCTTCGCTATATGGTCGGCCTGAGCAGGGCCCTGGGAATACAGAGCAACCTGGACCCGGTTCTCTCCTTTCCCCTTGGCTCAAACGTCATATCACTCTTTGAGGCTGCGCGGGCATACGAAGGACTGATAACAGGAAAAGTCACTGTTTTCAAAGATGAAAAAACCGCGGAAGGACTGGCCATCATAGACCGGATCGAGGACAGCGACGGCACTCTCATTTACAGCCCGGAACGGATCGACAGACCGGTATTATCTCCGGCCACCGCCCTGGCAACGGGCAATATCCTCCGCAATGTGGTACAGTATGGCACCGGCCGTTTTGCTGACAAGAACATCCGGCTGCACAGCACCGAGGCGACAATCGAAAAACAGCTCAACCAGTTGGACCTGCGCATTCCGGTGATGGGCAAAACCGGAACGGCAAACCAGTTCACCAACGCCGCCTTTTTAGGCATGGTGCCCAATGTCTCCGCTGATGCCAAGGGAATGACAGTGGAAAACGGATATGTCATCGCATCCTATGTGGGCTTTGACGACAACACGCCAATGGAAAGAAACAATACCCATATTTCCGGCTCCAGCGGCGCGTTGCCGACATGGACCCGGATGGCCAACGATGTTCTTCTGGAAATGAATTACGGCGAAAAATTTGATCTCATTGACATGGTCTTCACCGCATCCACATCCCCTAATCCGACGATACCGCTGGCCGCACCGGATCTGGGCCAGATAGAAGTTGCCGTGAACCAGGGCAATGGCCTTCCATCACCCGGAGAAGCCAGCAAGGCCGCTACGGTTCTGACCTTTGGCGCGATCAACGAGAACGGAGAACTGGTTCCGGCACGCACCTTTGCCCCATACTGGGAACAGGGTGGGCAGACCCAGTTGCCTGCCTATTAAATCATTCATGCTATAGAAGGAAAACATGCTTTCCAGGAAAATATCCATCTCTCTTGTTTTGATTCCCGCCCTTGCAGGGTTGTCCCTCCTTGTTTCTGGGTGCGCCCAGCAAAGGGTCGCGCTTCCTGAAGAGAGGCGATTACCGCCGGTGGTGTCTCCGCACCCGGAGCCCCCTCCACCTGGACCGGCGCCAAGCGTTGCAGTGGAAAGGCCACAGTTTCCGGTCCAGGAAGCGCCGCCGGTCACAGCCTCAGCCGGTAAAATAACAGAGGAGCCATTGGAGGTGACTGCCAAGGAAACACCGCCGGTCG
>JBFHXP010000046.1:0-18578 GCA_041598875.1 Desulfobulbales bacterium
CAGGGGGAAGAGGGGGCTCCCCTCGGTCAAGAGGAAGGCCCGCCCAGGATGATCCAGGATCCGAGCCAGAGCGGACCGGAATTCCAGGAAAAGGCGCAACAGCTGCGGACCCAGACCGACGCGGCCTGGGCTGCCTACAACGCCCTAAAAGAACAGAACGCCCCGCCGGCCCTGCAAGACGCGGCCCTGAAAAGAGCGGAGGATCTGGTCCGCCAGTTGAGCGAATTCACCACCCCGCGCATGATTCCGCAGTAAACTACTTGGTCCGCCAGCGGTCCACGGAATATTCCATGGGATTTGTGGATGACGGATTAAGGGCCAGTTGGATCTGGCAGGAGTCATAGCCGGTGTTCATATTACCGTTACTTTTAATGTCCCCGCCCGAGATCAGGGCGCCGCGGATATTGGCTCCGGTCGACCCGCCGCCGGCGATCTCGGTCTCGCCGGTGACAATGATCAGGCCGTTCCAGTTCAGCTTGGCGGTTGCCTTGAAATCCCCAACCACCACCAGCACTCCGTAGCCCTCAAGGTTAGACTCATTCCAGTTGCCTGAAATATAAGCGATTTTGTAGTCTGTCGGGCTGCCGATTGGGTTCTGCGGCGAGGTGATGGTGGCCACCGACTGAAAACTCGCGGCCAGGGCGTTCACATCCATCGGCGGGGAGATCAGCTTGGTTTGGGTGGCCGGCGGGGCCGTGGTCACCTGGGAGGGATGACTGCCAAGGGTCGCGCTGGTGTTATAGGCAATGGCAGGTACCGGCGGCTGCGGATTTGTGGTGCAGGCATCGGCCCCATTGATCGTTGTGTTCCCGTTATTGGTAACAATATTGCCGTACATTGCCCCGTTTATCGGCACATTGACCGGCGGGGTTGACGGGGAGACGACCTCCACCTCAATGGCCTTGGACGCGGCAATGCCATGTGATGCCAGGCCGACGATCAGTCCGCAACAGAGTCCTGCTGCCAATAAATAGTGTTTTTTCATGGAAGTAACCTCCTTGGTTATTGCACAAAGGTGGCAGTAATGATTTCTGCCGGTGGGTCATCGGTGGTTCCAGCGGTGGTATAGTGACGGTTGGTGCTGGTGCCTTGCAACCCGTAGTAAATAATGCTGCCGCGGCTTGCGGCAGTGATGCCTGTTACCGACAAGTTATGATCCTGGTAATGGGGCAAGGCGGTGGTATGGCCGGCCTGTATCGCATCCCACTCCCGTTTGTGCCGGACCTTGACCCAGTAGGGAATATCCGGATTCGTGGGCGGATTATGGGTCTGGAGGCTGGCGACCACGGTGTTGGTAAAGGTGGCATTATACTCCGGGTCGCCGCTTACGGTGTTTATTGCCGGGTTCGGGTTCCAGGAGGCGCCGCCCAGGGAGGCTGCGACAATATACACGCACCAGTTCGCGTTCTTGGGAGAGGCGGTATCGGTGATGGTGCCGGTAACGCCTGGCCGCAGCCGATACCGGGCCTCATGGGCGCCGCCCTCTGCCCCGTAAAAGGCCTCGCGGGCCTTGCGGTAATTGTAGGCAACCTGAAGATCGCTGGATGTGGTCATGTAGGCGGTTGTTCCTAAAATCGTCAGAATAGCCACAAACACCAGCCCGGCGACCAGGACAAAGCCTTTTTCGTTATTCATGCCGCACCCCTCCCGAGGCACGATTCCTTGATCCGCGCAATTTTTCTTTTTTGTGTTCATCATACCTAACCCACCATTTTCACAATCAATTGGTTAAGGTCACGCCTGTTGTCCCGGTTACGGTGCAGGTGAGCCCGCCCGAGGTGATTGTGTTGATCAGCACCGTCACCGGCTTATCCGATGACGTGGTAAGTCTCTTGGCGCTGGCAATACCACAGCTATTATCTGTGCCGCCGAAATAAACCGAGGGACTTGTATATTTTGTAAGGGAGATGGGCGCACTGAGAACCCCATCATTCCAGGTAACGGTTACCGTGTCGGCAGTGCCGCTGTTTATCAATACCTTGGCATCGAGATCCTTATTATTGCCGTTATCCTTACAGGCCTGGAGGGTGACATCCACCGCACAGGAGGTTGGCGGCGTGGCCGTCGGCGTGGCCGTCGGAGTTGCCGTAGGTGTCGCGGTCGGCGTGGCCGTA
Organism: Desulfobulbales bacterium; assembly: GCA_041598875.1. Classification (GTDB taxonomy): domain Bacteria; phylum Desulfobacterota; class Desulfobulbia; order Desulfobulbales; family BM004; genus JAKITW01. Next base: position 2,115 of record JBFHXP010000046.1, read on the forward strand.
GGAGTCGCGGTCGGGGTCGCGGTCGGGGTGGCGGTCGGGGTCGCGGTCGGCGTGGCCGTCGGGGTCGCCGTCGGCGTTGCCGTCGGGGTCGCGGTCGGAAATGGAGTTGCGGTTGGCGGCTGGGTCGGGGTTGGCGTCGGCGTACCTGATGGCACCGATACGACCATGCCAAGATTTCTCGGCCGGATATCAGAGGACAGGGTCCGGGTCTTGGTTGCGTCTTTCGGGGTGGTCGCGGTCAGGGTGACCTTGATCCGGCGGACAAGGGCCCTGTTGCCGGCGCTCAGGGGGGTGGCCAAGGCAGTGCCCGCATCATTAAAATAATCAAAATCCATGGATGCAATATTTTCGGCAAGGGGCTGGGCCGCCCCGCCGTTTACCGCCCTGGTCAGTTGACTTTCCACGCCATCGTAGGCAAAGGTGACATCCTCGCCGGAATCAACGGTATCGCCATCGCCGTTCAAGTCCATGGTCACCCGGAGAATCAGGTCCTCGCCCTGGACTATCCCGGCAGTGGCCGTGCCGGTCGGGTTATAGGCCGCCGTGGTCAACTCATTGGTCATCAGCAGCATCCCGGTCTTGACGTTTTCCTGCATCTCGGCAATCGCGGCCTGGTCATCATAATGTTTCTTCTGGGAGATAAATATCCGGGCGAGAAATCCCATTACCAGAAGGGAGAGCGCCAGGGCGACCATGAGCTCGACAAGAGAGAACCCTTTTCTTTTTTTCACAGGTATTTTCTTGTTCATCACAGAACTCCCCTCGGTTTCATTATCATTTAATTTGAGCTATAGTATCGTTTAGTTGCTGATTATAGTCCGCAGAACCACGGAATGGGTGGTCCCGTCGCGGCTCCAGCTGACGGTCACGGCGACCGGCTTCAGGTTGGTGACCGTGGTGTTTATGGCGGTTGTCCGGCTGTAGATTCCCGAGCCGCTTATCCCGTTCACGTCCAGCAAGGTCTCATTGGGATAGTTTGCCGAGACAACCGCGCTGAAGGCGACATTCTTCAATGCCTCGAGCCGGTCCTGGGCCAGGGTGGTTGCCTCATTTATCTGGGAGGCAAACCGGGAATTCTTGATATTCGAGGTCAAAAGCCCGATGGTGCCGAGCACGGCAAAGGTCAGGATGAACAGGGCGACCAGGACCTCAATCAGACTGAAACCGCGCTCGGTGAATGTGTGCCGTGGCAGGTGATCCATCCCATTACTCCCAGGTATTGCCGGTGCCGGTATGTTTGTAGAGCCTGATCCGCCCGGTCTGTATTATTGACAAAGCGCGCTGGCGATCTTTTTTATCCGTATCAGCCACCGGCTTTATAAAGACATAGCCATTTTTATTTGCCAGACCCGTGGGGGTAAAGGTCACGCTTTTCGGGGTGCCGGTAAAGGTGACGGATTCTGAAATTGCCCCGCCCCTGGGATCGTTGCCGGCAATATACCCCATCTCGATATCCGGATATTCGGAGCTGACAGTAACGGCCCTCACCTCTTCCCCCGCATCAACCGCCCCGTTGCCGTTGAGATCATCATTTATGGTATAGCTGTGGGTTGTCGGGTCAAAGGTTACTATAAATTCCCGATTCGCGGAGATGGCGGCCATCTTGGCAAACCGCATATCGCCATAAAGCCGCCTGGCCGCCCCATTTGCCCGGGTCGAAACAAACCAGGACTTGAAACTGGGTATGCCGGCCGAGGCAAGGATAAAGACCACGGCGAGAACAACCACAATCTCGATTAATGTATACCCCTTGGTATTCTTGAGCATTTATCTACTCCAAATCAGTAAACCCTGCGCGAATCTTCCGGCCCATCTAAATACTCCTGCAAAGTATAATATTGCAATAACCTTGCCATTACCAGATGTTTTTAGGGTAACAAAATCGGCAACACCGCTGATTTGTCGAAAAAAACGCACTGTTCACAAAGCCGGCCCAAAGCGTTGCCGCAACCACAACCACAGCGGAGCCCGTCGGGAGCCGGGTTCCGGTGCACTGCAACAGGTCCCTGAAGTGCATCCGGGCATATCGCCGCCCGGAAAGTTTTCTCCGGCAGGTGCAAACAGATCCGGGCCAGGAAGACGCTCATATACGAGATATATAACCTGCCCCCTCGAAAACCTGGCCAATATTCGGCTTTACAATGACGTTATATGTCACCATTTGAAAATTTCGTGCCCGGAATCAGTGGCTGCGCCCTTGTGCGAACAGTTCCCCGGGACCGGATCTTTATCAATAAATACAGAATCATACTCGTGATTAACGCCTCTACCCCCAACCGCGCCTGCTGCCATGCCGGCCCCAAACCGCGCCTGCAACTGCAAACATCGTTGACAAAAAGAGATAAATACCAAATAATGACAAAGGGTTCACCCGCTGAAAACATCGGTTACACATGGAAACACAGGTTACACTTATGACAGAAGACACCCTGCTATCCCGAAAACGCCTTGCCGGCCTGAAGATGCGACTGGAACAGGTCGCCTCCGCCTGGGCAGAGGAAGACTACGAGTCCTTTTTAAAGCTCTATGTCCGGATTCTTCCCCAGCTGCTTTCCGCTGAGCGGTGCACCATTTATATAACTGATCTTGTGACTGAAAACATCTTCTCGGTCTTTGGTACCGGCCTGTCTGGAAAACAGATCCGCCCCCCCCGCCGGGGGAGCATCGTCGGCCAGGTCATCTCTTCGGGAAACGGGGTCATTGTCAATGACCTGGAAAAAAAGCCCGGATACCACAAGATGGTGGAGGAGGAGACCGGCTATATATCGAGAAACATGGTCTGTGCGCCGATTGCAGGCAAGACCACCCACGGCGCAGCCGGCGCCATTCAGGTGATCAACAAAACCCATGGCGGCTTTACAGAGCATGACCTTGCCCTGCTCACCGAGATTGCCGCCACCCTTTCTCTTTCCATTGAAAGCACGACCCTGAAGCAGGAAATCCTCAAAATTTCCACACAACTCAACCAGGAAGTGGACCGGATCGATACCGGCTACTTCATGGACCACCTCTTTATCGCCGAAAGCCCAGCCATGCGCGCGGTCCTGGAGATGGTCCGCCTGGTGAGCAAGACCCCGGTAAACGTCCTTGTTCTTGGAGAAAACGGAACAGGTAAGGAGCTTATTGCGAGAATGATCCACCAGGGCAGCGACCGCCACGACCGGCCCTTTGTGGCGATCAACTGCTCCACCATCCCGGAAAACCTGATGGAGAGCGAGTTCTTTGGCTATGAAAAGGGGGCATTTACCGGGGCCACCCGCAGCCGCAGGGGGCGCTTTGAAGAGGCGCACGGCGGCACCCTGCTGCTCGATGAAATCGCCGACATGCCCCTTGCCATCCAGCCGAAATTCCTCCGTGCCATTCAGGAGGGCGAGGGAAGCCCGCTGGGCAGCAACAAAAATATCCGCTACGACCTGCGCCTGATCAGCGCCACCAACAAGGACCTCAAGGCGGAAATGGAAGAGGGCCGTTTTCGCGAAGACCTCTTTTTCCGCCTCTTTTCAGTAAAGATAGAGATTCCGCCCCTGAGGGAAAGAAGACAGGATATCATCCCCATGGCCACGGCCTTTCTCATTGAAACGAGCCAGCGCTTCAAAAAGAAACTGGCCGGATTTTCTCCGGAAGTGCTCCGGGTCTTCATGGAATACGACTGGCCGGGAAATGTCCGCCAGTTGCACAGCGAGGTGGAAAGGCTGGTCGCCCTGACCCCGCCGGGTGAATCTCCCGGGGTGGAGACCTGTTCCGCTGAGCTGCGTGAAAAAGAGACCCTTGCCCCCGGGGGAGGGCACTCTTTCAGTATCCCGGACCAGGTAAAAAATCTGGAAACACGCCTTATTTTAGGGGCGCTGAAAAAAAGCGGCAACAACAAGGTCAAGGCAGCCGAGCTTCTCGGCATTACCCGCCAGGGGCTGCATAAGAAGATGAAGCGGTACTCCCTATAACGCAACGGCGCGACATCCGTATTGTAGTTGGCTGGGAACAGCAAAAAAAATATCGAATCATGAACAAAGAATTTCGAATGTCGAAGTAAAACAGGGTGCCCTAATAACCAAAACTTCATAATTCGAAATTCGATGTTCGAAATTCGATATTGCCTTTCATCATAGAAGATGAAGCGGTACACCCAGTAATGCAGCGGAGCGACATCCGTATTGTATTGGACCGAGAACAGCAAAAAAATATCGAATCACGAACAAGGAATATCGAATGTCGAAGTAAAACAGGGTGCCCTCTCTTTTTTAAGCAACCGCTCTTCCAAGTAACTTAAGCTTAACTGGTTGAAATTGGGTGATTCAGGTTTTTAAAGAAAAATATCGAATCACGAACAAGGAATTTCGAATCATGAAGTGTATTACGGCCTGTGGTTGCATTTTTCTGTCTTTGTCACGGTCTCGACGTTTCGAATGATATGAACGGTAAAATCAATCATCTGTGCCTCAATAGTGAACTTCCTTCTTTACCTTCGACATTCATGATTCGAAATTCGATGTTCGAAATTCGTTATTGCCTTTCATATTGCCGTTCGCCATAGAGATACGCAGTCCATGAGCAAAGACCCACCCCACCGCATTGCCACCCCACCGACAATTCTTCATTTCCAAATTCTCCCTATCTGGTATACTTGTCGGTTTATTAACGCATAGTTTTCCAGATACCTGAATCCATGAAGAAACCTGCTTCTCTCCGGATTCGGTGATCTCACTATTTTTGGATTACATTTAAGGAGACTGCCATGCTTGCACGAATCGAGGTCGGGCTGAAGCCGACAATCAATGATTCGTATGGAGAAAAAACCCGGAAAAGAATCAGCACCGACCTTCACCTTACCGTGGAATCGGTAAGAACCATCAAGGTCTTTACCGTGGAGGCGGATCTTGCCGGTGAACAGATCCGGGCCGCGGCTGCCGGGCCTTTTTCCGATCCGGTAACCCAGGAATACTCCCTGGGCGCGCTGGCCCTTGAAAAAAATCTCCCCTTTGACTGGGTGATCGAGGTCGGCTTCCGGCCCGGAGTCACTGATAACGAAGGCCGGACCGCGGCCCAGGCCCTTGGCCTGCTTATTGGCCGCAAACTCGAGCGCAGCGAGGCGGTATACACCTCGACCCAGTTTCTTCTTTCCGGCTCGCTTTCCCGGGAGGATGCCGAAACCATAGCCCGCAAGCTTCTGGCCAACGACCTTATCCAGCGCTCCACGGTCATGGACCGGGACTCATTTATCAAGGCCGCTGGAATCCAGCCCTTTGCCCCCCGGGTTGTTGGTGAAAATCGCGGCCAGGTAGCGGAAATCGACCTGAATGTTTCCGATGGGGAGTTGATCCGGATCAGCAAAGAGGGTGTACTCGCCCTGACCCTGGAGGAGATGAAGTTCATCCGCGACTATCTTGCCCGGCCCGAGATCAAGGCCCAGAGAGCGGCCCTCGGGCTGAGTGAAAAGGTGACCGACGTCGAGCTTGAGGTCCTGGCCCAGACCTGGTCCGAACACTGCAAGCACAAGATATTCAACGGTAATATCGATTATGAGGATACGGTCAGCGGAACACGGTCCGCAATCACCAGCCTCTTTGACACCTATATCCGCAATGTAACAAAGAAAATACGAGAAAAAATGGGGGCGGACGACTGGTGCCTGTCGGTCTTCAAGGACAATGCCGGGGTTATCCGCTTTAACAGCGAGTGGAACATGGTCTTCAAGGTGGAGACCCACAACAGCCCTTCCGCCCTTGACCCATACGGCGGGGCGCTCACCGGCATTGTCGGGGTCAACCGCGATCCCTTCGGCACCGGCATGGGCGCCAAACTGATCTGCAATACCAACATGTTCTGCTTTGCCTCGCCCTTTTATGACAAACCGATCCCGGCCCGGCTTCTCCATCCCAAACGGATCTTTGAAGGGGTGCGGGAAGGGGTAGAGCATGGCGGCAACAAAAGCGGCATTCCCACGGTAAACGGCTCCCTGCTCTTTGACGACCGTTTTGCCGGCAAGCCCCTGGTTTTCTGCGGCACGGTAGGCATCATGCCGAAAACGGTCAACGGCCAGCCCTCGGAACACAAGCAGGCCAATGCCGGGGATATAATCGTCATGACCGGCGGCCGTATCGGCAAGGACGGCATTCACGGCGCCACCTTCTCCTCCGAGGAGTTAAACGAGAATTCCCCTGCCACCGCGGTCCAGATCGGCGACCCGATAACCCAGAAAAAGATGTTCGACTGCCTGCTCAAGGCCCGCGACCTGGGGCTCTACCGCTGCATCACCGATAACGGGGCCGGTGGCCTCTCCTCCTCGGTGGGGGAAATGGCCGAATTCTGCGGCGGGTTCGAGGTCCACCTGGAAAAGGCGCCCCTTAAATATGCCGGTCTCCAGCCCTGGGAAATCTTTGTCTCAGAGGCCCAGGAACGAATGACCCTGGCCATTGCCCCGGAAAAACTCGACCCTTTCCTGGCGCTGTGCAAAAAAATGGATGTGGAGGCCACGGTACTGGGCACCTTTACCGACTCGGGGAAATTTCATATCCTCTATGAGGGCAGGACCATTGCCTATATGGATATGAGTTTTGTCCACGAGGGGCTGCCGCCCATGGAAATGATCGCCCGCTGGGAGCCGCCGGTCAACCCGGAGCCGGTTTTTGCCGCGCAGCCGGACCTGGGCGAAGAGCTGAAAACCCTGCTTGGCCGCCTCAATATCTGCAGCAAGGAGTATGTGGTCCGCCAGTATGATCACGAGGTCCAGGGCGGCAGCGTGGTCAAGCCGCTCACCGGGGTGATGAACGACGGGCCCAGCGACGCGGCGGTCATCAGGCCCCTGCTTGACTCCTTTGAAGGGCTGGTCATATCCCACGGCGTCTGCCCCCGTTACTCGGACATTGATGCCTATCACATGGCGGCCTGCGCCGTGGACGAGGCGGTGCGCAATGCCCTCTGCGTGGGGGCCGGGCTTGATGTGATGGCCGGGCTTGACAACTTCTGCTGGTGCGACCCGATCCTCTCGGAAAAGACACCGGACGGCCCCTATAAACTCGCCCAACTGGTCCGGGCCAATCAGGCGCTCGCCCACTATGCCACGGCATACGGGGTCCCGTGCATCTCCGGCAAGGACAGCATGAAAAACGATTACCTGGTGGGCAATACCAAAATATCGATCCCACCGACCCTGCTTTTCTCGGTAATGGCCAAGATCGATGATGTCACCCTGGCGGTGACCATGGACGCCAAAAAACCAGGCGACCTGGTCTTTGTGCTGGGGAAAACCTACCCGGAAACCGGTGGCTCGGAGTATGCGGCCCAGCACGGCGGGGTTGGCTCCGCCGTGCCCCGGGTCCGGGAAGAAGAGTCCCTGCCACGCTACCGGGCCCTGGCCCGGGCGATGAAAGAGAGGCTGGTTGCCTCCTGTCACGACTGCTCCGACGGCGGCCTGGGAGTGGCGCTTGCCGAGACCGCATTTGCCGGAGGACTGGGAATGAGCATTGACCTGGCAAAGGTTCCCTGTCAGGATATCGATCGAGACGACACCCTTCTTTTCTCCGAATCCCAGAGCCGTTTCGTGGTAACGGTTTCTCCGGAAAACGCGGAAAAATTTGCAGAACTCATGAAAAACACCGATTGCCGCCATATCGGCACGGTCATGAGCGACCCGCGATTTATCTGCACCGGTATCCACGGTGATACCGTTATCTCCGAATCCATTGCCGGACTGAAAGAGAGCTGGCAGAAGACCCTGGACTTCTAATTTTGACTTTTTGTGAGAGTATCAATGATGCGTGGTGCAAAAAAAATCTTTATCAAGGATATCCAGGATGGGCAGCCGGTAAATGGCCTTTTCCTGGTCAAGGAATCGAGCAAGGCCGAGACCAAGAGCGGCAAACCGTTTCTCATACTCACCCTGATGGATCGCACCGGTGAAATGGGTGCCCGGCTATGGGAAAACGCCGACCAACTGCAGGCCGAGGCCCCGACCGGCGGCTTTATAACCATTGCCGGCCAGGCCCAGGCCTTCCGCGGCGTGGTCCAGCTCAAAATTGACACCCTTGCCGCAGTCAGCAAGGAAGATGTCGATATCACCGAGTTTCTTCCGGCAACCGACCTTGATTTTCCAGCCATGACCGCTGAGTTAAACGCCGCAGTCAAGGGGATAGGCGATCCGTTTCTCAAGAAGCTGCTTGCCGCCTTTTTCACCCCTGGCGCTTTTTTTGACTCATTCCAAAAGGCCCCGGCGGCAAAATCGGTCCACCACGCCTATATCGGCGGCCTGATGGAACACACCCTGGCCGTGGCCCGCCTGGCCAATGCCATTGCCGCCCTCTACCCGGGAATTGACCGCGACCTTTTCATAACCGGGGCCCTGCTCCACGATGTTGCCAAGGTGGAGGAATTTTCCTATGAATCGTTTCCCTTTTCCTATACCGACCGGGGCCGGCTGGTCGGCCACCTGGTCCTGGGAGCGGAAATGGTCCGGGAGCGGGCCGGGAAAATCAAAAATTTCCCAGAGGATCTCCTGGTCCGGGTGCAGCACCTCATTCTCAGCCACCACGGCCAGCACGAGTTCGGCTCCCCCACCCTGCCGATGATGACCGAGGCGCTGCTTCTCAACATGATTGACGATATGGATGCAAAGCTGAACTATATCGGCCGGATTGAGGAAAACCTGCCTGTTTCCGATTCCAGCTATCAGTGGTCTGAGTACCAGCGCATCCTTGACCGTTTTCTCTATCTGCGCGGACGGGGGGGCGCCGAAGAGGCAAGGGCTGTTGTGGAAGAGGAACCGCCCAAACCCCGGGAATCCAAACAGCAAACACTATTTTCCCTATGACAGCCATCACCTTTCAGGACATCATTGGCCAGGAGAAGGCAAAGCTGCTCTTGAAAACCGCGGCAACCCGCGGCGCGTTGAGTCATGCCTATCTCTTTCGCGGCCCGGACGGGGTCGGCAAGAAGAAGACCGCCCTGGCCATGGCCGCCTATATCAACTGTACAGGCCAGGCCCATGGGGACGGATGCGGCGCCTGCCCTTCCTGCCGCAGATTTGCCGCCGGCGCCCACCCGGATCTGCTCCATGTTCTGCCCGATGGCGCCGCGATCAAGATAAATCAGGTGCGGGAAATCCAGCGCATCCTCACCTTTCCCCCATTTGAGGCGAAAACCAGGGTCACGATTCTCGAAGACGTGCATACCATGCGCCGGGAGGCGGCCAACAGTCTCCTGAAAACACTGGAAGAGCCCCCTGAGAACAATCTGCTCATCCTCACTGCCGACGAATCAGGAGACCTGCTGCCCACCATTGTTTCCCGCTGCCAGCAGATCCCCTTTTATGGACTGACCAGTGAACAGGTTGTCCAGCACCTGGTTTCCACACAAAACCTCTCCCCGGAAAATGGGGCCTCGATTGCCGCGGTCGCCGAAGGAAGCCTTGGCCGGGCGGCCCTGTTTCTTGATCATCACATGCTTGACCTGCGCCGGGAGGTAATTGAAAACCTGGTAACCCTCTCAAAAAACGACCCGGAAACCGTTGAAAAAATGCTTCTGCTGGCAGAAAAGGCCGCAGCCCTCAAGGAGGGCCTGAACGACCTGCTCGGACTGATCAAAACCTGGCTTCGGGACATCCTTGTTCTTCATGCCGGGAATATGCAGTCCCTTGTAAACAGCAGGGACATGGCCGACCGGCTGTCAGCCGGGATGAAAAAATGGGGCATGGCTGATATCTTTTCCCGGCTCAGCTCCATTGAACAGGCGGAAAAAGAGTTGAATCGCAACTGCAACCGCACCCTGGTCTGCGAGGTCCTTTTTTGGGAACTGGTATAGTGGTATACTGGCCACTGGAAATGACGGCCAGGAAAGTCATTTAAAGAGTATCTTGAATAATAAGGAACCATTCCGCCCATGACTCAGCCCGCTGCAACCCCGGAACCGGAAGAACACTGCCAATCCCCAGAGACCGCGATGGCTCTCTACAGGATTCAATTTCGAAAGGGAGATCAGGTCTTTTCCGCGCCGGGCAGACTCCACAACCTGAAAAAAGACGACACCGCGATGGTCCAGACCGACCATGGCCTGGAACCCGCCCTTATCATGGGATTTACACCCAACTGGCCGGAAAACGCTGAAAGAAATAAAAAAATGGAGTATAGCGTTGTCCGCCGGGCCACCCGCGATGAAGTTTCCAAATATTCCAAACTTCAGGGAATGGAGGAAAAGGCCTTTTCCTTTACCGAGGAGCAGATTGAGAAACACAAGCTGCCCATGGACCTGGTCAAGGTGGAGCGCTTCTTCAGCGGCAGCAAGATTATTTTTTATTTTACCGCGGAGAACCGGGTCGATTTCCGGGAGTTGGTGAAATGTCTGGTGCAGGAGTTCCGGACCCGGGTGGAGATGCGCCAGATCGGGGTGCGCCACGAGACAATGATGCTTGGCGGTATCGGTTGTTGCGGCCGGGAACTGTGCTGCACTTCCTTTATCAAAAATTTCGAATCGGTTTCCATCAAGATGGCCAAGGAGCAGAACCTGCCCCTTAACCCGGTAAAGATCTCCGGCGCCTGCAACCGTCTTCTCTGCTGCCTGAACTACGAGTTCTCCACCTATAAATCCATTCGCAAAAACATGCCCAAGGTTGGCAAACGGATCACCGTTGACGGCCGCAGCTTCAAGGTGACCCGCCACAACGTCATGGGAGAAACCATCACCGTTGTCGATCAGGAAGGTAAAGAGAGAGTACTTGAAAAATCAGAGTGGCACGGTCTCAAGCCGGAACCGGCAAAAAAGGGCTGACGCCCCATTAACGTGCACAGCACCGCCCAGGTAAAACTATGAGTTTCTACATCACAACACCGATTTATTACGTCAATGCCCAGCCCCACCTTGGTCATGCCTATACGACAATTATTGCCGACACCATGACCCGTTTCAAAAGGCTCTGCGGCGAGGATGCCCGTTTTCAGACCGGCACGGACGAGCATGGCGACAAGATCGTCGAGGCCGCGGACAACACCGGGGTAACCCCCCGGGAGTATGTCGATACAATCAGCGCCCTGTTCCGGGAGGCGTGGCCCCCCCTGGCGGTTGAACCGGACACCTTCATCCGCACCACCGATCCCGTTCATATCAGGACGGTTCAGGATATTTTGCAGAAGGTCTACGACCAGGGCGATATCTATCGCGGCAACTACTCCGGCCTTTACTGCAAGGGATGCGAAAGGTTTCTTACTGAGAAGGAACTGGTGGAGGGCAATTGCCCGGACCATCTGGTCGCCCCGAAGATGATCACCGAGCAGAACTATTTTTTCCGGATGCACCGGTATCAGCAGTGGCTGATCGATCACATCACCGACAATCCCGAGTACATCACCCCGGAACGATACAGAAACGAGGTTCTCTCCTTTCTGGAGGACCCCCTTGAGGATCTCTGCATCTCACGGCCCACCAGCCGCCTGACCTGGGGAATTCCCCTACCCTTTGACAGTGATTTTGTCACCTATGTCTGGTTTGATGCCCTGATCAACTACCTCACCGGAATCGGTTATCCCGACGGCCCGGATTTTTCACGGTACTGGCAGGGCGCCGAGCACGTTATTGCCAAGGATATTCTGAAACCCCACGCCATTTACTGGCCGACCATGCTCCAGGCAATCGGTGTGCCTCCATACAAAAAACTCCACGTCCACGGCTACTGGAACATCAACGAGACCAAGATGTCGAAAAGCCTGGGCAATGTTGTCCGCCCCGCTGACCTGGTCAACCGTTACGGGGTGGACACGGTGCGTTATTTTCTCCTGCGCGAGATGTCTTTTGGCCTTGATTCCTCCTTTGGCACCGAAGGGCTGGTGGCCCGGCAGAACTCCGATTTGGCCAACGATCTCGGCAACCTCTTCAGCCGTTCCCTGGCCATGCTCGCCAAATTCTCCGACTCCATGGTGCCGGAGCCCGGGCAAAGCGAGGCAGCGGATCAGGAACTTGCTGCTGCCGCCGAAAAAATGGTGAGCGAATATACCGCCAAGATGAACGACTTTGCCTTTAACCGGGCCCTGCAGGCGGTGTGGGAGGTGATCAGCCTGGCCAACAAGTATATTGTGGCCAATGCCCCATGGGAGCTTGCCAAGGATCCGGGCCGGGCAGACCGGCTGGCCACGGTGCTTTTTCATCTGGTTGAGACCCTGCGCCTCATCGCCCTGCTGGTGGAACCAATCATGCCGGGAACCGCGGAAAAAATGCGTGCGGCCCTGGGACTTACCGGGAAACCGGACCTTATTGCCCAGGGAAGCTGGGGGCAGAGCGTGCCAGGAACCAGACTGGTGCCCGGGGAACCGCTTTTTCCCCGCATGGACAAGGAAGAAGAGCTGAAAACAGGGCCTGCAACACCGGGGAAGACCCCCAAAGAGGAAAAACCGGGGGTCGCCCAGGGAGACGATCTTCTTTCCTATGACCAGTTCCAGAAACTGGATCTGCGGGTGGCCGAGGTGGTGGCGGCGGAGAGGATAAAAAAATCAGACCGCCTTCTCAAGCTTACGGTCAAGGCCCCGGAGGAGCGGACCATAGTGGCCGGTATCGCCGAGTATTACCAGCCTGAGGATATCATCGGCCGCCAGGTGATCATCGTGGCCAACCTCAAACCGACAAAACTGATGGGAACCATCTCCCATGGCATGGTCCTTGCCGCCAAGGACGGCAACACCCTGGTGCTTTCCGGGGTTTCTTCTCCAATTGCGTCGGGCAGCAAAGTATCGTAATATTTCTCCATAAGAAAAACTCATAACCGCGCCTGCCGGCGTGGCGAAAATAAAAATAACACGCCTGGTCTGGAGGTTTTTTGCCATGTATGTATTAAGCTATTTCCTTGAATCCCTTGCCAATATTCTCAATATAGTCCTTGGCGCATACATCTGGATCATCATCGGCCGGGCGATCATCTCTTGGGTCAACCCTGATCCCTACAACCCCATTGTCCGGTTTCTCTATGAAGTGACCGAACCGGTCCTGTCACGGGTTCGCCGGTATATTCCCGTCTTTCCCGGCGGCCTTGACCTTACCCCCATGATTCTCATTATTGCCATCATCTTTGTCCAGGGTTTCATTGTAAAAACCCTGCTGAAAATGGCCCAGTCTTTCGGATATTAAAACAACCGGTCCAGCTTAATGGACCATGAGATATAAAAATGCCTATCACCCCAGAAGACATTCAGCACAAGGAATTTCCCGTCCGCCTCCGCGGTTTTGATATCGAGGCCGTGGACACCTTTCTTGAAGAGGTGGCCGAAGACCTCTTTCATGTGATGCAGGAAAACGACCGGCTCCGCGACCGGTTCAGCATCCAGGAAAAGAGGATCAGGGAGCTGGAGGAGCAGCTCAAAACCAGGGGCATGGCAGACCCCAGGCCCGCTAAGATCGAGGCCATAGAGACGCGACCGGAAACACCATCCCGGGCCGAGGAAAAGCTCACAGCCCTGCGCAACCAGGTCCGCGATGAACTGCGGGAGACGCTCAACTGGTATGTTGCGCAACTGGAGAACCCTGTTGCCCCGGAAAAATCAGTGCGGCCGATACAACCGGAAGCCATCATCAAGGCGCCGGAAGAGCCAAAGGAAACGGAAAAACCGGAAGAACAGGAGGTCTTCCTGGAACCCGATCCTGAACCGGAACCAGAGGAATCCCTGTACGAAAAAATAGATCTGCCGGAAACCCCGCACGAAGAACTGGTTTTTCCCATAAAACGGGTTGAACAGGTGATCAAGGCCAAGGTTCCCCCTGCGCCGGGGGCCCGGGAGAGCCAGACCCGGCCTTCTTTTCAGGAACAGCCCGTACGCCGCCCGGAAAAAAAACAGCCAGCCCCGGTGCGGGATTCGCTTTTTGGTCCGGAAACGGATCTGGACCACGGACCGGAACCAGCCATCAGCCTGGGACTTGATGAAGATTAGGCGAAACGGCCTGTTCATTGCCTGAAGGGTAGAGTATGCCCTATCTCTCCTCCCACGAGCACGGTGTTATCATACAGATCCATGTTCAGCCGCGGGCCTCGCGGAACCGTATCCAGGGCCCGCACGGAAACAGCCTTAAGGTATCAATCACCGCCCCTCCTGTTGACAACAGGGCCAACAGCGCGGTGATCAGCTATCTTGCCGGGCTCTTCAGCCTGCCCAAATCATCAGTTCTCCTCTTGAGCGGAGGGCAGAGCCGCTGCAAACGGCTGCTTTTGCCCGGATATACCATTGAAGGGGCCCGGGCCGTACTCGAGCCGATGCTTTCCGGCTCCGGATGACCCGCTGCTCAGGCAAAAAGGGCATCCAGCGCCTGGATCACCGACGCGGCGCCGATGAGTTCCATGGGTGTCTTTTTCCGGATTTTGCCCGGGAGGCGGTCACAATTGCTTTTCGGCAGAATAAACCGGGTAAATCCAAGACGATACGCCTCGCTGAGCCGCATCTCGACCTGGCCCACCGCCCGCACCTCGCCGGCAAGGCCGACCTCGCCGCAGACCACGGTGGTCGCGGGAATCGGCTTTTCAAGAAAACTTGAGGCGATGGCGCTGACCACGCCCAGGTCAAGGGCGGGTTCGTCAATTCGTATCCCTCCGGCAATATTCAAAAAAATATCGTTCTGAAACAGAGAAAGGCCGGCCTTTTTTTCAAGCACCGCGGTCAACAGGGCCAACCGCTGGGGGTCGGCGCCGATCGCGGTTCGGCGCGGGGTTCCGAAAGTGGTCGAGCTTACCAGGGCCTGGACCTCCACCAGAATCGGCCTGCTTCCCTCGATGCTTGGCATGACCACCGAGCCAGGGACATTGATCGATCGCTCTGATAAAAAAATTTCAGAGGGATTCTCCACCTGAACCAGGCCCTCTTCCTTCATCTCAAAGACGCCGATTTCATTGGTAGAGCCGTAGCGGTTCTTTACCGTTCGCAGAATCCGGAAGGCATGCCCCCGGTCACCCTCAAAATAAAGCACACAATCAACCATATGCTCCAGGACCCTGGGCCCGGCAATGGCGCCGTCCTTGGTTACATGACCAACCAGGACAACCGGAATCCGGGTGTTTTTGGCCATGGCCATCAGCCGGGCCGCGGATTCGCGCACCTGGGTGACACTGCCCGGGGCAGAGGAAAACTCGGTGGAGCTGAGGGTCTGGATCGAATCGACCACCAGAAGCCCTGGGTTCATCTCCTCGGCCATGGCAATGATAGTCTCAACAGAGCTTTCCATGGCGAGAAAAAGATCCGGATGGCTGGCCCCCAGCCGCGCCGCCCGCATCCTGATCTGGTCTACCGACTCCTCGCCGCTGACATAAAGTACCGGGCGGCCCTGGCTCGCAACCCCTGCCAGCATATGGAGCATGAGGGTTGACTTGCCGATGCCCGGATCGCCGCCTATGAGAACCAGAGATCCCGGAACCACCCCACCGCCCAGGACCCGGTCAAGCTCGGCTATTTTTGTGGCAGTGCGCTCCTCCCTGGATTCCCTGGCCATGTTCAGAGGTACCGGTTTGGGAATCACCAGCCCGGTCCGACCTGCCGGGGCCAGGGCGACCCGTTCCTCGGCCATGCTCTGCCACTCATGACAGTCCGGGCAGCGGCCCAGCCATTTTCTGCTCTGAAAACCACAGGCCTGGCATATGAACACTGTTTCAGGTTTTTTTGGCATGGATCTTCTCTATACCCTCTATAGATTTTGAAAATGTGGGCGATTACAGCATTGAACCTATCCGTTTTCAAGCCGGAAACAGACAATTTTTAAAAAGATCAAGGAGATCAAGGAAGTATGCGCAGGCGTACTGGAGTACGGCGAGCACATACTTCTGCGGATCGACACCGAGATTTTTTAAAAGTGGCGTTTCCGGATGAAAACTAGACTAATTCACTTAAAACCGTGTTAGCCACGGCCATACCCCGGGCGGAAAGCCGTAGCCTTTTACCGTCATCTTCCAGCAGGCCATCCTCCACAAGCCGGGGCAAAAGCTGGCCGTAAAACTGCCGCGGCCCGAAACCGAACTGTTCGGTGAGACGGGTGTGGGATATCCCTTCCACCATGCGCAGGCCCATGATCACCGTCTCCCGGAAGCGGGAGTTGAGGTCAAGGCACTCGGCCTCGGCAAAGGGCTGGATACCAGCCCTGATCATCTCGATGTATTCCGGCACGCTTTCCACGCTGCGGATTCGTGCCCCGGAAAAGGAGGAAACCGCGCCCGCGCCGCAGCCAAGATAGGACCCATTCCGCCAGTAGTTGATATTATGACAACACCTGAATCCCGGCCGGGAATAATTTGAAATTTCATAGCGTTCAAAACCATGGCGTTCAATCAGCTCCCTGGTGATCTCCTCCATGGCCAGCACCATATCCTCTGCGGGGAGCCTCAAGGTTTGGGCAGCAACAGCGTTGCCATAGGGGGTTCCCTGCTCAATGGTCAACTCATAGAGGGCCAGATGTTCCGGGGCAAGAGAGAGGGCCATGGCCAGGGTCTCCTGCCAGAGCTCCGGGGTCTGGCCGGGCAGG
>JBFHXP010000047.1:0-18573 GCA_041598875.1 Desulfobulbales bacterium
CCCCCTGGTGCGGGCTGTTTTTGAGGTCGGGAACCAGCACACCTTTGTGCCCTACACCATCATCGATCCAATGCGGAAATCCGGATCGCTGACAGAAACGTTCCTGGCCCTGCTTGACCTGACCGAGAGCCGAATCACCGCCAGTCAGGTCCTGGAAATCATCGGATCACAGCCGGTTCGCCGATGTTTCGGATTGTCTGAAAACGACCTGGTCCAGATCCGCCATATGATCGAAAAGGCAGGTATCCGATGGGGGATGGACGGCGAAGACCGCCAGCGCCAGGGACTCCCTCTTTTTGGCGAGAACAGCTGGCAGGCAGGCATTGACCGGCTTCTTCTCGGATATGCCATGCACAGCGGCAATACGGATCTCTACAGGGAAATTCTCCCTGCCGATACCACCCTTGGCGAGTCAACGGAATTACTTGGATCTTTTCTTGAATGCGTCTCAGCCCTCTTTAAATGCATCCGCGCCAACAGAGTCCCCTGTTCCGCGGAGGAGTGGAGCGATCGTCTGCTCGCCGCCCTTGACCGCTGCCTCACCCCGGCTGACGATGAGGAAGAGGAGTATCTCCATATTCGCCGGATCCTGCGGGGGCTGTCCCTCCATGCCAGCCAGGCTATGTACACCGCCAATCTGGAAAGCGGTACTATCCGTGACCACCTTCGACTGGCCCTGGAATCCGATAACCAGAGATCTTCTTCCCCGGGTTTTCTCTCTGGTGGCGTGCATTTCTGCACCCTTACCGAAGCACGCTCCATTCCCTGCAGGGTCATCTGCCTTATCGGGATGAATGACCTTGAATTCCCCCGGCCTGCCCAGGAGATGAGTTTCGACCTCATGGCCGCCCATCCCCGACCAGGCGACCGCTCCAACCGCATCGATGACCGCGCGATTTTTCTCGAAACCCTCGTTTCCGCCCGCGATCAACTCTATATCAGTTATATCGGCCGTTCGGCCATTGATGACACCGCGCTCTCCCCCTCGGTGCTGGTCAGCGACCTGCTCGATATTATCGATCAGGGTTATCTGCTCAAAGGCCCCCACGACACAAGCAACCCTGCAGCGCTTCTCACCATTCACTCCCTGCAGCCCTTTCATCCATGCTATTTCCATGGCAGCGAGGGTAATGTCGCATCCAGTTTCTCCCATGAAAACTGTCAGGCCGCCCGAGCCCTTACGAGCGACAGAGTTGCCCCTCTCCCCTTTCTTCATCACCCCCTGCCGCAGCCGCCGGACTCCTTGCGCCACACCGACATTCTCACCCTGTCCACCTTCTTTCTCAACCCGATCCGTTTTCTCTGTACCGAACGATTAAACATCAGGATCCCGCCCCGGCCTGACGTACTGGCTGAGGACGAACCCTTTGTTGTTGCAGGGCTAGAACGATACCGGCTGGAAAACGAGATTCTTCGCCACCACCGGGCGGGTCAAGACTGTGAATCGCTTTTTCTGGCGAGAAAGGCGGCGGGAGACCTTCCCGTAGGTCAGACCGGCAAAACACTGTTCCACAGAACCTGGAACGATATCGAAAAACTTGAGAAACGCCTCGCTGCCCTTGATCCCGGTCCAGTACTGCCGCCCATGCCGATGCATCTTGTTTTTCCTCCATTTACCATCAGCGGGATTATTGATGCGGCCCACAGCAATGGACTGGTCAGGTTACGGTGCGCCTCGGTAAAGGCCGGAGACCGGATACGGGCCTGGATCCTCCACCTCATCCATGGCGCTGCGGTCAGAAATCATCAGGAAACAGGCAGGACCATACTGCTGGGCAAGGACCGGACCTATATCTTCCACCCGGTCAAAGACCCGGAGACGGAACTTCGCAAAATGCTCACCCTCTACTGGCAGGGGCTGACCGGCCCGATATCCTTTTTTGCCGAAACATCCCTGGCCTTTGCCCTGAGTCGCTTTGAGAAAAAAACTGAAGAAGAATCACTCAACCGAGCCCGGGATGTGTGGAACGGCTCATCATTCCGGGCCGGTGAATGCGAAGATCCCTATTTCCGTATCGCCTTTCGGAATCGAGACCCCCTTGACACCGATTTCATGAGAACCGCCGAGACACTCTTCTTTCCGCTTCTTGAACACCAGGAGCAGATCTCCTGACCACCAGCTCCCTGCCAGGGCAGTGCCTGCCGCCAAATCCGCGGACAAAAAAAACGGCCGCACAGTGCGGCCGTTTTGGTCGATCTCGTGTAAATCGTGATTGAATTATGAACGCTCCGCTCAGGAGCCGATAATCCGGCTGACGGCCTCGGCATAGCGCTGGGCGGTCTTGGTGATGATTTCAGCGGGCAGTTTCGGCGCCGGCGGTTTCTTACCCCAGTCCAGGGAGAGAAGATAGTCGCGGAGAAACTGTTTATCAAAGCTCGGCTGGCCACCGCCCACCCGGTACTGATCCACGGGCCAGAAACGGGAGGAGTCCGGAGTCAACACCTCGTCAATGAGAATAAGCTCCCCTTCATACCACCCCAGTTCAAACTTGGTGTCCGCAATGATTATCCCCTTTTCAAGGGCGTAATCAGCGGCCTTCTGGTAGAGGCGGACACAGACATCGGTAATCCGGGCCGTCTCCTCCTTGCCCACCAGTTCCTCCATCTCGGAGATGGAGATATTTTCATCATGCGCACCCTGCTCCGCCTTGGTTGACGGGGTAAAAAGAGGGTGCGGAAGTTTTGCCGATTCCTTGAGATCTCCTGGCAGGGAAAAACCGCAGACCACGGTACTTTTCTTGTACGCGTTCCAGAAGGACCCGGAAATATAGCCACGGACTATACATTCAACCGGCAACGGCCTGGCCTTTTTCACCATCATGCTCCGCCCCCGCAGGACCTCCTTGTGGGGTTGGCAGGAGGCGGGATACTGATCGACATCCGCGGTAAGAAGATGATTCGGGATGACGTCCTTGAGAAAGTCAAACCAGAAGAGCGACAGCCTGGTCAGCACCTCTCCCTTGTTGGGGATGGGGTCATCCATGACCACATCAAAAGCCGAAATACGATCTGTGGCCACCATCAACAGCTTGCCGTCAACCTCATACAGATCGCGGACCTTGCCGCGGTGTATACGATTCAGTCCCTCAAATTCTGTGGTCAAAACCGGTGACAAACTCATAATCGATCCTCATAAACAGTATAGTTTGCTCATAAATGCGTGCCGGATCGCATCTGTGACCGGCACACGAGGAACCACGTTATTCTGAATTACAGGGAAAGCTCACTCCTGATCGCGCTGACCACCGTATCACTGGAGGTGCCGCTGATATTTCTGAGCAGGCCCTGCTTGGCATAGAAACCGGCAAGCGGAGCGGTCTTCTCATTATATGTTTCAAGGCGATGGCTGATTGCCGCCTCAGTCTCATCATCACGCTGGACAACCGCACTGCCGCACTTATCACAGACCCCTTCTTTCCGGGGGGGGTTGCTCTTGACGTTATAAATAGCCTGGCACTCGGAGTTGGAGCAGGTGCGCCGGGTACAGAGACGGTCAAGGATCACGTCGCGGGGCACATCGATGCTGGCAACCATATCAAGGGTGATGCCGAGCTTGGCAAGAAGTTTTGTCAGCTCTTCGGCCTGGGGAACGGTCCGGGGAAACCCGTCGAGAAGAAAGCCGCCGGCACAATCCGGTTCCTGAAGCCTCTTTTCCATAATTCCCATGATCAGAGAGTCGGGAACAAGATCCCCGCGCTTCATATACCCTTCTGCTTCACGGCCGAGTTCCGTACCGGCCTGGACCGCGGAACGCAGGATGTCTCCGGTAGATATCTGCACCGAACCATCAATGGCGGTAAGCATTTTGGCAACCGTTCCCTTGCCGGCTCCTGGCGCGCCTAAAAGTATTAATTTCATCATTTTTCTCCTGTGCTGTTTTATGATATTGATACTCTGATACATCGAGTAACTGAAAATAAATCCACCATTCGGGTCGGCACTATACACAATTTTTCTCTAAGAGGATAGTCCTCCATGGAAAAATCGATAAAACCCTGCTCATCCGTTCTTGACAAAGAATGGAAGAATCTTATTTTTGCAGGTATACCTAAATAAAACATAATTTCAGTCAATTAAACCCGACATAAAAAGGAGGACTCCCATGGCACTGATCCGATTCAATGAGCGTCAACTCCCGCGTAATCCCTGGGCAGAACTGGAAAAAATGAGGCATGAAATGGAGATGATGCTGCCCCGCTACTTCAGCAACACCCAACCCGCGGCCAGCGCCACAGTCTATCCGGCCCTGAACATCTCCGAGGATGACGCAAACATCTATGTCCGTGCCGAGGTCCCAGGCACAAAAAAGGAAGAACTGGAAATCTTCATAGAGGGTGACACCCTCACCATCAAGGGTGAACGACGCGACCACGCTGCCGGAGAAAAGATCTCATATCACCGCCAGGAGATCAGCTATGGCCGTTTCAATCGGGCGGTAACCATGCCGACCAGAATTGACTCAGGAAAAATAAAGGCCACTGGCAAAAACGGCATCCTGACGATTGTCCTGCCGAAATCAGAAGAGACCAAGCCGCGCAGGATAACCATTGAGGCAAACTGAAGGCAAAGCGCCACACGTTTTTTCAGGAGGAGACACCATGGGATTCAATCAGATAAAGGATCAGCAGAAAAAGGAATTGCAACAGACCGGCGAGCCGACCAGACCCTTGAAGCAATATATCCCGGCAGTGGATATCCGTGAAAATGACAAAGCGGTGACAGTGGTCGCGGAAATGCCCGGAGTGAGCAAGGAAACCCTTGATATCCAGCTCAAGGACGGGGTGCTCTCGATCAGGGGGGAAGCCTGCGCGGTTACCGGTGAAAAAGAGACCATGATCCTCCAGGAGTTCGAGCCGGGTGAATATATCCGCCGTTTCACCCTGGCCGACACCATTGAACAGGAAAAGGTCGAGGCATCAATGGTTGACGGCATCCTGACAATAACCCTGCCCAAGATCGAGCCGGCTCAACCCCGAAGAATCAAGGTTTCCGCTGAGTAACGCACACCAGCCTGGATTTCTTCGATCAGGCTTAAAGGCCGTGCCTCTGCACGGCCTTTACTCTTTATTCAATGAAGCGGCAGGAAGCCCGCCGCGCACGGCATAGACCACGCCACCGGCCAGGCCGATAATAACCATAAAAAAAGAGGAGAGGAGTGCAAAGGCCAACGCCTTGTCCGCCGTGGTGTACTCGGCGAGAAGAAAGAGAAAGGCGGCCTCCCTGACCCCTAAACCGTTCACCGAGGGAGCGAGCCCGAGAAAAATAATCACCGGGATGAAGAAAAAGAAAAAAGACAGCGGGATATCAAGGGAAAGGCTGTGGGCCAGATAATAATTGGTCAAAGCAAACGAAAAAAGTCCGCCCCCGGTGAGTATGAGACAGAAAACACTTACCTTCCAGTGCCCCCGGTAGTGGTTGATGGCAAGATAGATTTCGCGAAGCTTTTCAAGAAAGACCACTGGAACAAGCGGTATTTTCAGCGAACTCAACACCGTCACAATCCGGTTATTGAACAGGATGACTCCAAGTACGCAGGTTATGGCGATACAGACGGCCAGACTGGCAAGAACCCGCTCCGGCACCCGGCTGCTGTCAAGAAAGAGTACCGCGGACAGGCCGACTATCGACAGGGTGGCCATGCCGAAAAGCCTGTCCATCACCACTGCGCTGAACACCCCGATATTGCCGTTGCTGTTGCGGTAAAGATAATAGGCCTTGACCATCTCGCCTCCCAGGGACGAGGGCAGGACATTATTAAAAAACATGGCGATGAGATTGACGTAATAGGCATTCCCCGCGGAAACATCAATATTCTGGACCCGGAGAACTTTCCGCAACCTGAAGGCGGTAAAGATCAGGCCGGCGAGATATACCCCCACGCCAATAAGAAAGGCCGATGGATTGGCGGATAGAAGGTTATCCAGCACATCAGGAAGCTGCTGCCGATAGAGATAGAGTACAAACCCGATGGCCCCAAAGCTCACCACAAGACGAAGCAGAGCGCCTTTTCTGGATTTGCCGGTATTGCCGCTCTCTATTCGATTCATCGACGTACCGCTATGGAAGTGTCAACGCCAGCCATGTGGCAACAAACAGGGTCAGGCTGATCAACCCGTTCATGGTGAAGAAAGAGAGTTGAATCCGCGAAAGGTCCCGGGGATTGACCACCAGATGCTGGTAAAAAAGGGCGGTTCCGGTAAAGACTACACCTATATAGTAAAAATAATTGAGTTGGGCCTGTATCCCAGTGGCTATGAACAGGGCAAAGGCGATGACATGGGCGAGAACCGCCAGCCTGAAGGCATTCAACCTTCCGAAACGGGCGGGCAACGAGAAAAGGCCTGCCTGCCGGTCAAAATCAGCGTCCAGGCAGGCATAAACCGTATCAAATCCGGCAACCCAGAAAATGACAGCTGCGGAAAGGACGAATGGATACTCAACAAGGGTGCCGGTCACCGCCACCCAGCCTCCCAGCGGTGAAAATGCGAGAGCCACCCCGAGAACCACGTGACAGAGCCAGGTAAACCGTTTGGTCAGCGAATAAAAAAAGGTGAGCGCCAGGGCAAAGGGAGCGAGAATCAGGGTCAGACGATTGAGATTGTAGCAGGCAATGAAAAAAAGTGCGCTGCTGATGATCACCATGGCCCAGGCCTCGGCAAGCTTGACGGTTTGCGCGGGAAGCGCCCGGTCAAGGGTCCGCGGGTTCAACTTGTCGACATCGCGGTCTACAATCCGGTTGAACCCCATGGCCGCGGTACGCGCCCCGACCATGGCCAGCGCTACCCAGCCGAAGACCGCAGCGCTCGGCACCCCCCGGGCGGCAAGAAATGCCCCCATAAAGGCAAAGGGCATCGCGAACACGGTGTGTTCGAACTTGATCATCTCGAGAAGAATGGCGATCTTTTTCAGCATAGTGGTATCGAAATATCTTAATCCCTGCCCTGCCACCTTCTGGCCGGAATATCAAGCCCGAGCAGGTCACCGAGACGCGCGGCAAAAAAGCGGGCCATTTCATCCAGGGTTTGCGGCATATGATAAAAAGCCGGCATCGGCGGACAGATAACAGCGCCGGCCTCTTGGACTGCGAGCATATTCCGGAGGTGGGTCCTGTTGAGCGGGGTTTCGCGAACCGCTAGCAACAGGGGACGCTTCTCCTTGAGCATAACGTCCGCGGCCCTGTGAATCAGATTGGCTGACAAGCCGTTGGCAATGGCCGCCAGGGTGCCCATGGAACAGGGTAGAACCACCATGGCATCGTAGCGGCTGGAACCGCTGGCCATGGGGGCGGTAAAATCGTTCACCGGAAACCAGGTGCCGACCCCGGAAAAATCTTCCGGCGCCATGCCGAGTTCGAGTCCCATCACCTCGCGGCCGGCATCAGAGACAACCGCGTGCACCTCAACGTTGTGGGCAGCCATAAGCCCGATAAACTCCCGGGCATAGAGGGAACCGCTGGCCCCGGTAACGGCAACAATGATCCGTTGGACAGGAGGTGTCATTTGATCCCCACATAGAGGGTGACGATGCCCATGGTCAGGGGATGACAGTCAACCCGGGAAAAACCGGCCCGGCGCATCATGGTCATCAGCTCCTCTGGCTCATAAAAACCGGCAATGGAACTGGCAAGATATTCATAGGCCTCTTTGTCGCCGGAAATAAGGCCGGCAATCCGGGGCAGAATCCGGTTAAGATAAAAGGTATAAAAAGGCTTGAAAAATGGGTTCCGGGGCCGGGAAAATTCGAGAATAAGCAGTTTTCCTCCTGGCTTGAGGACACGCCACATCTCTCCCAGACCCTGCTGGACCCGGGAGAGGTTGCGGACGCCAAAGGCCACGGTCACCCCCCAGACGCTGTCCGTGGCAGCAGGAATCTCCTCACCATCACCGCACACGGCCATGATCCGCATTGCCCTGCCGTCGTTTTTCGCCGCCGCGGGCATCGAAGCCAGACCGCTGCGCAGCATATTCTCGCAGAAATCAATGGCCAGCACCCGGCGGTTCGCTGCCTGACGGGTCAACTCCAGGGACAGAGGCAGGGTTCCGGCGCAGAGATCAAGGACCGCGCCCTCTTGAAACTCCTTGAGTTCCCGGGTGGTCCGCCAGCGCCAGTACCGGTCGACCTGCATGCTCAAAACAGAATTGAGCAGATCATACCTGGAACTGATCGCAGAGAACTTTTCTCTGACAAATTTTTTCTTTTCTTCCGGAGTCTGCATCCTCTTTTCCAATTCAAGAACCACCTTTTCACAGGTAGTTGCGAATAAACCTTTCAGGGAATAATCCGTTTGCCTGGATCGTGGTCGCTCCCATTGGATCCCCCACGCATCTTCGCGCCCGAATTCGCATTTCTTATACCGCACTCACCCAGGATTAACCCGCAAAAAATTATCCTCGGGCCTCCAGTATCTTTAAAGGCAAGGCGCTCTCATCCACTTCATTGCGCCCAATAAGGTACGTAAAAAACCGTTCCAGCGCTTTCTTTTTTGCCGGCGAGAGATCATATTCTATTCCCTGGAGATACCGGAAACACTGTTCCGGATCCATGGGAATCCTCGGAGCCACCCGGCGGCTCACCTCGGCCAGTTCCGCGCGCCCCAGGGAGACACATCGCAGAAGCTCGCGATGAATTGCCGAAACGGTATCCGGCTGTTTCTGATAAAAATCCTCGCGCACGACCCACAGGGCAAAGACAAAGGGCAATCCCGTGTGGTGCTGCCAGATTTCGCCGAGATCAAGAACCACCGGGAACCGGTTGCTCTCGCGGAGGCGCAGGGCGTCGTCTCCGATGGCTAGAACTGCGCCCGGGGGGCCAGGTTCAGCGGCCCAGGCGAGGACGTCTCCGGATCTGAATTCCGGGGTGGCGTTGTAAAACTCTTTTAAGACGATCCGCACAAGGCTTGAAGAGGTCTGGGACTGATTACTCAGGACCACGGAACGGCCGTCAAGGTCTTCGGGTTGAAAACGAGAGAAAAGAAAAACACTGCCAACCCTGCCAGAGGCGCTGATCGAGAGATCGGATAAAACCCGGTACTGCGGGGCATGAAGGGCATACTCATGCGACGAAACCAGCCCGACATCAAGATCATCGGTATACAGCATCCGGCAGAGGACACTGGGCGTTTCTTCAATTACCCGCCAATCAGGCTGGTGCACGGTCCGCCGCCACATCTCATAGAGAGGAGCGGTATTGATATAATTGACCATGCCGATGCGGGCCCTGGTCCCTTCAGGTATCATCATCTTTCAGACCCAGCTGCACTTTATTGCCGTACCGGCAGTGGTCAGATAGTCAAGGACCTCTGATCCTCTTTCCATAACCGGTCCGGAAATCTTAAGAAATTTCGCATGCCGACCTGCTGCAAGCGCACCCCACTGACGGTCGTGTCCCATTGCCTGCGCCCCGTTGACCGTGGCCATGGCAAAAACCCCTGCCGGCTCGATACCCGGATGATCACTGCGGAGAACGCGCATCTCCTCCCAGAGATCAAGGAGGCCATTGCTGGCCAGACTGTCGGTTCCCAGGGCAGGCCGTATTCCGGCGCCAACCATTCTGCCGACCGGCGCGAGCCCCGCGGCCAGCCTCCGATTACTGGCAGGGCAGAGACAGAGGTGAGCCCCTCGCGCCGCCAGCAGATCTATTTCGCCCTCAGTCAACTGGACGCCGTGGACGCAGATGGTGGACGGATCAAGCATCCCGAGTTGATCAAGATAGACAGTTGGCGAAACACCTGGCACTCGAAAAGAACCACCACAGCCACCATGCTCATCAAGAAATTCCTTGAAAGGGCCGGTTCCACTTTGTAGGAATTCCACCTCGGCAACAGATTCACCAAGATGAATCGAAAGGAGTGTGTTCTTTCTGATCGCCCTTTTTTTTATCTCCCGGAGCAGGCGGGGTCCGGTGGAATACGGGGCGTGGGCTGTAACCGCGCTTTCCGGGTCAACCGCCGGCAGTATCTCGCCACGCACTTCAACGGCGCTGCCTGCCAGGCGCGCAAGCGAAGCCTCTTCACCCTCTCTGCTGATGCCGAGCAACTCCAGAAGAAAAAGGACATCTGGGCCGGAACGATCTGAAATCAAGCCGCTTTCTATCAGGTTGCCGGTATCGACCACCGGGCCTATACCTCTCTTCCGCATCGCAGAGAGGGCCTGGCGACCGGCACGGAGCATATCGGCGGCAAGGAGAAGACCTTTTTCTTCATGCCCCTTGCGGCGTACTCCAATCAAGGATCGGATCCACTCAGGGAAAGGGGTTTCCGGCGCCAGATCGCGCAGCCCTGTTTCGGCAAAGAGTGAAAGCTCAAGATGGGCGTGGGCATTGACCAGGGCCGGGGACAGAATCACCTCCCCATGATCAACTGTCAAAGATCGCCCATGTTCACGCGCCAGCCCGGCAAAGGAACCCACCGCCAGGATGGAGGTCCCGTCTTCCAGCAGAGCGCCGTCCCCAATCACCACTGGCAGTCCGGCATCAGAATCCAGAGTCACCAGCCATCTGGCGCGATGCAGCTTCAATCGGTTCGGTGACATGCCATCTTCGGTCTTCATTGTCAGGCGCTTTGCCGGGGACAGACGATACCCTGCGCCCCCCGGAAGGTTCACTCCACCAGGGTATAATCCATGGTCCGCTGCCGGGGAACATAACCGGCATCCTTGACGATCGAGCGTATCTCAGCCTCGGAGAGACGGAAACTGACCCCGGCCGCGGCAACCACGTTTTCCTCAATCATGGTGCTGCCGAAATCATTGGCCCCGAAGAAAAGAGATATCTGGGCGATTTTTGGCCCCTGGGTCACCCAGGATGCCTGGATATTGGGAATGTTATCAAGAACGATCCGTGACCAGGCCAGGGTCTTAAGATAGGTAAAGGCGGTCGCCTTGGGCAGGTCGGCCAGGGCGGTGTTGTCCGGCTGAAAGGGCCAGGGAATAAATGCGGTGAACCCCTTGGTTCGGTCCTGGAGGTCCCGGAGGCGGAGCAGATGCTCCAGCCGTTCTTCAAGGGTTTCCACATGGCCGAACATCATGGTTGCGGTGGTCCGCATCCCCAGGGTATGCGCCTCTTCCATCACCCGGATCCACTCATCGGCGGTACACTTCCTGGGCGCGGTCAGTGAGCGGACCCTGTCCGAAAGAATTTCGGCGCCTCCGCCGGGCATGGAGTCGAGACCGGCCCTGTGCAGCCGGACCAGCACCTCGCGGGTGGCAAGTCCGGACAGCGAGGAAAAATGGCAGATCTCGGGGGGGGAAAAACCATGGATATGAATCCGATGGTTTTCCTTCATATATCGAAGCATCTCCTCATAGAACTCCAGGGGTTTGTCCGGGTGCAGCCCTCCCTGAAGCAGAATCTGGGTTCCGCCCAGGGCAATGGTTTCCCGGATCTTCTCCCCAAGTTCTTCATGGGACAGCACCCGGCCGCCTCCCTCCTCCGGCGCCTTGAAAAAGGCACAGAACTTACAGGCAGATATGCAGATATCAGTGTAATTGATATTCCGGTCGATAACATAGGAGACCACCGGTTCGGGATGAAGGCGGCGCCGCACTGCCTTGGCAAGAAAACCAAGATCGTAGATCCCTCCCTCCCGGCCGAGCCGAAGACACTCTTCCGGGGTCAACCGCTCGGAATTTAATATTTTTTCTCGTATTCTGTTCATCTGTTCAATGCCGGAAGACACGGACACATTTTCAAAAAACCTGGCTGCCACCCCAGGTTTTCATGAAAAAATCCCCACCGCCCGGTCTCTAGAAGGTATTCAGTTCGGTATAGAGGGTATCGCGCTCCACGGGAATCCGGCCTGCCTCTCTGATCAGACGGATCAGCTGGTCGCTGCCAATGGCCTGATCAGTCTCAGCGCCGGCCATGTGGGTGATCATCTCTTCCTTGACCGTGCCGTCCATGTCATCGGCGCCAAAGGAAAGGGCTATCTGGGCCATCTTGGGACCTATCATCACCCAATACGCCTTGATATGGGGAAAGTTATCGAGCATGCACCGGGCCACGGCAAGATTTTTCAGGTCCTCGACCCCCGATGTCCGGGAGCACTCAGCCATTTCGGTATTTCGGGGGTGGAAGGCAAGGGGAATAAAGGCAAGGAACCCCCCTGTTTCATCCTGGGCCCGCCGCAGCATGTCAAGATGTTCAAGCCGTTCCTCAATGGTCTCGATATGGCCGTAGAGCATGGTTGCATTGGTGTGGAGTCCGGAGCGGTGCGCGGTCTTGGCCACCTCGAGCCATCCTTCGCCCGAGAGTTTCTTCTCGCAGGTAAGCTTGCGGATTCTCGGGCTGAACACCTCGGCCCCGCCGCCGGGGATGGAGCC
Organism: Desulfobulbales bacterium; assembly: GCA_041598875.1. GTDB lineage: Bacteria > Desulfobacterota > Desulfobulbia > Desulfobulbales > BM004 > JAKITW01. The sequence goes on from JBFHXP010000047.1 coordinate 12,318, forward strand.
CAGACCCGCCGCCCGCAGCTCATCAAGGGTATCGGCAACCGTTTTTCCAGCAAGATCGGCAAGGTGCTGGATCTCCACACAGGTAAAGGCCTGTATATGCACCGCCGGTCGCTCTTTCTTGATGGCCTGGAGCAGATCGAGATAATAGGAATATGGCAGATCAGGATGAATGCCGCCCACCATGTGGATTTCGTTAATGGGCTCGTGGAGCCGGGCCCTGACTTTTCCAGCCACCTCATCAACACTCATCTGGTAGGCCAGGGGCGATTCCTTGTCTTTGCCAAATGCGCAGAACTTGCAGAGATTGGTACAGATATTGGAATAATTGATATGCTGGTTGTAGATGAAGAAGGTCTTGTCGCCGTTCTTGCGTTCCCTGATCATATTGGCAAGATAGCCGACCGCAAGAAGATCCGGGCATCGGTAGAGGTGGGCGCCGTCCTCAAGGGAGAGTCTCGCCCCGTCGCGGACGCGGTCGAGAACATCGCCAAGACCCGCCCTTATTACCTGTGATTCCATAATGTGCCGATTTATTAGGTTGAGGCCTCACCCTTGAATCTCTGACGGGAAATGGTCATTTTTTCAAGAGGCCTTACGGCTGACCGCAACCGGATCAGTCAAGAAAATATTTGAGTTTATCCCGCCTGCTGGAGTGGCGGAGACGGTTGAGCGCCTTCTTCTCAATCTGCCGGATTCTCTCGCGGGAGACATTGAAACGCTTGCCGATCTCCTCCAGGGTGTACTCCGCCTTTTCACCGATACCGAATCGAAGGCGGATAATTTTCTCCTCGCGGGAACTCAGGGTAGACAGAATATTCTGCACCCGGCTGGAAAGCTCGCGATTCTGCACCGCGTCATAGGGGGAAACAGACTCCTGGTTCTCAAGAAAATCCCCCAGGGTGCTGTCATCGTCGCCAATCGGGGTCTCAAGGGAAATGGGCTCCCTGCTGGCCTCGAGGATCGCGAGAATCTTGCTCATGGGCAGATCGGTATGCTGGGAGATCTCCACCGGTGTCGGCTCACGGCCAAGCTCTTTGAGCAGGGAATAGAAGGCCTTGAAAAACTGGCTGCGAAGTTCAAGGAAATGGACGGGCAGTCGAATGGTCCTGGTCTTGTCGAGGATCGCGCGGGTAATGGCCTGGCGGATCCACCAGCTGGCATAGGTGCTGAACTTGTTGCCCTTGGTGTAGTCGAACCGGAACACCGCCCGCATCAGGCCGAGATTTCCCTCCTGAATAAGATCGGCCAGGGTCAATCCCTGATGCATATACCGCTTGGCAATGGAGACCACCAGCCGGAGGTTGGCGCGGATCATCTCATCCTTGGCAACCTCAATGGAACGGACATAGGCCTCGACCTTGGCCTGCAGCTCAATAAGGCACCTGACTCCGGGGTTGGCAACCACCGCCTTGCCGACATGTTCCTTCATGTAGTTGAGCTGCTGTTTTTTGGGCTTGAGCGTGGGATCACGTTTTTCCCAGAGCTCCAACCGCGCCTTCAGGGAGTTCATGTCCGCGACACAACTCTCATCCTCCCGGATGGCGGTAATGATCGCGTCAAAACCCTCCCGAATGGTCCGACTGTACTTCCCTTCCTCCTCCGGGGTAAGAAGATCGAAACGACCCATTTCCCGCAGGTAGGTGGTGGTGGTCTCTTCCTGGTCATGCTCCTCGCCGTCAGCCACGGAAACAATGCGCTCGCCGACATCCTTGTTGCCGGAATCCAGGTCGCTGGCCGCGTTTCGCCGAAAGTCCTCCCACTTCTCGCCACCCAGGGTACGCTTCTGCCCGGGTTTTTCCTCGGAAACGATTTCTATATTGTTGTTGCCAAGAAAATCAAAAATCTCTTCAATGGCATTGGGTTCCTTGATGTCATCGGGAAGCAGTTCATTGAGCAAGGCAAAGGAGATGCACCCTTCGTCCTTGCCGGCATCCAAGAGTTTGGCCTTAATTTTTGTCAACACGTAAGGTTTCTCCTTGTGGACGAATTACAGACAGCGGAAATACCGCCATACAGACCGAAATTTTCTACCGGCGAACCGGGGACAGGTACTGAAACAGATACCCTGATAATCCTGTTTTCAGGGTGGGCATGGAGGGCTTTGAGAACGTTTATGGGTTTCTGCTTGGCTCGCATTTTTTCACCTGAGATAAAATACTATATTATATATTCGCATCACGAAAAAACAAACAAAAAAATAAACTTTCTCAAGAACCCTGTCTGGCGGCCCACAATCAATCGGGGGGAGTCCCCCTGAAGGGACTGAAGTAATAAACCATGCCATGAGACAAGAAAAACCGTACCAGTGGACATTGGGTGCGTTTGCGGGGCAGCCGAAATCATTTGACTGCACTGCCGGTATGAATTATTCAAGACTATAAGTATGGTTCAGGATAATGCCAGTGGATGAAACATTTTTCTCTCCAATCACGGAACCCGGTATAAAGGAGTAACAACCGATGACACGGGGCAGCGGCATCCTTCTTCATCTCACATCACTGCCGGGCCCCCATGGTATCGGCACCCTCGGTGCTGGCGCGGAAGATTTTCTTGAATTTCTCCACCAGGCGGGTCAACGTTTCTGGCAATTCCTGCCCCTGGGTCCCACCTGCCCCATCTTCGGAAACTCTCCTTACATGAGCATGTCCGCCTTTGCCGGCAACCCCCTGCTCATCGATCCCGTGGGGCTCGTTGACAGCGGGCTTATTACGAATACCGATTGCAGGTCAACGGATTTCAACCAGTACCTGGTGGATTTCCCCCGGGTCATCGCCCACAGATCCCGTCTCCTGAAATCCGCATTTGTCAGTTTCTCCAGCAGAAAAGATCCCCGCTTCGATGAGTTTTGTCACCAGAACCCCTGGCTTGACGACTATGCCCATTTCATGGCCCTGCGGGATTTACACAAAAATCTTCCCTGGCACCAGTGGCCGATCGCCTTGAGCAGGCGCCAGCCGGCTGCCTTAAGTGCCAGCCGGGAAAAACTGTTTGAAAAGATTCTCTACTACCAATTCGAGCAGTTTGTTTTCTATGGCCAGTGGCACTCCCTGAAAAAAAGAGCCAGAGATAAAAATATCGCCCTTATCGGTGACATTCCGATCTACACCGCATTTGACAGCGCCGATGTCTGGGCCCACCAGGACTTCTATAAACTCGATCCGGCAACAGGACTGCCAACCCATGTGGCCGGGGTGCCGCCCGATTACTTCAGTGACACCGGTCAGCGCTGGGGCAACCCTGTCTACCGCTGGCACATTGACGGAAAAATGAACAACGCCCTGGCCGACTGGTGGCGCGACCGGTTCCAGCACATCTTTTCCATGATCGACATTGTCCGCATTGATCACTTTCGCGGTTTTGAGTCCTACTGGGAAATCCCGGCTGAAGAAGAGACGGCAATAAAGGGATCCTGGGTCAAGGGGCCGGGACACGCCTTTTTCGAGGCAATCAACGACACCGGAGAGAGGCTGCCGATCATTGCCGAGGATCTGGGAATCATCACCCCGGAGGTAGAAAAACTCCGCGATGAGCTTGGTTACCCGGGGATGAAAATACTCCAGTTCGCGTTTGACAATGACCCGAAAAACCTCTATCTGCCGCACAATTTCTCCACTGCAAATTGCGTGGTCTACACAGGCACCCACGACAACGACACCAGCCTCGGCTGGTATATGAGCGAAAAAAGTTCACCTGATGCCAGATCGCAGCTCAGGCGTTATGCCAACAGCAATGGTGATGAAATCGCCTGGGATTTTATCCGCCTGGCACTTTCCTCGGTGGCTGACCTTGCCGTCATCCCGCTCCAGGACGTCCTCGGTTTCGGCAGTGACTGCCGGATGAACACCCCGAGCACCACCGGAGAAAACTGGTGCTGGCGGGTTGCCTCCCGGTTTCTTGCGGACCGTGGCCCGGCAGACCGCCTGCGGGAACTCACCCGGTTTTACAACCGCCTGCACCCCGCGGCCGACACCCAGGACCTCAAACCGGAAGAGTAATTCATTTTCACCACACGGAGAGCCTCTTTCAAAATGATCCTTGTTGCGGGATCGAGAGAAAAACGTGACACGGCACAGTTTTTTCAGCCGATCGAAGCAGATGTTCTTTGTGAAGGAAACTCATAGAAATACGAAGTTGGAAAAATACCACGGAGGTGGACCATGGATGTCCTGGCGTTCCTCGGCAGCCCGCGAAAAAAGGGCAACTCAGAGACTCTGCTCAATGCCATGCTCGAAGGTGTGCATGATGCAGGCGGCAGGTCGGAGACCATCAGGCTCTGCGACCTGAACATCGCGCCCTGTATCAGTTGCGGCGGGTGCGACAAAACCGGTGAATGCGTTGTCATCGATGACATGACCCCCCTGTACGGAAAAATCATCGCAGCCAAACGGGTAATTCTCACATCACCCATCTTCTTTTACGGAATAACTGCCCAGGCCAAGGCCTTTGTCGACCGGACCCAGGCCCTGTGGAACAGAAAACGGCTCGCCCAGGAGGCTGGTACCTGGAAGGAAGACCCGGAGCGCCGGGGATTTTTTCTCTCGGTGGCGGCGACCCGGGGAGAGCGCGTCTTTGAGGGTGCTGTGCTGTGCATGAAGTACGCCTACGACGCAATGGATATGCGCTATGACGGGGAACTGCTGGTGCGGGGGATCGATGCCCGGGGAGAGATGAAGGAAGACGCCGCCCATCTTGCCGCGGCACGGGAGGCGGGTAGGAACCTGATCCTCACCCGGCGGACCCATTCCGAATAATCCTTATTTTTCTGTTTGACAAAGTTTTCAGTTTGACAAACCCGAGCGCATCATTTATAAAGTGTTCCTTCATCATGGCCCCTTCGTCTAGCGGTCTAGGACGTCGCCCTCTCACGGCGGTAACACGGGTTCGAGTCCCGTAGGGGTCACCAGAAAAAATCTAACAATTCAATTTTGTTAGTCTCTATAGGCAGCGCGATTTTCACGATTGTGACCACAATTGTGACCAATTGAGGCTGCCTTTTTTTTGCCCCCCGGGTGTCCAAGAATCTTCCGGATGCCGTCATTCTCAGTGATAAAGCTGATGATCTGCATTTCACTGCCGCATTTCGGGCAGGACAACGGATCGACTTCCCATACTTTTTTAATACATTCCAGCCATGCGGGGGACGCATGCCTTTTCCGTCATTGCCCAACACCACGTAGCCTTCCGGGTGCTGCTCGAAGAGGAGGGCGGCCACCGGGTGCCGCTGGATTTCCAGGGCGGTTTATCACCTGGATCAGGTTTACAGGGCCGTAATTTTCATTGACACTTTTTTCCGAGAGATTCAAAATAGATATATTGTGGACAGGGTTCCGTCGCTGTCGAATAAGCCGATTTCCCATGACTTCGATGGAACCCGAAGATCAAAATCTAAAGGGACTACTGTAATGAAAAACATGAGGGTACTTGTTTCGATGGCGTTGGGGCTGTTGCTGGTAGCGTCAGGCGCGGCCGTTTCGGTTTGTTATGCCGGTGAAGCGGAAGGGCAGCTCCAGCAAGCGGCTGAAAATTCTTCCCACGCAGCCGGCAGCACTTCCGAAGAGCAGGCCAGGGATGAGGCCGGCTATTCCTTCGACAATTCCAACAGTGTCGCACCTCCGGTAGATTTGAGCGGAGCGGGTAGCAACCCTACTCCCACACTGTTGAGAAATCCTGACGGCAGCAATCCTTATGCCCCGAAACTGGGGCCCAATAAGGTTCCTCCTCCCCTGCCATAAATTTTCCGGGGAAGCCCTAAATTTCTTATCAGATGGCAGGATTGTGGACCTCCTCGCGAATCGCGTGGCTGCCCTTGACGACGAGCCCTATCCTGCCGTCAATGGAGACATGGCCAACGAACCTGATCTCGTGGCCGATGATAACGCACTGTTGTTCGCTTTGCTTGCCGTTCAGCATGGCAAACAAATTCTGCCATTAGAAGAAACCAAGGCATAAGAGGGATAGGAATATGGCTGCACTTGGTTGTATTCAATCCGTAAATAGACAATTTTATAAATATCATGGAGGTCAAAGAAGTATGCGCAGGCGTACTGGAGTACGTCGAGCACATGGTCCTGCTGATCACACAGAGATATTGAAAAAGGGGCGTTTCCGGATAGACACTACCTAAATGACAATCTTAAACAGGAGTTTAACCGCTAACCGGCATTTCCGGTAGAAAATTATATAATTTCAGCGAGTTACCCCAATTCGTCCAGTAAGACCCCTTATTCCCACCCCCTTCAGATCGGATTTTTCATAA
>JBFHXP010000048.1:0-18426 GCA_041598875.1 Desulfobulbales bacterium
CTGGCTACCTGTATGACCGGAGCGGTGCTCGGCATCTTTGTCGGTTAAGAAAATATCCCGGCGGTTCAAACCTCGGGTATTAACGTGATGGATCGCGCCTGGAACATTGATCGTTTATGACGTGGCGTGGAGACATTGGAGCAAAACACCGATTATGAAGACAATTAAGGTATTAAGTTAACTCCGTTCCCTTCCCTACTTCATACTCCCGCAGGCACGGTATATATTATTTCCGCATGGTAATTCCGAGGCACATGAGTGAGATCAGTTTTGTGCAAGACGGAAATCAGGAAGCGTCCAGGACCAGGAGGATGCAACGTCAACTTCCTTCTCCTTAGTTTCTCCGTCCTGACAATTAAACTATTTGACAGTACTCTTCTCCGATGCTAACAATCCAGGGGATTTTAATTATTCACATGATCCTGTTTTTTGGGTGTCGGTTGTTTTTTGTGAGCCGGATTCCTGTAACTCAAGTGAGGAAGGATACGATTGAAGAATAATATCCAATTAGGCCTCTTCGACGGAACATTGGCGAACCAAATCAATCTCCAAGATGTGATTGATTGGCCTGATATGGAACGTTTCCCTCATAATTTCAAAAAAAACAAGGTAGAAAATATTGTCCTGCAAGACCTCACCAAGAGTACCTCGCCCCTCATCATTACTGGTTTTACCTCGTTAGATTACATCATAAACTTTGTTGCCGATCTCCCTTCTGAGCAGCCCGAAAACATCCGACTCTTAATCGGAAGTGATCCTTCCCCTTCTCAACACAAAATCTTCAGCCATAAGGGAATAAACTTATCCCAGGAAATTATTGATTACTGGTTTGATGTTGGTATCTCTTTAAGGCTTTGCTACAAAATAGTTGTGGTTATGGACATGATCCGAGCAGGACGTTTGGATTGCAAATTCATCGCCGATTCAAGATCCAGGCTCCATAGCAAAATATTCCTCGGCTGCGAAGCCGTTACCCTTGGTTCAAGTAACTTCAGCCTTTCCGGTATGCAACGACAACTTGAAGCGAATGTTCGCTTTCAACTGCCCAAAGAGGAAAACCGGTATCGAGAAGCAAAACTGCTCGCTGAGAATTATTGGTCCTTAGGTAAAGATTACAATCAATCTTTATTGGATTTGCTAGAACAGCTATTGCGCGTAGTTACATGGCAAGAGGCATTGGGGCGTGCATGCGGAGAGTTGCTTGAAGGAGATTGGGCTCAAAAATATATTAAGACGCATCTAGCCAGTAGTGGGCGCGAATTATGGCCTTCGCAAAAAGTTGGTATTGCCCAAGCCCTTTGGATGGTTGAAAATGTTGGAAGTGTGCTGGTAGCAGATGCCACAGGTTCAGGTAAAACCCGTATGGGTGCCCATCTCCTGAGATCTGTCATGGATAGAATCTGGAGTACCGGTAGGGTGCGAAAGGATATCACCGCACTAGTCTGTCCTCCAGGAACTGTGGAAGATGCCTGGGGACGAGAGGCATGTGAGTGCGGATTACCACTCAAAACTTTGTCTCATGGGGTTCTGAGCCACCGTAGTTCTGAAAAACATGAAGATGTTATCAAGGTCATCCGTCGTGCCCAATCACTGGCAATTGATGAAGCACATAATTTCCTTAACCCCAACTCATCACGTACAAGAGGGCTGCATGGCAACATGGCGGATGTTGTTGTCATGTTTACTGCAACACCGATCAATAAAGGCGTGCGTGATCTGTTACGCCTTGTTGACTTGCTTGGGGCGGACAATTTGGAAGATTCAGCCCTAGCATTATTTGACCGTCTAGAACAACGAATGAGAAGGCAGAGCGGTAATCTGGTCACAACCCGCCAGGAACGCATGGAAATGCAGGCCGAGGTGCAGCGGTTTACCTTGCGTCGTACTAAAACGATGCTCAACGCCTTGGTGGACCAAGAGCCGGAAGCCTATAAAGATGATCGAGGAGAAAAATGTCGTTACCCGGAGCACCGTTCAAAAACGTATCAGACACAGGAGAACGATAATGATAAGCAGATCGCTGAAAAGATACGGAAATTGGCCGGTCAATTGCGTGGTTTAGTGAATTTACGCTCGGCAATAGAGTTACCGGAATCTCTCCAAGGGATTGTTGATGAAGATATATACATTCGAGGGCGTTTGCAGGGCGCTAAGGGCCTTGCGCTTTATCTTTTAATGTCCAGGCTTCGTTCTTCAAAAGCAGCCCTTATTGAACATCTTTTGGGGACCGATGCCGCTGCCAGAAAATTTGATATCACAGCCCACATTAAAAACGAAGAGACCGGTAATGTTTTAAAAACGTTGCAGGAGAACGGTAGCCAGCTCGAGCCAAGTTCATTGGCAGAAAAACTCCCTCTTTGGCTAACCGATCCGGATGAGCACCGCCGTGCGGTCCGGGAAGAGCTCAATATCTATAATCAGATATTGGCGCTTGTCGAGCAGTTAAGTGATCGCAGGGAGCATTTTAAGGCTAAGAAACTTGCAACACTTCTGGACAAGCATTCCCTTATCATTGCTTTTGACAGTTGCTTGATCACCCTTGAAATTATAATGAAACAAATACAAGTTGAACGGCAAGAGTGTGAGGTGATTGTTGCCACCGGTTCAAAGAGCAGTAACAAAAAACGAGTCAATACCTTGTTCGCCTTGGGATCGGCTGCGAAAAATGTCATAGCACTCTGCTCGGATGCCATGTCTGAGGGGCTTAACCTGCAGCAGGCTTCCGCTGTCATGCTTCTTGATATGCCGAGCGTTATCCGCGTTGCTGAACAGCGCGTAGGACGGGTGGACCGCATGAACAGCCCTCACAAGCATATTGACGTTTTCTGGCCGAAAGATAGTGATGCTTTTTCTTTAAATACCGATCGAAAATTCTATCAACGCTATAAAGAGGTTGAAGAAATCCTCGGTTCTAATCTTCCGTTTCCGGAAAATCTGATTCCAGAGGAAATGATTGGCGAGGGGACAGCTACGCCGGATGGAATGATTAACCAAATAAATGAACGGGATCGGGCGGGGCAAACCTGGGATGGTCTTGGGGACGCTTTTCAGCCAGTCCGGGATCTCGTCGATAATGAAAATGGCCTTGTTCCCAAGGATGTATATCTTGAGGTCAAACAGTCTAAAGCTCGAGTTCTTTCGTCCGTCAGCGTGATACGTTCTCAGAAGCCCTGGGCTTTCTTTGCGATTTCCGGTGCTGATCGTGGCGCACCAAAGTGGATTTTGCTCGATGATCTAAACGCAAAGCCAGAGCCTGATCTTGAAACAGTAGCAACGGCATTACAGGTTTTACTGACAAAAGATACAGAAGAGCATCCCATGGACCAAAACGCTTCAGATCTGATTCATAAATTCTTGAATCGAATACTGGAAACGGAAAAGATGCTTTTGCCCAGAAAGAAACAGCGAGCCCTTAGAGAGATGGAGTTGGTGTTGAGCCATTATATAAAGATTGCTAAGACACAAGGAGACATGGATCGGCTGGGTATTTTAAAGGACACGAAAGCATTATTGGAAACACCTGATCACGAAGATGAAAGACCGGACTTAGATGCCGTGGCAGAAGCATGGTTAGATTTGATACGGGAAACCTGGTATGAAAGACTGTCGCAGAGAAAGCGCTTCAAACCTTTACGACTAAAAGACATCAGAAGAGATCTCCAGGGCAAACCCTTGGAAACAGAAAAGATTGTGAGTGCCTTTGCCCAGATACCTTTAGCACAACCGATTCATGTTCGGGTGGTATCTGCAATTGTTGGTGTGCCAAGTTGAGCCGCGTCAGGGAAATGCGGAGATGATAGTTTCTGTGGGCTAATAGCGTGGAGAGATTGATCTGTGTTTCAGTAATTGGAAAAAAGGACAGGAAAAGAGGGAAAATTAACGTGCTGAAGTACGTATCTTGCCTCACCTCAAACTTCCCCTTCCTGCCAGCTTCTCTTGCGACGACCGACCAGAACATCATGATCGGACCGCGGTATCTATCCAGCCCGTCGAGATTCTTTATGATTCCGGCCCGAACAGGATTCAGATGGATATAGCGGACCAACTCCAGCAGATATGGATCTTCCAGGCATAGTATTGATTTGTAGCGGTTCTGAAAAAGATACCCGTTTCGACGATACCCCGGTTGAACGAAATGGCATAGCAGGAGAGGACTTTGCGCATCAGGTCTCTCCTGACAGGACTCGAGGGGAGTTGGGGTGTCTTTTTCCGCTTCCCTTGAGATAGGTTATTCATTTGAGCGGGGGTGACAGCCGATACAGCGGGAGATCGGGCCGGCATGACCCTCCTGTGCCGCCTTGCGGTGACAGCTTTTGCACAGGGCGTGGCCCGCCAGCTTGATGCTGTTGAGTTCCTTGTTTTCCATTTCGGTATTATGACAACTCACGCAGCGGGCTATGCTCATGCCCTGAACGTAGGGAGTCCGCTTACCGTCCGTATCCCGTCCATGATGGCAGTCGGCACAGTCAAGAAACTGTTGGTGGTGCCGGTGGGGAAAGCGGGCCGGTTTTCTCGCCAGAATCGTCTGGATAATAATATCCGCAGGCCCTGGATCATTGCCTGAAGTGGAGGTCTCGATTCGCTGTCCTGCAAAATCCGCTTTGAAATACAGACGTTCTCCGGCATTGAGGACGAACTCTTTTTCCAGGGATTTCCCATCGAGTTCAAAGCGGAGCCTGTGAGTGCCGGCGGAAAGATTGAAAATCTTTTTATCGGCAGCGCCGACGGAATTCCCGTTGAGAAAAATTTCGGCATGCACCGGGAGGGAGCGAAGGATCAAGTCGCCGTGCGAGGGTTTCTGGGCGACTGAGACTACCCGGTTGGTGATGTCCCCGGTCCTCATCTGGTCATCAAAATAGAGCGTCATCTCAGTGGTTCTGCCGTCGCTCACATGAAACGGTTCGACCAGAATCCGGTGCCCATTCTGTGCCTTCAGGACATGGTTTCCCGGCGCCACATTACGCAGAATACCCGGGCCATTGCCGATGGCTTCCTGCAACTCCTCGTCAAGCCAGATCTGGGTTTTGGGAGGTGCGGTGATGTGTATATCTCCCCCGGCAAAGAGATTCTGCCCACCGGAAAGCAGGCAGAACGAGACAAGCATAACTGTACATTTCAAAAAGAATTTCACATCGATTCTCCCCTGAAAACAAATTTGAATAAGAGTAAAAATCGTGGGATCGCCCACCCCGTATCCCTCTGGCAAATATTTTATTCGGGATGAAATCCAACTATATGATGATGGGTGAACAAGCGCAAGGCCAAGGTCGTGCGGGAACAAAAAAACCCCGATTCCGTATGTTTAAGAATCGGGGTCTTTTTTATATCGAGGCAAGGGAGATTATTTTTTCTTGGCTCCCTTCTTCTTGGCCGGGGCAGCTTTTTTGTCGGCTCCAGCCTCTTTCTTTTCCGCAGCAGTTTCCTCTTTTGCCGGGGCCTTCTTCTCAGGGGGGGCCGATTTGCCGGAATCATCGGTTGATTCCGCAGCAAACGCGGCACTCAGGCTTTTTTCCATCTTTTCGGCAATAACCTCATCGATCCGCTCCTGGGAGGGAGTCCCCTCTTTGCGAAGTCCCTTGGTGGCGGTGGCAAAGGCCATCCGCACCTTTCTGTCGCTCATCACCTCAAGGGCCTTGGCCAGTCGCTTTTTAAGCTCAACCGGGTCAATGCCCTCGGCCACGCCCAGGGGGCCCAGCTGCTTTGCCTGTTTCGTAAACTCGGTGATAAGCTTCACGAATCGCGGGGCTTCGGCTGCGGAGGCCCATTGCAGCGAGTATCGTTCCGGATTGATGCCGACCGCCTTCAAGGTAAGTGCTATCAGTGAGTCGACTCCCATTGCGTCATAATTACCAACCTGGTAATGACATTCGCCAAGTTGTCAGCCACCGGCGAAGATGCCTGCCGCGCCTTCCATGAAGCCGCGGATAACAAAGGTGGGATCGATCCTGCCGGTGCACATTACCCGGATGGTTCTGAGGTTGGGTGGATACTGGTAGCGGGATACCCCGGCCGCGTCAGCAGCGGCATAACAGCACCAGTTACAGAGAAAACCCAGTATTTTGGGATTGAATTCTTCCTTGCTCATAGCTATACCCCTGTTGCCTCCTCTTCTATCTCGCCGAAAGCTTTTATCTGCGAGTTGATCTGCTCATTGGTAAACCCGCCCATGGAAATGGCAAAGGTCGGACAGTGGGATGCACAGATACCGCACGCCTTGCACGAAGCAACGAGGGTCTCTGCCTTTTTCTTGTTGTTTTCATCCTTGACCATCAAAATGGCCTGATATGGACAGAGCGAGGTGCACAGGGTGCAGCCGATGCACGCGTCTTTGTCTACGTTGGACACGATCGGGTCTACCGACACATAACCCTTGACCAGGGGAATGGCGGATTTTGCTGCTGCCGCCTGGGCCTGGACAATGACCTCGTCCACCGGTTTGGGTGAGTGGGCAAGCCCGCAGACATAAACCCCGTCCACCGGCAATTCCACCGGACGAAGCTTGACGTGGGCCTCGAGAAAGAACCGGTCTCCGTTTACCGGGACCTTGAGCAGCTTGCTCAATCCCGCGGTATCTTCAGGTACAATTCCAACGCTTAAGGCGAGAAGAGCGGGCGCGATGGTCATCTCTTCCTGAAGAATGGGGTCAAAGAAGCTGATTTCAACCTTCTTGCCCTTCTGGGTGATCACCGGTTTACGATCAAGGGTATAGGGTACGAAAAGGACCCCTTTTTCCCGGGCCTCCCGGTAGGCGTCCTCGTTGTAGCCGTAGGTCCGGATGTCGCGATAGAGAACCACCACCTGGGATTTGGGATTGATATCCTTGATCGTGAGCGCGTTGCGTATCGCGCTGTTGCAGCAGATCTTGCTGCAGTAGCCGAGGTCATCACCCCGGGAACCGGCGCACTGGACCATGACCACCGAATCCGGCGCACGGTTTTTGCCGGTGCCGGCAAGGCGTTCTTCCAGTTCTCTCTGGGTGCATACGGCCGCTGAACTGTAATCAACGGGATTATCAAGGACCTTTTCCGGTCGATGGTCGCGGCCGCCGGTGGCAATGACAATTACCCCGTGATCCACGGTATCTTCCCTGGTCTCGCCATTTTTTGTCGTGCTTTTGATCACCGAGGTGAAGTTACCGACAAAACCGGTCAACTGAGCAAGTTCAGCCGAGGTGTACACCTCAACCAGCTTGTTCTTTTTGAGCCGGGCGATAAGATCCGCGGCATGGGAAAGATTCTTGAAGTAGCCGCCAAGCTCCGCCTCTTTTTCAATCAGCGAGCAGTGATACCCCTGATCGGCAATACTGAGCGCCGCGGTCATTCCAGCAACCCCGCCACCGATCACAATCGCCGTTGAGGTAACCGGCACGGTCTGTTCGGGCAGCGGTTTGATAAGGCGGGCCTTGGCCACTGCCATCCGGATCAGGTCCTTGGATTTCCGGGTCGCGGCATCAGGCTCATTGGCATGAACCCAGGAACACTGGTCGCGGATATTCACCATCTCGAAGAGCGACCGGTTGAGGCCTGCATCCTTCAGGGTCTCCTGAAAGAGGGGCTCGTGGGTGCGTGGTGAACAGGCGGCAATGACTATCCGGTTAAGATTATGCTCCTTGATCTTGTCCTTGAGAACCTCCTGGGCGTCCTGGGAGCAGCTGTACATGCTTTCGGTGTAGTAGGCCACGTTTTCCATGTCGCCGGCATAGTTGCTGACCATGGGCACGTTGACAACACTGCCGATGTTGATGCCGCAGTGGCAGACAAAAACACCGATGCGGACCTCATCCTCAAGGGGTTTTTCATCGGGATAGGTCTTGAGTACCACACCCTTGCCCCGTTCTTTTTTCAGAAGCGATGAGACCACTCCGGCGACACCGCTCGACTGGGTGACACTTTCCGGAATATCCTTGGGCCCCTGGAAGGCACCGGCAACAAAGACACCTTCCTTGCTGGATGATAACGGGGAGAAGAGATCCGTTTTGCAGAAGTCGTAGCTGTTGAGCTCAATGCCGGCTGATTGGGACAGCTTTTTCGCGTCGGCCGGGGAATCAAGCCCCACCGAAAGAACTACCATATCGTAAGACGTGAACTGGTGCGCTCCGTCCATGGTTGAGTAGGTCAGGCGAAGATGATCACCCCACGGCATGACATCGGCGACCCGGGATCGAACGAATTGAATGCCCTTTTCCTCCGCCCTCTTCTGGGCCGCATCGAAATCCTTGCCCTGGGTGCGGATATCCATGTAGTAGATGGTGATCTCCGCCTCAGGGTCATGCTCTTTGGCCACCATGGCCTCTTTGATCGCGTACATGCAGCAGACCGAAGAGCAGTATCCGTTGTTGCACCCGAGATCGCGGGAACCGACACACTGGATAAAGGCAATTTTGTGAGGATGGCGCTGGTCGGAAAGACAGCGGACCTCGCCCCTGAAAGGACCTGATGGATTGAGCAGACGCTCGAATTCAATACTGGTGACAACATCAGGGTGTTTGCCGTAGCTGTACTTGGTCAAGGCCTCATCCGGGACACGCCCGAATCCCGGAGAAAGAACAACCGCCCCGACCTTCAGGGTCAACTCCTCGGGTTGCTGGCTGAAATCAATGGCCTTGCTCTGGCAGACCGGCACACAGATCTGGCAGGTATCATGCTGAAGATGAAGGCAGGTCGCCGGATCAATAAAATAGGTCGCCGGCACCGCCTGGGGATAATCAATGTGGATCGGCCGGGTCAGGGCCAGTCCCTCATTGTATTCATCCACATGATGCCTTGGGCAATAGGTGGTACACAGTCCGCAGGCAGTGCAGTCCTCGGCAATAATATAACGGGGATTGATGCGGACAGTGGCGGTGAAATCACCGGGTTTTCCTTCAAGGGAAAGGAAGTCTGCGTTGGTAAGAATCTCGATGTTTGGAGACCGACCGGTCTCAACCAATTTGGGCGCCAGGATTCAAAGCGAGCAATCGTTGGTCGGGAAGGTCTTGTCCAGTTGGGCCATCACGCCGCCGATGGCAGCAGATTTTTCCACAAGATAGACATAGTATCCCAGATCGGTCAGATCAAGGGCTGTCTGGACGCCGGCAATACCGCCACCGACCACCATTACCGACCCTGCTCTGTTCTTCTTTGCTTCAGCCATAATGTTCTCCACGTTCAGTTACTTGCTATCAGCAACGCTGGTTTTGAATTGTGTTGGACCTTATTTTTTATAAAGCTGCGTTGAGTTCTGCCATGGCGGAACTCAACCACACGTATACCCCTCAAGGGGGTACTGAAAAGAGTGGCCTTGCGGTATATTCACTGTTCGTCGGGCCGATCCTCAACCTTGATGGCGCAGAGTGTGTGCTCCAGAGTTCTGGACACTTGGTCGAGGGCGTCCTGGTGCCTGTCGGAGACGCTCATTTTTCTTCCTGTTTTTGTTGACCCTCACGCGGATTTATCAGAGCGCAGGGCATATCCCGGATAAATCAGTCTCTTCAATATCAAGGGGTTGGTTCACCACTACGCAGGCACAAGTGGAGTATGGCGGCACATTCCCGGTCCGTAAGATCGTAATCCTGTTTTATTTCAAAAACGGGCATCAGCTCACATTATTGCGTAAAGATGTGTGATCTATGCCGGTTTCCATTCCTTGAGATAGGCGGGAAGATGTCCTGCCTCGCGGGGACCGATGGTAATGGTCCACTGCGGCAACTCTTCCTCGAGTTCACCTTTGATAGTGGCCAGGTATCCCGGAATGATCAGCTCGCGATGCTTGACCTTCTCTTCAATGCCGCTTTTCTTCAGAAACTGGGCAATGAGATCGGCGCCAAACTTACCGGCAGCCCAGGCGGTGAGCACTGAAAGACCCTCGGTATCCTTGATAAGAAGCCAGGATGGAACCTTGCTGCCTTCGATTTCCCCGGAAA
This sequence comes from Desulfobulbales bacterium, assembly GCA_041598875.1. GTDB lineage: Bacteria > Desulfobacterota > Desulfobulbia > Desulfobulbales > BM004 > JAKITW01. The sequence goes on from JBFHXP010000048.1 coordinate 9,902, forward strand.
CGATGAAATAGGTGAGCGAGAAGTTGCAGGTGACAAGCACCGGCGAGTTTTCGTCCGGACCATTGACCGGGTAGATGTCCTCCTTGACCACCATGGGGCGCTGCGGATCGGTGAAAAGGTTGAGGCGTTCAAGGAAAAGGGGAAAGACCACGTCACCCTGCAGGTCGGAGAGGATGATGATTCCGGCGTATTTGGCGATGAATACGGAAGAGATCATTGCCTCCATCAGCAGGTCATCGGTCATCTCGCAGGGAAAGGTGATGGTCGAAAAGCCCAGGGGCTTGAACTTTTTGATTACCGCGGCCCGGCGGGCGACGATATTGTCCTCGAATGCGGCATGCATGGTCCGGGCACCGGTGTCGATCATCAGATCCTTGTGGCCGGCAGCGAGAAGGGACTCGGATATGGCAACCGCGTCATCAAGGTTTGTGCCCTTGACCGCAAGGGGGCACCCCGCCGCCTTTGCCATCTCGCCCATGGCCTGGGCATTCTTGCTGTCTGCCCCGTAGAGAAGGGGAATCCTCGAGCCGCACGCCTTGGCGGCCTGGGCGAGGGTGTCGCTGTTTTCGCTCATGAGCACCAGCTTGGCGTCGGCGGCTCCGTCAAGAATCTTTTGCACCAGAGTGGTAAAGGCCTTGGCATCTCCCGTGCTGTCCTTGATTGCGATGATATCTGCCTTCATCATAACCCCGACCCGCTCGTAGCGGAGGGTGTTGAATCTTTCGATTCTTCCGTCAACAGCGGCGGCATCCATCGAAGTGGTGACAAGAACACCGATTCCGGTGGGATTTTCAAAACGCTTCTCATGCCGGTACTGACAGGTCTCGCCGCCAGCGGTGAAGACAGTGTCCCCACCTCCCAGCTTGATGGTGCGGATAGGTGGAGCCGAAGCCTCACCTATGGTTTCCTTGGCCTCGTCACTCACATAAGGACAGACGCCGATCTCGATCTGTCCGGCGGCAACTTTCATGCCAAAAGCCAGACAGGTCGGTATCCCGCATTCCCCGCAGTTGGTCTTGGGAAGCATTTTCAGGATCTGAATACCAGTTAAAGCCATTACCGTTCCTCCACTTTTATCACTTATTCGGAATCCCGAAACCCGTTTGCCGAAGTTCGATGTTCAGTTCGAAACTCTTTGCCGGAAATACGGAACTCATCTCTTTAGAAAATATTAAACCACCGCTTCCATTTCCAGAGCCGGATGTCCCTTCTCTTTCAGGAACTTGAGAATTTCTTCCTCGGTCGTGCCCTGTTCTTCAGTGGCGATCATGTCATAGAAATCCGGCATACCCTCTTCCTTGCACCGGGCGATCAGTTTGTCCTTGATCTCTTCCTTGAGCATCTTGGGCAGCCAGACGAGCCTTCTCAATCCACCCTCCCCCTTGAGGAATTTCGGGCTGGAAAGATAATGTTTGCTTACCCCCATGAATCCGGGAGTCTGGGCGCCGCCGCCAGCCATACCGGCCAGGGTGGTGAACTTCATGCCGGATGGGGTCATGCCCATGAAGTCGCGGTTGACCACCATGACCCCGTTGCACTGGGGCAGCATCGCGGCAATTGCCTCAAAGCACCCGCAGGCGGTCATCGGGTTGACCATCAGTGAATAACAGCTTACCTCGGGAACCGCGCCGCGCGAGGTCTGGTTGACGAAATCGTTGATCCCGACAAAATTCCCCAGGCCCGCATCGGTGCACTCGCCCTTTTGAATGGGCTGATTGGGGCCGGTGGGATTGATCTGGTACGATGCCTTGCCATCGAGCCAGTTGTAGGCGCCGCACATGCCGACCCGTTCCGGGGTGATGACGCAGACATGGCTCGGGGCGAATGACTGGCAGAGGGTACAGGAGTAGAAGATTTCCTCGGTCTCATCGGTCATGGTCCCGAGTCGTTCGTCACGCTCGGCGTATACGGTGCGGGCCAGGGCCTGTACCTCTTCGACCTTCTCCGGCACGGTGTAGATTTTGACCTGAATCTTGTCAAGAATGGCGCCGAACTCCTGGTGCAGTTTTCCATGCAGCACCTTGCCGATATGGGTAAGGGAGAATCCTTTCTCCACCGCACCCTTGCCGATCCGGAGCCACATGATGTTCCGTTGGCCCATATGCATCAGGCCCTGGATATAATTGATAAGATGATGGAACTGGCGCTCGAGGATTGGCTCGAAATCGGACTGCATCTCCCGTCCGGCAACCTCAACAAGGATTGCAAGAGGAAGATTCTGGCCCTGTTCTATATCTTTGATATCCGGTCCTTCTATTGTTACCAGGCCGTCCTCGACCTCGCTCATGTCCTTGGATATCAGAACCTCAACTCCCGAGGTCCGGCCACCGCCGCATTCCATGAACAGGTCATCCTTGCGGACCCGCTCCCCTTCGAAGGCAGGTCCGAAGGACATGGGGATGTCGATCTTGGTGACATTAACCTTGAGTCCGCGAACCTCGATCGCCTTCTGGACAAACTCATCGTGGGGTACGTTGCTGACCACATGCTCATAGGTGCAGATGCCGGTGGGCAGCACCTGGGGGATGTCAAAGTCGGAGATGGTCGGGAATCCCCAGTTGATGGCCCCGGCCGCATTGGCGTACCATTCGTCGCATACCGGGCCGAATGCCATGACAAAGGCAAAGGTCCGGTCTTTGTTGTAGATGAGATTTCCCCGGTAATCACCGGGTTTGATACCGCCAAAGGCCATGGCCACACGGCAGGCGAAACCAATGGCAAAGACCGCTGTGCTGTAGCTGCGGCCAAAAGGAACAAGACGGGTATTCCAGCCGATCTGGACTCCGGCCTCCCGAAGCTGTTCGGGCATGCTCACACCGCTGCCATGGTCATGATCATGCATGAAGATGTAGAGATTTTTCTCCTGAAGCTCGAGTGCGATATTGCTGGCAATTTCCTTGCTCGGCGGCGCGCCCATGATGGCGGCGAAACCGGGTGCGGTACCATCGACAAACTCCACGCCCCTTTTCCGGAAAATGAGGTCATCGGCAGCGCCGAGCCAGATATTTTCTGTTGTAGGGTCTTCGGTCTTTGTATAGAAGTTGGGTTCATTCAGATAGCGGATGGCCTCATACATCTCCTCGGCAAAGAAGGTGGCCATGCCCGCATCCAGAGCAGGCGCCAGATAGGGAAGCCAGTTGTGTTCACTGACATAATCCGGAAGCAGGGTCCGGCATTCCTGGAAGATATTTTTCATATCCCCAAGCTTTTCCACCTTGGCGCCCAGCATTGAATATATGACTGGCAGGTAGTAGGCGGTATTAGGAAAGGCGACCTCTTGTTCAGGACCGTACTTCTTCAGGGCTTCCTCATACTTTTCCTCGGCCATGTCCACGATTTTGTGGGCGCCTCGTATGGCTGCTGAACAGATTATTTTTGACATCGGAGACTCCTCGCACAGATATTTTTACAGGGGTGAACTGTTTCTATTCAAGACTAACCCATCAGGCCGTTTATCAGAGACTTGGCCAAGGAAATTGCCCTTGGGTGCCGCATGATAAGGACCTCGCCGCCGGCAAGCAGCATACAGGAACCGGTGATCGCTTCCATCAGCACACCGCGCCGTTCCTGATCGCCAAGAAGGGCATCGCTCGGCAGACGGCACTCCTTGGCCTTCCATACCTCGCGTCCAAGATTGCAGATGAATGGTACCTGCAGTTTTTCGTCTTTCTGGACCAGGGCGGCAAGGCGGATCCTTTCCATGACGGAATAGGTGTATTCGATGCCGTATCCGAGGGCGCCGATGGAGGGGTCGATGAGGACCGAACTCAGGGGCACACCAAGATTTTCAAGAAGGATATTAAGTTGTTTCGCAAGGTTGACGTCAATCGGAGAGCCGGCAACCATGGGGTGCTGGAAGGCCATTGCGGTGGCGCCGATCGATCGATAATTGGCATCGGAGAGCGGGGCAAGGCAGACCTTTTTGGGCCCGATCATCGAGGTGATTTCCCGCAGGGTTTCGGTATCCTTGTCAGCGTTGCCGCAACCCCAGATAATTATCGGTACATCGACCTTGCTGATCACGTCAGCCGCAACCTTGGCCGCGTCGGCGGCGGAGCGGTTCATGCCGTTGGGGTCGGTGCTGACCATGGAGATGCACAGTGCCTCGGCATTATACTCCTTGACGCATTTCTGGGCCCAGGCGGTCGGATTGTCAAGGACATCGGCAAAATGACGGACAAGGGTGTCCGGCCACTCATCCGGCTTGACATCAGGTACGTCCATGGCGATAAGAGGCTTCCGCGGCATACTCCCTTCAAACATCTGGAAAGGCATGACGTTGGTGCCGCCTACCGTGATGGCGCTGTCGCCATTGCCGAGAACGGTTTCACGGATGGAGCCGGTGTATTTGATTTTATAGGCATCTTCCGGAACCCGGGAGGCGCGGTCAGCAAGAGGTGTGCTCTCTCCGGCCAGGGCGGTTGCTCCTAACTCACCGGAAACAGGGGCGGATGGAGTTGGTTTCGGGGCAGAATCCGCGGCCTTGGCAGCAACAGCCGCCTTGGTCTCTTCGGCCTTTTTGGCCTCTTCCGCGGCCCTGGCAGCGGCAGCCGCCTTGGCCTCTTCGGCCTTTTTGGCCTCTTCCGCGGCCTTGGCAGCGGCGGCCACCTTGGCCTCTTCGGCCTTTTTGGCCTCTTCCGCGGCCTTGGCAGCGGCAGCCGCCTTGGCCTCTTCGGCCTTTTTGGCCTCATCCGCGGCCCTGGCAGCAGCGGGTGCGGCATCTACCGCCGGAGGAACAACCGGGGTCTTTGGCGCTGTCGGAGCGGCCGGAGTTGCCGGGGTGCTGGCGGCAGCGGGAGTGACTCCCGGATCTCTTTTCAGGATTGCTTCAGCGCCGGCAAAATTGGCAAGAGCGGCAAACTGGTCATCGCTCAGGCCAAATGATTTTTTCAGGGCTTCAAGACCACCCCGAACCGATTCCAACGCCATCAGACGTTCTTTTTCATTCATTTCATCTTCTCCTGCGTCCACTGTTTCTATCGATTTCTGAACGGCCGGGGCAGCAGGTGAAGCACTGATCCTGTCCGCCTCCTCCCTGGCCGCGGCAATTATTTTTTCCGCCTCAATCCTGGCAGCCATCAGCAGGGCATCGCCATCACCTGAGGAAACTTCCGGAACTGCACCGGTTCTGACTTCAAGTACTTCCGCGGGCAGAGCCTGTACCGTTTTGGGATCATCTTCAAGTACCGGCCTGGTGCCGAGCTTGGCTCGAGAAACGATTTCCGGGACCGCTGATTCCCATTCAATGGCCATGACATGAACGCCGGCCACCCCCTTTATCTCGCGAACCTGGTTGATGACATCGACACAGATGTTGATGCCCTCTTCCTCTTTGTTTTTCGCCCCCTGCATTCTCTCTATCACCTCATCGGGGACATCCATGCCAGGAACAAATTTTTTCATATAGCGGGCCATGCCCAGGGACCTTGGCGGGGTAACGCCGGCAAGGATGTAGACCTTTTCATCAAGGCCTAAATCCCGGACCATTTCCATGAACCTGGCGAACTTCTTTACATTATATATGATCTGGGTTTGGACGAAATCAGCGCCGTTGGCGACCTTTTTCCCCAGGCGGGGTGCGCGAAACTCAAATGGTTCGGCAAAGGGGTTGGCAGCGGCGCCAAGAAAGAGGCGGGGTTCGGGACCCTTCAACTCCTCGCCGCACTGAAACCTCTTGGCGTCGCGGAGTTCCCTGATCATGCCGAGGAGCTGAATAGAGTCCATGTCAAAGACCCCCTTTGCCCCGGGATGATTACCGAACTTCTGGTGGTCACCGGTAAGGCAGAGGAGATTTTTCAGTCCCAGCGCAGCGGCTCCCAGCACATCACTCTGGATTCCTATCCGGTTACGGTCCCGGCAGGTCATCTGGATCACCGGTTCCACTCCTTCGGACTGGACCAGAAGCCCGGCCGCAATACTGGACATTCTGACAATGGCGGTCTGGCAATCGGTGATGTTTACCGCATCGACATGACCCTTCAGTATCCGCGCCTTTTTACGGACCACTTCGGCATCACTGTTCTTGGGCGGTCCCAACTCACCTGTAACCGCAAAATGTCCCGCGGTCAGAATACGTTCTAATCGACTGGCCGATTTCATCGGTATATTTTTCCTTCTCTTTCTGGTTGTCGATCAAGCGGGGTATGCCGTTTTTTTACGGACGCCTCGCTTTTCTTCTTTCTGTTCCGGAGGAGCGCAGTGGAACAGGGTCGTGGAGTTCTATTTTACGGAGGAGTCCGCGGGTCCGGTACAACCGACATCGCCGAGTCCTTTGCCACCGAGATCGCGGCGCATGGCCATATCGAACAGAACCCGATCCTGCTTTTTGTTGATGCCCAGGGCCTCACGTTTGCTGTCAATGGCCCGGATCATCAGACGGGCGATCTCAAGGGGTTCTTTAGCCACATTCCAGTGGGCGCCAAGGGTCTTCATGAGTCCTTCCAGGAGGTACTTGTTGAACTTCTTGGCCCCAGTTGTCGGCAGATCCTGGAAAACCACCTGGGCGCCGCTGGCCACGAAATACTGGCCAATGGCCACGGCCTTTTCGCTCATCCACAGGGGTGCGGTTCCGATGGCCGGCAGATCGGTGATATCGTCACCAAGACCTCCCTGTTTCACCATCTGGGTGGCGGCGATCAGGAGGCGGCTGTTGTCAACACACGAGCCCATGTGCAGTACCGGCGGCATACCCACGGTCTCGCATACCTCGGCCAGGCTTGCGCCGCAATACTTTACCGCCTCTGGATTAACAAGGCCGGCGCGTCCCAGGGAGGTGGCGGCGCAACCGGTGGCCAGCACCAGGATGTTGTTTTTCAGGAGTTCCTTGACAATGATCTCGTGGGTGTTGTCCTCGAGCTTGAAGTTGTCGCAGCCGACAATCATTGCAACGCCACGGATCCGGCCGTTGATGATGTTGTCGTTAAGAGGACGGTAGCTGGCCCGGAAGGTTCCGCCGAGCATGGTATTTATGGTTTCGTGGCTGAACCCGACCACGACATCCAGTTTCTTTTCCTCGGGGATGAAGAATTTGCCGCGTTTTTTGAAATTCATGATCGCATGGTTCAAGATGCGCTTGGCGGAATTGAGCGCCTCCTCTTCTTCAAACTGAATATGGACTGCCCCGGGCATTTTTGCCCGGTAATTGGTGGTGATTATATCGGTATGAAAATTGCGCGCCACATCGGCAATCGATTGCATCAGGCACTGCACATCTCCAACCATCGCCTCCACCGCTCCTGTGGCAAGGACGATTTCCTGCTGGATAAAGCCTGCTGCCACCGGAATGCCGCGACGCATCAGAATCTCGTTGCCGGTACAGCAGACACCCACCAGATTGATGCCGGCAGCGCCCTGCTTTCTGGCCATGTCAAGCATATCCTGTTCCTGGGCGGCGATACAGAGCGCCTCGGCCAGAAGGGGTTCGTGACCGTGCACGCAGATATTGACCTGGTCGGGTTTCAAGGAGCCAAGATCAACGATGGCACGGCGGGGCACCGGGGTGCCGAACATGATGTCGGTGAGCTCGGTGGAGAGCATTGATGATCCCCAACCGTCGGACAGGGCGCAGCGGGAGGCCTGGAGCATGATGTTCTCATAGTCCTGATCCACGCCCATGTGGGTCCGGTGCATCATTTCGACTACTTCACGGTCAATGCCCCGGGGGAAAATGTTCAGTTTTTTCCAGAGCGCCTGCCGTTTAGGGGTGGCGCGTTTGAGCATGGAGAGCGGAGTGTTCTCCTGCTTGCCGAATTCGGCCATGGCCTTTTCGCCGAGTTCAATGGCAATCTCCTGCACTTCCCTGCCCTCTGTGACAACCCCGAAAACCTCGGCCAGGGATTTCAGTTTCTTGACATCCTTGATCTGGTGAGGGCCATGGCCCCTGGCGGTGTCGAGGAAACCGCGGACCATCTCCCGGGCATGGTCGGTGTGGGATGCTGAGCCTGCGGCGACCACCCGGGCAAAATTTCTTGCTGCTACCGTGTCTGCGGTGGCTCCACAGATGCCGATCATATCATCAACGCCATCGATGATCTGGCATGGCCCCATGTTACAGTGCCGGCAGCAGGTGCCCCCGGAACCGAACAGACAGGCGGACATTCCCCGTGCCTGGATCCGGTCGTAGGCGGTCCTGACATTCTTTGCAACTTCATGGGAAAGAACTTCTTTTGTGGATCCACAGGTAATTTCTGTGCAGCTTTCACATCCACTTCTTTTGATTGCCATCATTTCACCTCATTTACATGCAAGAATCAATCGTCGGTGCCTGTTTCCGTTTCTTGAAGAACGAATTCGTGACACGAGGAAGTACGGCAATATCCTCGCCGACAGCGGCATTTTCAGTTTTAAATGAGCCCGGCAGCCTGTTTGGCGGCCTGGACTGTATTTTTCATCAACATGGTAATGGTCATCGGGCCGACTCCGCCAGGTACCGGGGTAATGGCCGCAGCCTTCTCCTTTACCGATTCGAAATCAACATCTCCGGCAAGAATTGCCTTGCCAGAATCGGTCATTCCGATGCGGTTTAC